>CAYGVJ010000047.1:0-17069 GCA_964353255.1 uncultured Solibacteraceae bacterium | reverse complement strand
GAAAGCGCCTCGGTCGATATCTTGTGCACGGAACCATCAAGGAGACTGCCGAGAAGTTTGTCGCGCAAGATATCGCTTTTGCTGTTGCCGTAGGGGACAATTACATGCGGCAGAAACTGGCTCATGCCGCGGAGGCTGCGGAATGGTGCCCGGCGACTCTTGTGCATCCTTCCGTGATCCTGGCTGACGATGCCCGGATCGGTGCGGGCACCTATATCGCCCCCGGCTGCATCGTTTTCCCGAGGGCAGAGGTGGGCCAGTATGTAATCATCAATGCTCATGTGTCAGTTGGCCACGACAGCGTGTTGGAGGACTACTCGCAGATTTGCCCTGGGGCGAGAATCAGCGGCGGATGCCGTATCGGCAAGCTCGCATTTCTCGGTTCGAATGCAAGCCTCACACCTGGGGTCGCGGTCGGCGAGGGCGCCGTGGTGGGCGCGAACTCGCATGCGGTCCGGAAGGTAGCGGCAGGGGTGACAGTGATAGGTTGTCCCGCCAGGGAAATCTGTAGGGTTAAGAAAGAACCCATACGTTAGTGGCAGAGGAGGCAGGCGTAGATGGATGAGCTTGAGTTACGAAGATCCGTGGCGGAACTCCTTGGGGTTTCACCCGAGGAATTGCAGGGCGACATCGAACTGGACAGCTTCGAAAGCTTTGATTCCGTTGCTCGTCTCTCGTTGATGGTGTGTCTTTCCGACCTCACCGGACGTCCTTTTGAGCTGTGCTGCCTGCAACGGCTTCGGACGTATGGGGACATCCTCGCACTGGTGAACGGAACCGATCCTAAATGAACACGCTGAGAGGAAGCACTTCGATTGTTGCCATTGCCTCTGCTCTCCCGTCAAAGCGCCTCACAAACGAAGAGCTGGCACGGCGTTTTGGGGAGAAGGAATTGGCATCCATTACCAAGATGGCTGGAATCAGCGAACGCAGGGTCGTCTCGAACGGGCAGTGTGCCTCGGACCTTGCGCTGACCGCTGCGGAGCGTCTCTTCAAGAACAAGCCGTTCGACCGGAACCTGATTGACGCGTTGATTTTCGTATCGCAGACTCCCGACTACCGCATCCCCCCGACTGCCTCTGTCCTCCACGGGAAGCTGGGCCTCAAAGAGGACTGCGCGACCTTCGATATCAATCAGGCTTGCAGCGCGTACCCGTACGTTCTGAGCGTGGCGCATTCGATGGTGACTGCCGGGGTCGCGAGTCACGTCCTGGTTTTGAACGCGGACGCTCTGAGCACACTGATCCACCCAGGGGACCGGAGCCTGGTAACGCTCCACGGCGACGCGGCCTGCGCATCGGTTGTTGGGCGATGTCAAGAGGGGTACGGATTTGATGGCTTTCTGCTGGGCAGCGACGGAAGCGGAGCCAAACACCTACTGGTCCTGGCCGGCGGAGCAAGACGGCCCTCGTCCCCGGAGACCCGTGTGGAGAGAATCGATGATTCCGGTTGCGTCCGGACAGATGAGCACCTTTTCATGGACGGGCCTGCCGTGTTCCATTTCTCCGTCTACAAAGTTCCCTCTGTGATCAAAGCGGCCTTAGAGCGTTTTCAGCTCACCCTCAATGACATCGACGCAGTGATGCTGCACCAAGCGAACAAGACGATGATGGATCTCATCTACAAGAGCCTACGCGTGCCGCCGGAGAAGCGCTTCTACTGCCTGGAAAGGATGGGCAACAGTAGTGGCCCCTCGACGCCCGTGGCCCTGTCCGAGGCATGGCGGCAGCAGCGAATTCGGCCCGGTTCACGCACGCTGCTATGTTCGTTTGGTGCGGGCTTGACCTGGGGAGTTGCCATCATCCGTTGGCCGGAGGACGCAGAACCGTCGATCCCACTTGATCCGGTTATTCCTGATGATGAGGTCCTGAGTGCAGCGATTTGAGGGAAAGACGGTACTGGTAACGGGCGCCTCCTCGGGCATCGGTTGCGCCACGGCGAGCCGACTTGCGTTGGAGGGTGCCCGGATCATTGCCGTGGCGCGAGAGCGGGTGCGTCTGGAACAGGCCGCAGCCGAATGGAGCCATCCGGAGCGGCACTTGGTCATGAACTTTGATGCCGGCAGTGAGGAGGCAGTGGAACTCGCCACCGCTGAGCTTCGGGCAAAATCCGGGCCTCTGGATGCGGCGGTTCTGTGCGCCGGCAGGCACGGTCTACGTCCTTTACAGGTTGCGAAATCCATTCACATGGATGAGATGATCGCCGCCAACATCAACTCCACCCTGCTCTGCACGAAGGCGTTTGCCCGCTGCTCAAATCCCGGCGGCGGCGCCGTTGTCTGGTTCTCTTCAGCGGCGGCGCTCATCGGAAACCCAGGGGAGGTCCTCTACGCCGCCGCTAAGGGCGCCCTCATTTCCGCGTGCCGAGCGGTAGCCGTCGAACTGGCCGCGCGGCGCATCCGAGTCAACGTGGTCGCGCCTGGTGTGGTCGAGACACCCATGTCCGGGGCTTGGCTGGGGCGGCTAACGCCGGAGCAGAAGGAGGCGATCCGTGCGCGACACCTCCTCGGTTTCGGCTCGCCGGACGACATAGCCGGCGTGGCGGCGTTTCTTGCGAGCGACGATGCCCGCTGGATCACGGGAACGTGTCTGGTGGCCGATGGGGGACTCACGTGTCACTAGGCACCTCCACCGGCTCCACCGGCGCCGTTCCGAAACCTGCCGTGCGGCGATTCGAAGACGCCGTGGTTGGGCAGACGTTCGCCCTGGAAACCAAGATCCGGGACGTCGACATCGATACATTTGCCGCCTTGAGCGGTGACTATAACCCTCTTCACATGGATGTTGACGCCGCCCGCACGCGCCGTCACCGAACGCGCGTCGTTCATGGATTGCTACTTACGGCCGCGTTGTCGCGGCTGGTTGGGATGGAGTTCCCAGGACGTGATTGTCTGCTCGAATCGGTTTCCGTGGATTTCCTGCAACCTGTTTATTGCGGCGATACTGTCAGTCTGAAAGCCGTAGTCAGTCAGATTCAACCTGCGCTGCGAACGGTGGTCCTAAAAGTGCAATTCCTTCGGGAGCATGAGACAGTCGTTCGGGGCAAGGTCATAGCGAAATTCCTGGAGGAGACTGTCCCAGATGCTTCGCGGTAGTCCCGGCGCTTTGGTCACCGGCGCGGCTGGGGGTATCGGGAAGGCCGTATCATCCCGCTTGGCGCGAGATGGGTTCAGAGTGTTTCTGAATGACGTCGGCAAACAGCAGGAGATAGGTCTTCTTGCATCCAACATCGCCGACAGCGGTGGGTGTGCAGTGGCTGTCGAAGGCGACATAACGCAAGAGGCAGGGATCGATGCGATCATCGCTTCCCTCCAGAGCCCTATGCAGGCCTTCATCCACTGCGCCGTAGCGCCGCTGGAGGAGAGGTGGTTTCTCAAGACCCCAGTTGAGAACTTCAACCGGCAATGGGAACTGGCTGTTCGGGCGCCGGTCTGCATCCTCCAGCGGATTCTTCCCGCAATGATCGAAGTGCGCCGCGGCGCAGTGGTGTGGGTTTTGACGACAGCGACCGTGGGCGCACCTCCCAAGCAGATGTCTGCTTACGCCTCTGGGAAGATGGCGGCCTTGGGTTTAATGCGCTGCCTTGCCGCTGAGTACGCTTCGAAAGGCATTCGTTTCAACGCTGTCTCCCCCGCTTTTACGCAGACTCCCTTGACTGCGAGCACGCCGGCTGCGGTGAGGGAACTTTACAGGAAAGCGATTCCTATGGGGCGCTTGGCTAGCCCCGAGGACACTGCCAGTGCCGTCAGTTACCTTGTTTCCGAAGACTCGAGCTTTGTTACGGGGCTCAACCTCCCAGTCTGCGGCGGCGCCCTAATGCTGTGAAGAATAGTCCGCGGGGATTCCGTCCTGCGTGTGCTGGTGATGCCAATGATAATCGACCGTATTAATGCTCTGTTTCAAGAGGTGTTTGACGACCCTTCCCTCCAGATCGGTTTCGAAACCACGGCTTCCGACATCCAGGACTGGGATTCGGTAGCACAGGTCAAGCTGGTTTTGGCGATCGAGGAAGTCTTCAACGTGCAGTTCGAAACAGAAGATGTGGCGGGCTTCAAGTGCGTGGGCGATGTGGTAGCCGCTTTGAGAAGGAAAGGCGCCTCGGACGGCTAGAGGATCGCTGATGAAGCAAGTGGCTTGGTTACTTTCCGGGCTTCAGGAGTATCCGTTGTCTCGGTTGGGGGCTTTTGTCGAGCATCGGGCGGGACTCATTCGCGAGGCTGGACTCCGGCGGGAGGCTAACATAGCGCTGGAAAACCGCAATGATACGGCTTCTCGCTGGCTACGGGCCGTGCTGTCTGAGGATGAAGGCGCCCCGGCCCAGACTCAGTTGCTCTTTGCGCGCGTGACCACCCCCGCGGGTTGCCAGATCGCAGACGTACTTCTGCGCCGTGCCCGGCTGGCAGCCCGCTGCGGAGATGGTGCGGATGCGACTCAGCTTCTTCGAGAAGCGCTCCAGTTGCATCCGGATTACCCGTTCTATCTGCGCGCTGAATCGCTGGTTAAGAAGTGCATGCCCTTGCGCCCGACGCGCCGCAGGACGCGGGTCGCGTTGCTCGGCAGTTGCACTACCAGCCTGCTTCGGCCCGTTCTCGACATCCTCTTCCTGCGCGACGGTATCGAGGCGGAGTTTTATGAAGGGCCGTTCGCTTCCTACCGGCAGGAGATCGCCGACAAAGACTCCGGTTTGTGCACCTTCCGACCCGATTTCGTTATCCTGCTGTTGAATTGGCGAGACCTCGGTTTGAGCGATCTCACCAGCAGTCCATCTGCGGTCGCGAAGCAAATAGTCGCGGAGCTACGGGATGTCCATGATCAATTGCTTTCCCGTTGCGCGTGCCAGATCATTCAGCCGTCCTTCACCCCACCTTCTGGCGAACCTTGTAACGCGCTCTCGTCTCTTCTACCGGGCGGCAGGACCCACGTCATTCGAGAGATCAACCGCATGCTGTGGGAGTCCGTGTCGGCGCAAGTGACGATTCTGGATGCCGAGCGCTTGGCAGCCCAATGCCCCGGGCAGTGGGAGAGTCCGATTCAGTGGTCTTCAGCCAGAGTGTACCCAGCGCCTGATGCCTACCCCATGTTGGCTGAGCAACTTAGCTCGTTCATCCGCGCGCTTCTCGGGCTAAGTTCCAAGGTGCTGGCGGTGGATCTCGACAACACTCTGTGGGGTGGAATCATCGGTGAGGAAGGCCTCGGGGGCATCCAGTTGGGTGGTCCTTCGGCTGTAGGCGAGCGGTACCAGGAGCTGCAACGATACCTTAAGGGGCTGAGAGAACGCGGGGTGCTCTTGGCGGTTGTATCCAAGAACAACTTCAATGATGCGGCCTCGGTCTTCCAACATCATCAGGGTTCCGTGCTCAAGCTTGAGGATTTTGCCTCGTTTAAGGCGAATTGGGAGGACAAATCAGCAAACCTCACGGCCGCTGCCATGGACCTCGGCCTTGGGCTGGACAGTTTCGTGTTCCTGGATGACAATCCGGCCGAGCGGGCGCGCGTGCGTGCGGAGCTTCCCGAAGTCGTCACGCCAGAGATCTCAACCGAGCCTGCCGGAACAATCGTCGCGCTCGAACGCGGCCTGTACTTCCAGACATTGCGACTCACGGATGAAGACGAAATCCGCGCAGCGTCGTACGCCGCCCTAGCCAGTTCGCAGGCTTTGCGTCAGGCGGCGAGCAGCCTCGATGAGTATCTGCGATCCCTCCAGATGGAGATAGATTGGGGCGCGGTGGACGTGAATACGTGCGAGCGCGTCACACAACTTATCAATAAGACGAACCAGTTCAACCTGACCACGAAGCGGTACAGCCAAGCGGAGGTTCAGCACCGGATGGTATCGCAAGACTTCTGGTTCCGGTGGTACCGCCTTCGCGACCGGTTTGCCGACCATGGCCTGATCGCCGTTGTTCTCGCCGAGGCAGCCAGCGAGGAGTGGACCGTGGATCTGTGGCTGATGAGTTGCCGTGTCATCGGCCGCGGCGTCGAGGGTTTCATGTTGCGGGATCTTGGTGAAGCCGCCCGTCGTTCAGGCGCCGCGCGGCTGCGTGCACGCTACATTCCGACCGCGAAGAATAAGCTCGTTGAGGACCTCCTGCCAAGGTTCGGGTTCCTTGGCGCGGATGAGCCTAGCGAGTTCGTACTCGATCTGGCGTCGGCCTATCTGCCACCCCGCAGATTCTTTGGGAATGCGGTCCCGGCGGAACAAGCCGGGGTTGCGGTGGGATCCCGGTGAAGCGAATTCTCCTCTCCATCCCCCACATGGGTGGCAACGAAGAGGGCTACGTGCGGGAGGCGTTCGAGTCGAACTGGCTCTCGACGGTTGGCCCGAATGTAGACGCCTTCGAGTGGGAGTTCGAGATGCAGGAGGCCGGGTTGCCGGCGGTGGCGTTGGCGAGTGGCACGGCTGCCATGCACCTGGGGCTGCGGTTGCTCGATGTGGGTCCGGGTGACGAGGTGTTTTGTCCGACGCTGACGTTTGTGGCGACGGCGAATCCGGTGCGGTATCTGGGGGCCGAGCCGGTGTTTCTGGATAGCGAGCGGGAGTCCTGGAACCTCGATCCCGGAATCTTAGAGGAGGCGCTGGGGGAGCGCGCGGCGCGGGGGAGGTTGCCGAAGGCGGTGATCGTCGTCGACCTTTACGGGCAGTGCGCGGACATGGACCCGATTGTGGCGGCGTGCGAGCGGTATGGGGTGCCGGTGCTGGAGGATGCGGCGGAGGCGCTGGGGGCGGTTTATTGGAGTGGGGGAGGGGGAGAGGCGGGCGTGTCCTTGCGCGAAGAACAGTCGAGCGGGGCGCGGGGCCGGCCGGCGGGGACGCTCGGGGATGTGGGGGTCTACTCGTTCAACGGGAACAAGATCATCACCACCACGGGGGGCGGAATGCTGGTCTCGCGGCACCCGGAGTGGGTGGAGAAGGCGCGGTTCTGGTCCCAGCAGGCCCGCGACCCCGCGCTGTGGTACGAGCATTCCGAGCTTGGGTACAACTACCGCATGAGCAATGTGCTGGCGGGCATTGGGCGGGGGCAACTGGAAGTCCTTGACCTGCGGGTCCAGCAGCGCCGCGGCATTGCCTTTCGCTATCGCGACGCGTTTGAGGACTTGCCCGGAATCTCCCTGATGCCCCAGGCGCCTTACGGACTGCACACGAATTGGCTGAGCTGCTTCCTGATCGATGAGCAGAAGTTCGGGTGTTCTCGCGACGAACTCATTCAAGCGCTTCACGCCGCCAAGATAGAAAGCCGTCCGGTGTGGAAACCGATGCACCTACAGCCGCTCTACGCCGGGGCGGAGCATTACGGTGGAGAAGTGGCCGAGGACCTGTTCCGGCGCGGCATTTGCCTGCCGAGCTCGAGTTGCCTGAGCCCGGGAGATCAGATGTACGTGATCAACCAGGTTCGCAAAGCGGTTGGAGCGCCTCCGCTCACGGCCGAGCCGGAACGAGCGATGGCGGCGGCGGGCTGACAGAACAGGGTGACAGGCAACGCTGTCCACGCGCCGAGCTTGGGACAGCGAAGCCAGTCACCCTATTCCAGAAACCTCAACGTCATGTCCAAAGGGGAAGTCGTGCTTGACGCGCAACGTGTGCTGAGTAAGATGGCGGAATTCAGCAGATGGATTAGGCTGCCGGTTGAACTGTGTGTGTTCGCCGCCTCGGGAGCGCTGGCATTCCTGCTGCGGTTCGATTTCAGGGTTCCGGGCAGCTACCTGGTTCATCTCGGCGCCGGCGTGTGTGTTTGGCTGGTGGCGAAGGGGCTGGTGTTCCGACTGCTGCGTCTGGACCGCGGCTGGCGCTTCCTCTCGCTACACGACCTGACCAGGCTGGGCGCCGGCAACCTGCTCGGGTCGGCCGCCGGCGTGGCGGGGATACTCTTGATTGCCCCGGCCGGTTTTCCAAGGTCGATCTACGTGCTGGACCTGTTGATTTGTTTCGTGTTCACGGGAGGGCTTCGCGTATTCGCCCGGATGATGGCGGACGCGCTCAAACCCCGAGTGATGCCCGGAGAACGGAAGCGGACGCTGATTTACGGCGCGGGGGATGCAGGCGAACTGTTGTTGCGCGAGATCCGCCAGAACCCGGCGCTGCCTTACGAAGTGGCCGGGTTCGTGGACGACGATGCGAAAAAGAAGGGGCTTTCGATTCAGGGAACGAAGGTCCTGGGGTGCGGGCCGGACCTGACTCGGATTGCGGCACACCGCGGAGTGGACCTGGTGTTGATCGCCATTCCCTCGGCGTCGGGGGCGCAGATGACCCAAGTCCTGCGGCGCTGCCACGAGGCGGGGGTGTCGTACAAGACCGTTCCGAGCCTGGGAGAGATGATCGAGGAGAACGGGCTGGCGCGGCAGATCCGGGACGTTGCGGTGGAAGACCTGCTAGGGCGCACGCCGGTGAGACTGGAGCAAAGCGCGATTTCGGCGAAGCTGGAGGGCAGGGTGGTGCTGGTGACGGGGGCGGCGGGGTCGATCGGGTCGGAGCTGTGCCGGCAGATCGCGCGGTTCCACCCGGCGGGGATCGTGGGATTCGAGATTGCGGAATCCCCCCTGTTCGAAATCGACCGCGAAATGCGCCAGGTCTTCCCGGAGACGCCGTTCTACCCCGAGATCGGGAGCATTCAGAATCGCGCTCGCCTGGATGAGGTCCTGCGCCAGTACTCGCCGTCGGTCGTCTATCACGCTGCGGCGTACAAGCACGTTCCACTCATGGAGGCGCACGTCTTCGAGGCCCTCGAGAACAACGTCTTCGGGACATACAACGTGGCCGCGGCCGCGGCGAACCACCGCCTCGAGGACTTCGTGTTCATCTCCTCGGACAAAGCCGTCCGCCCCGCCAACATCATGGGCGCCACCAAGCGCCTCGCCGAGCTGTTGATCAGTTCCCTACAGAACCATAGCACCAAGTTCGTCTCCGTGCGCTTCGGCAACGTCCTCGGCTCGAGCGGCAGCGTCATCCCCATCTTCAAGCAGCAGATCGCCGCCGGGGGGCCTCTCACCGTCACTCACCCCGAGATGCGCCGCTTCTTTATGACCATCCCCGAGGCATGCCTGCTCGTCCTCCAGGCATCTACCATGGGCTACGGCGGCGAGGTCTTCGTCCTCGATATGGGCGAGCCTGTCCGCATCCTCGACCTCGCCCGCAACCTCATCCTTCTCTCCGGCCTCCGCCCCGACCTCGACATCCGCATCGAGTTCACCGGCGTCCGCCCCGGCGAGAAGCTCTACGAGGAGCTTTCCACCCTCCTCGAGGACACCCTCCCCACCGCCCACGAGAAGATCAAGATCTTCGCTGGCAACGGCCTCCCCGAGCAACGCATGACCGCCCACCTCGCCGCCCTCCGCGAAATCTGCGCCGCCCGCGACCTCGCGCAGCTCATCGTCACCCTCAAGGACATCATCCCCGACTACAACCCCTCCTCCCACCTCCTCCGCCGCGCCCTCTCCCTCCCCTCCGCTCCCTCTGCGCCTCCGCGTGCTCTGCGTGAAACCCGATCCCAACCCTCCGCTGCCTCTGCGCCTCTGCGTGAAACCCTTTCTCAACTCTCTGCTGCCTCTGCGCCTCTGCGTGAAACCCTCTCTTCCCTCTCCGCGCCCTCTGCGAGAACCCCCTAAAACCCGTTTCACGCAGAGTCCGCAGAGGTCACAGAGCCATTCTATTTCCTGAACCCTCTCCGTGAACCCTCTTCCCGCACCCTCGGCCGTGCCCCCGTCTGAACCGCCTGCTTCCGCTCGCCCCAGGCGTCCTTGCCCGCGCTGCGGTTCCACCGTCGTCCACCGCTCCCGCCGGCAGGGTTTCACCGGGCGCGCCCTGTCTCTCCTGGGTTTCAAAATCAGGCGGTGCTACTCCTGCAACCTCCGTTTTACCCGCCTGGGCGGCTCCGTCATCTTCGTGCAGGATGCCCATAGATTCTTCCGCAAGCTGGCTCTTTTGGGTCTGGTAGTCACGGGCATCGCCCTCATCCTCGCCCTCATAACCTGGCTGAGCGTCTGGCACACCGCCTCCTCTCCTACCGAGGACGCCCTCTCTTCTCCGCGCCCCTCTGCGCCCTCTGCGAGAACCCTCTTGTCTTATTAACCCCCTGCGCCCGGCGCTTGCCCGTTTCGGGCGTGCTCCGCGAGAAGCCCTATTGTTTTGTTAACCCCCTGCGCCCGGCGCTTGCCCGTTTCGGGCGTGCTCCGCGAGAACCCCTCCCAGCTCAATCGCCTCCCGCACCCCCACTCGCCCTTCCCCCCAACTTTTGTTTCCTTCCTTTTCAACCACTTCCACCCCACTCCCCACGCCCCACATCCCACCACCCACTGCCCTCGAATCAGATGGTCGCCCCTAACCAGGGCGGCCCTGATGCGCAGCGGTTTCCGGAACCGTCATCGTCGTCTTGGTGTTTCTGCGCCTTCAGGATCCTGGGGCCAGGCCGTCCAGCTCGGTTTAGGAGCCTGGGCCTACGTGGCCCCTCCGTGCGAAGCGACGCAGCGCGATCGTGAGCACTGGGTGAAAGAAGGCTTGCCGCGCCGAAAACAGGAGGAGAAGCGCGGGACACGAAGGAATCGATTCCTAAAGCAGAGATGGTTGGTCGTCGCTCAGTCAATTCGTTCGGTGCAGGACCTGGCTTGAAGGTCGCTCGAACCCGCTGTGCATGGCGTGGGATAAGAGCCGGCTGGGTCCCTTCTCCCGGGTTGGCCCGTTAAAGCCGCCAGCCATACTTTCACACCCCGTCGGGTATCTGCCGGCGTTGGATACCCGACGGTGACGATGTCTATCTTCACCTCCCAGCGCCGTAGTGTCTCTACCCATTCCCTCGTGCTACCATCCCCCTGGATGAAGTTCTCCGCCGCCGCCCTCACCACCCTCCTCTTCTTCGGCATCCTCACCATCTGGATCCCCTACCGCTGGCCCGTCGTCTATCCCGCCTACGCCCTGTTCGATCCCGGTCTGTTCGCCAACCACGCCCCCAACGACTGGGCGGAGGTAGAATAGGCATTCTTGCCTGTCTCCCAGCTTCTGCACTGCTTCTGGCGAGGGCCACATGAACCACGCCTCCGTCATCTACGTTGCCGGGCACACCGGGCTGGTCGGGTCGGCGCTGATGAGGGCGCTCACCGCCGAGGGTTTCGCCAGCCTGCTGACCCGGGAACTCGAGGAACTCGACCTCACCGACCAGGCCGCCACCCGCCGCTTCTTTGCCGAGTGCCGGCCCGAATACGTCTTTCTGGCCGCCGCCCGCGTGGGCGGCATTCTGGCCAACATGACGTACCCCGCCGATTTCATCCGCGACAACCTGCTTATCGAGGCCAACGTGATCGACTCGGCCTGGCGCAGCGGCGTCAAGAAGCTGCTTTTCCTGGGCTCCTCCTGCATCTACCCCAAGCTGGCGCCGCAACCCATGCGCGAGGACTGCCTGCTGACCGGACCGCTGGAGCCCACGAACGAGCCTTACGCGGTGGCCAAGATCGCCGGCCTACGCATGGCGCAGGCTTACCGCCGCCAGCACGGCTTCAACGCCATCTGCCTGATGCCTACCAACCTTTACGGGCCCCACGACAACTTCGACCCTCAGGACTCGCACGTCGTGCCCGCTCTGCTGCGCAAGTTCCATGAAGCCCGGCTCAACCGGGCGCCGGCCGTGACGGTCTGGGGAACCGGCCAGCCGCGGCGCGAGCTCCTGTACGTGGACGACCTGGCCGCCGCGGCGCTGTTCCTGATGCGGAACTACGATTCCGGGGAAATCATCAATGTGGGCACGGGCGAGGATGTGAGCATCGCCGAGCTGGCCGAGCTGGTCGGCGAAGTTGTCGGCTATTCCGGCGAGATCCGCTTCGACTCCTCGAAGCCCGACGGCGCCCTTCGCAAGCTGCTCGACGTCTCGCGTCTTCACGGGCTGGGCTGGCGCCCGCAGATCAGCTTGCGGGAAGGTCTCCAACGCACCTACCAGTGGTACCTCAGCCGCGCCGCCGCTCACTGAGCCGGGCCGCGCTCGCCCTCCCCCAGGGTCTCAGCCTCCAGTATCTTCCGCGCCGCCTCCGGCACGATCCGCCAGTTGTCGTCCGCCTTCGCGGGCAGCTTCTTGCGCGCCATGTAATAGGAAATGACCAGGCTGCGAATGTCCTCTGAAGAGCGCCACAGGACCTTCGCGTCGCGGAACATGCCGTAGCCTCCGCTGCCCCCCGCCCGGTAGTTGTTTACCGCGAGGCGCAGCCTCTGCTCCAGCTTTAGCGGTCGCCCCTTCCAGCACAGGTTCACGACGCGCTGTCCCGCGGGCCGGCGAAGGTCGATCTCGTAGGCCACACCCTCCGCCATGTCGTAGTTGAAACCCGGAATGGCGCGGTTCATAAGCGGCCCGTGCGAGCAGGCCTCATCCGGGCAGGAACGGAAGAAGCGCGCCGCGTTCTCCAGCGCCTCTCTGACCATGCGGCCGGTGCCTTCCACGGCGTACAGCTCGTTCTCATAAATGTAGAGCGCCGCAATCTGCCGGATCGTCACCGGCCCCTTGGGCACGGTCACTCGCGTGTTGAACAGCGCCGTGAAGGAGACGTCGGCCTTGGCGTAGTACAACTGCACTTGATGGATCGCGTCCACCAGCGGCGAATCCATCACCCGGCCCAGGCGGCTGTCCATAGCCGCCGGCGCCTCGGCCACCGGCTTGGTCAGGTAACGCTTGGTCACCTCGTGATAGGGCTGCGCCAGGCGCAGGATCGCCTCCTCCGCCGGCGTCTTCTCAGTGACGCGAACCAGCCGGCTGCGCTTCTCGGCCACCTTCCAGTCGCCCGGCGCGCCCGCCAGCAGGAAGTCCAGCCGGGCCAGCGAAACGCCCCAGTTCTTGGGCTGCACTACCAGCACGTCGCCGACACGCCGGCCCGCTACCTGCTGATGCGTGTGCCCGAAGACGATGGCGTCCACGCCGGGGAAAGCCGCCGCCAGCTTGTCGTCCACCTCGTCGTGCACCGCCAGCACGACCAGGTCAGGCCGGTGCTTTCGCCGCAGCTCGGAGAGGGCCGCGCGCCCGGACTCCGCCAGCGGCAGGAAACGGTAGCCCCGGTAGTGGGCCGGCTGCTCCCACTGGGGAATGTCCGGCGTGGTCAGCCCCACCACCGCTACCTTCACCCCGTCCAGTGTCTCGACGATGTACGGCTCGAACGGCTTCACCTTCGCCCCCGGCGTCACCGCCGTGTTCGCCGAGAGCCACGGGAACTGCGCGTCGGCCCGCGCCCGCTCGATGCTCTTCAGACCGAAGTTGAACTCATGATTGCCCAGCACCATGGCCCGGTAACCCAGCCGGTTCATGGCCCGCATCATCGGATCGCCCCGGAGCGGTTCCCCGGAGAAACGCAGGCTCAGCGGCAGGCGGCCCGTGATCACATAGTGCTGGTAGAGGGACTCCAGCGGCGTCCCCTGAATCGTGTCGCCGCAATCCATCAGCAGGGTGTTGGGGTTCTCGCGGCGCACCGTCTCCACCAGGCTGGCGATCTTGGCCAGACCCCGATCCACCGGCTCGCCGGTGTAGTAGTCGATCGGGTAGAGGTTCCCGTGCAGGTCGGTGGTGGCCAGCAAGGTGACCGCGACGTCGCGCGTCCATGAGACGCTGCCCGCCGCCGCGAGGGCCAGAATGAGTCGCCAGCTATGCATGCCGCGGAGCTTTGAGTATAAACTGGCAGCATGAGAACCTATCTGAGCTTGTTTGCACTGGGCCTCGCGGCCCTGGTCCTGGCGGCGTACATCCCCGCAGGCCAGGCCGCGGCGCGCGAACCCGGCCTCTATGCCACTATGACCACCAGCCTGGGAACCATCGTGCTCAAGCTGTACGAGCAGGAGTCGCCCATCACGGTAAAGAACTTCGTTGACCTGGCCCTGGGCCGCAAGGCCTGGCCAGACCCCAAGACCGGACAGATGGTCACGCGGCCGCTCTACAACGGCCTGACCTTCCACCGTGTCATCCCGGGATTCATGATCCAGGGAGGCGACCCGCTGGGGAACGGCACCGGCGGTGCCCGGGCGATCAAAGACGAGTTCCACCCCTCGCTCAAGTTCAGCACCCCGGGACGTCTGGCCATGGCCAACGCCGGGCCCAACACCGGCAGTTGCCAGTTTTTCATCACCGAGACGCCTACCACGCACCTGAACGGGCTGCACACCATCTTCGGCCAGGTGGTCGAGGGCCAGAACGTGGTATCGAAGATTGCGCGGACGCCGCGGGACTCGAACGATCTGCCGCGTACCCCGGTCGTGATCCAGAGCATCACGTTCCAGCGTGAGGGCCCCGGTCCGCCCGACGACGTGCTGGCGCCGCCCGCGCCCAAGAAGTGAACCAGCAAGCCTGACGCATTCAGCGGCACAGACACTCAGCCTGTGCTCGCCGGGGGCCCGGCCTCCAGATCCGGGGCTTGTAGCTCGCGCGTCGCGCGGTCTACGGCCTCCAGCGTCTCGATCTCTTTTCCCGCCCCCGCGCCCAGCTCCTTGAAGCGACGGGCGCCGGGCAGTACCCGCGCCTCCAGCGAACCCACCGCCTTGTTGTAGGCTTCGACCGCCCCGTCCAGCGAGCGCCGCAGCTCCTGGAAATGCTCGGCAAAAGTGCGCAGCCGGTCGTAGAGCGCCCTGCCCAGCTCGCTGATGACCTGGGCGTTCTGGGCGAGCCGCTCCTGCTTCCAGCCGTAGGCCACCGCCCGCAGCAACGCGATCAGAGTCGTGGGCGTGGCCAGCAGCACGCGCCGCTCGACTCCGAACTCGATCAGCCCCGGATCCTGCTCCAGCGCCGCGCTGAAGAAGACTTCGCCCGGCAGGAACATCACCACAAACTCGGGCGTCGAGTCAAACTGCTCCCAATACGCCTTGCCGCTCAAGCGGGCCAGGTGCGTCCGGATCTGGCGCGCGTGCTCCTTGAGCTTTTCGGCCTTGAGCGTTTCCTCGGTCGCCTCCACAGCCTCCAGGTAGGCCTGTAAGGAGACCTTCGCGTCCACCACCACGCGCTTGTCGTTGGGAAGCTTCACTACCAGGTCGGGGCGCTGGCGGCCCTCTTCGGTCTCCACGGACTCCTGCTCGAGGAAATCGCAGTACTCCAACATGCCCGCCATCTCGACCACGCGCCGGAGCTGGATTTCGCCCCACCGCCCGCGCACCTTGGGTGCGCGCAGCGCCGCCACCAGGTTGGCGGTTTCGCCGCGCAGGCTGACCGCCTCGCTCCGCAGGCGCTCCTCGGCGGCGGACATCAAAGCCACCTGCCGGCCCACGTCCTTCAGGTACTCGGTCAATGGCTTAACCAGCTCCTGGACGGCCTTCTGCCGGCTTTCCAGATCGTCTCGCGCGCCGCTCTGGTACCGGTCGAGTGTTTCCCGCGCCAGTTCGAGGAAGGTCTGGTTGTTGCTGCGGAGGGCGTCGGCGGAGAGAGCCTTGAAGGCATCGGAGAGCCGCTGCTGCGCTTCTTGGAGCAGCGCCAGCTTCTGCTCGCTGCCGCACCGCTCCTGCTCCAGACGTTGCTCCAGCGCCAGGCGCCCGGCCCGGGCATAGAGCCACGTCAGCAGCGCCCCCAGCAGCAACCCGGCTGCCAAGCCGAGGGCAAAGTACCATATCGGGTCCATAGGACAATCTTCCCTCAGCTTGACCTCGGTGCGCCCGGCATTGTAATCTCGGCTTTGCTTTAGGAGGTTCCTATGGTCCTCCCGGACACCTATACCACCACCCTGCTGATCACCATCCTGTCGATGATCTGCTGGGGATCCTGGGCCAACACTCAGAAGCTGTCAGGCAAGTGGCGCTTCGAGTTGTTCTACTTCGACTACACCTTCGGCCTCTTGCTGGCCGCGATCGTTGCCGCGTACACCTTCGGCACGCTGGGCTTCGACGGGTTCCTGTTCACCGACGACCTGATGCGCGCCGGCCGCCGCAATCTGGCCTACGGCTTCGCCGGCGGCGTGGTTTTCAATCTGGCCAACATGCTTCTGGTAGCCGCCATCTCGGTGGCCGGGATGTCGGTGGCGTTCCCGGTGGGCATCGGCCTGGCGCTGGTCATCGGCGTGGTGTGGAACTACGCCATCAACCCGCAAGGCAACGCCGACCTGCTGTTCATCGGGGTGGCTGTCGTACTGGTAGCCATCGTTGTTGACGCCATGGCCTACCGCATCCACGCCGGGGCCAAGGCCGTGGAAGAAGTCAAAGCCGGCCGCACCGCCAAGCTCGTGCCGAAAGTGAGCTGGAAAGGGGTGTTGCTGAGCCTGGCCAGCGGGCTGCTGATGGGGGCCTTCTACCCGCTGGTCGAGCTGGGCAAGGCCGGGGACACCGGCCTGGGGCCATACGCGATTGCCGTCGTGTTCGCCTTGGGCGTCTTCGTCTCGACCTTCGTCTTCAACTTGTTCTTCATGAACCTGCCGATCCAGGGGCCGCCCGTGGAGATACTGGACTACTTCAAGGGGACCTGGAAACAACACCTTCTGGGGCTGGCCGGCGGCATCATCTGGGCGACCGGAACCATCTCGAATTTCGTCGCCGCCAGCGCCACGCCGGAGGTGCCGGTCGGGCCGGCCATCAGCTACGCTATGGGGCAGGGCGCCACCCTCATCAGCGCGCTCTGGGGCCTGCTGGTGTGGAGGGAGTTCCGGGATGCCAGCGTCCGGGTCAAGTTGCTGCTGGGGCTAATGCTGCTGCTGTTCGCAGTCGGGCTCGGAATAGTGTCGATAGCGCCGCTGTACGCGCGCCGGTAACGCGCCCGGCCCGGCACGCCGGGCCCCACCCCTGAAGGCCGCGCCGGGGTCCCCGGACGACCCCGGACCGCCTTCAGGCCCCTCATAGTGAAGCCACACTTGTTTTGAATCCGCGCCGGGCCTTCAGGTCGCAGTTTTTTCGCTTGGCCCTGAGAACGCAGGCTCATTTCGGCCCGCTGCCCGCCGGCCGCTCCACATCCCGCGCTGTATGGACCAGAATCGTCGGATCGATCCCGTAGCGGCCCCGGCCCTCGCCGTAAATGGCCAGGCCGTTCGTGGTTTCCAGCCGCACCCTGATCTCCGCCGCCGCGCGCGCGGGCGCCGGCATTACTCGATCTGCTGTATGCGTCAGAGCAACCCATCTGTTCAGGCGAGGGGGTTGATGGTGAAGTGGAA
>CAYGVJ010000046.1:0-37909 GCA_964353255.1 uncultured Solibacteraceae bacterium | reverse complement strand
TGTTATCCTCGACAAGGTACGCCGCTGTAAAGAATTAAATGGGACGGCACACTAGCGGGCTTCGTCTAGCCAGCAGGCGCGGCTTCCGGCGAGCTCGGAGTCTGGCTCAACACACCCCGCACCTTCCGGCTCAGGCTCTCCTGGGTGAAAGGTTTTGGCAGCAGGGCGGTCTCCGAGCCCAGGACGCCGTGGCGGGCGATCACGTCGCTGGTGTACCCGGAGATGTAGAGGACTTTCAGGCCCGGCCGCTCGGCCTTCAGCCGCTCGGCCAGCTCGCGCCCGCTCATCTGGGGCATGACCACGTCGGTCAGCAACAGGTCGATCGAGTCCGCCTGCTGCTCCCACACCTCCAGAGCAGCCGGACCTCCGTCCGCCGTCAGGACTCTATACCCCTCACGCACCAGCATCTCCCGGGCCAGCTTGCGAACCGCCGCCTCGTCCTCCACTAGCAGGATGGTTTCCTCTCCCCGCCCGGGGCGCGGGACCGCCGCCGCCGGCTCAGCCGCTCGCGCCGGCGCTTCAAAGACCGGCAGGTAGGCGCGAAACGTCGCGCCCCGGCCGACTTCGCTGGAAACGGTGATCTCACCGTTGCTCTGTTTGACGATGCCGTACACGGTGGACAGCCCCAGGCCGGAGCCCTTGCCCCGCAGCTTGGTGGTGAAGAAGGGCTCGAAGACGTGGCTTATGGTATCCGGATCCATCCCTTGTCCGGTGTCGCTGACCGCCAGCGCGAGCCACCGGCCGGAGCTCAACCCCACCGGCGGGCCCGGCGAATCCGGGCCGAACCCGACCTCCCTGGTCTGGATCACGATCCGTCCGCCCGTGGGCATGGCGTCCCGCGCATTGACCACCAGGTTCATGATTACCTGCTCGAGCAAGCCAGGGTCGGCCTTGACCCGCCCCAGGTTCTTCTGGAGGTCCAGCCGCAACTCGATGTCCTCGCCGATCAGCGGCCGCAGCATCGTGTGCATCCGGGCAATCAGGCGGTTCAGGTCCACGATCTTCGGGTGGACCACCTGGCGACGGCTGAACGCCAGCAACTGACGGGTGAGGGCCGAAGCGCGGTTGGCCGCTTCGAGAATGGATTCCAGATCGCAGCGGGCCGGGTCCTTGGCCCTCAGGCTGTCCAGCAACATCTGCGAATAGCCGCCGATGATGGTGAGCAGGTTGTTGAAGTCATGAGCCACGCCGCCGGCCAGGCGACCGAGAGCCTCCATCTTCTGGGACTGCCGGAGCTGCTCTTCCAGGTGCTTCCGCTCGGTGATGTCCCGGATAATGCAGGTGCAGCGCGGGCCCTGCGGGGTGTGGGCGGGGCTGAGGCTCATCTCGATAATCAACTCGCGGTCGTCCTTGCGCCGGGCGGACAACTCCTCCGCGCCGGCAAGACGGGCGCCAGGGTCGCGCAGGCAGGCGGTCCGGAACCGGCGGTAGGCCTCGCGGCTTCGCGCCGTAAGGAGATTCTCCACGGGCTGACCTTCCAGCTCCTCACGGGTGTAACCGAACAGTCTCTCGGTGGCGGCATTGAGCAGCACGATGCGGTCCTGGCCATCGATCTCCAGGATGGGGTCGGGAGCGGCTTCGAGCAACTCGTGGTAGCGGGCCTCAGCACGCGCCTCGGCGCGCGCGGCTTGCTCTCGCGCCAGGGCCTGGGCGCGCTCGCCCTCGGCCCGCTGGCGCCGCTCTTCGCGCTCGATGCTCTCCAGCGCAAAGGCCAGATCGGCCGCCATGTCGTCGAGCAAGGCCACGTTCTCCTCGTCGAAGAAGCCGGTCTCGGCGGCATAAATGTTCAGCGCTCCCGCCAGGCGCCCCTGCATCTGCACGGGAAAGGCCGCCGAGGAACGATAGCCGCGCCGGAGGGCTTCCTCCCGCCACGGGAGCATCAACTCGGCGTTGGCAATATCGTTGCAGATGAAATGACGCCCTTCGCGCAAGGCTGACCCGGTTGGGCCGCGCCCCTCCGGCTCGTCGGCCACGCTGATGCGAATGGCCGCCAGGTAGCCTTCCTCGATTCCCGCCCAGGCCGCGGGAATCACGCGCTGGGTGGCGCTGTCCAGCAGGCCGAACCAAGCCATCCGGAAGCGGCCCTTCTCGACGGCGATACGGCAGATCTCGCGGAACAGCTCTGCCCGGTCCGAGGTCCGGATAATGGTCTGGCTCAGGCTGCTGGTGACCGAATACAGGCGGTTGAGCCGCAGTATCTTCTCTTCGGCCTGCTCGAGTTCGGCGGCGCAGCGCTGATGCGGCTGGGTGGCGTCTGCCATGGCGGTCCTCACTTGCGAGGCGCGCCCCGCCGGCGCGGGGGTGCGGGTCGCCAGCAGGGGAACCAAATGCGGAAAGTCGTGCCTTTTCCCAGTTCCGAGTCCACCTCGATGTCGCCTCCGCTCTGCTTGACGATTCCGTAAACAATGGAGAGGCCCAGACCGGTTCCTTTGCTTCTGGGCTTGGTGCTGAAGAAGGGCTCGAAGACGTGGTTTCGCGTTTCGGCATCCATGCCCGCGCCGGTGTCGCTGATGGTCAGGCAGACGTGGAGGCCCGGGGCGAGGTTGGGCCTGTCGGGTGGAGCCTGGGCCGGCACACGCAGCTCGGCGGTCTGAACCAGCACCCGGCCGCCCTTGGGCATGGCATCCCGGGCGTTGACTACCAGGTTCATGACCAACTGCTCGATCAGCGTGGGGTCGGCCTTGATCCCACCTAGCCGGGGCTTCAGGAGGAGCTCCAATTGGATGCGGGGGCCCACCACGCCGTGGAGAATCCGGCGCATGCGGGAGACGACCTGGTTGAGATCGATGCGCCGCGGGCGGCTCCTCTGCCGGTGGCCGATGGTGAGCAGTTGGCGGGTGAGGCTGGTGGCGCGGGCCGTGGCCTCCATAATGGCCGCCAAGTCCCGGCGGGCCTGATGCGGGGAGGGCAGCCCGTCCAGCGCCATCTGGCTGTAGCCGGCGATGATGGTGAGCAGGTTGTTGAAGTTGTGCGCGAGGCCGCCCGCCAGCCGACCCACGGCCTCCATCTTCTGCGAACGGCGGAGCTGCTCTTCCAGAGACCTTTGTCTCGTTATATCCGCCACAGTGACTACTGCGCCCGTCAGCCGGCCCTTGGGGTCGAGCATGGGATCCGCAGTGAGCTGGAACCAGCGCCCCGCCAGGTGCAGTTCCGCGGACTCGCGCTGTAAGGTTTTGCGCAGGCGGTGGAAGGGGCAGTGTTTCTTGGGATCCGGCAAACCGGGGATCAGATCCTCGGGGCGGTGGCCGATCAGTTCGCGGGTGGGCTTGCCCAGCAGGGCCTGCATGGCTCGGTTGACCTGTTCAATCCGGCCCTGGGCATCCAGCAGGCACACCCCATGCCCCAGCGCGTCGAAAACAGCCTGGCAGCGCTCGTGAGTAAGTTTTGCGGTGAAGCCCAACCGTCCCTCGTGAGCCGGCCTGCTGGGAAGCTATTATACTCCCGGCCGGGCGCGGCGCCAGTACCACCCTGGGTACAATGCAAGGGTATGGCGCGCATTCCGGGGAGGCGTTTCCTTGGCAACCTGGTGATCCACCGCAGCCTGCTGTTTCAGCTTGTCCAGCGGGACTTCCGGCAGCGCTACGTGGGCTCGGCGGCCGGCTGGCTGTGGGGCGTGGTTCACCCGCTGGTGCTGCTGGTGAGCTGGACCTTCGTGTTCCAGTGGTGCCTGCGCGTGCGGCTGCCGGCGGGCGCGATCACCGAGAACTACACTTTGTTCCTGTTCAGCGGCTTCTTGCCGTGGCTGCTGTTTCAGGACACGGTGCTGCGCTCGGCGACCTGCCTGCTGGACCACGCCAACGTGATCACCAAGACGGTTTTCCCTGCCGAGGTGGTGCCGGTGGCGATTTTCCTGTCGTCGCTGGTCAACCACCTGATCGCGCTGGGGCTGGTGCTGGCGGCGGTGGGGGTGTGGTTGAGACATTTCAGTCTCGCCGTGTTTTTCCTGCCGGTCTACATGGCCCTGCTGGGGCTGCTGGCGGTGGGGGTGGGCTGGATGGTCTCCAGCCTGCACGTCTATGTGCGCGACACCGCCCAGGTGCTCGCGGTGGTGATGACCTTCTGGTTCTGGCTGACGCCGATCTTCATTCTCGAGGAGCAGATACCGGAGAGGCTGCGGTTTCTGCCAAGGCTGAACCCGCTGGCCTACCTGGTTAACGCTTACCGGGAGAGGCTGCTGTCGGCGCGTCTGCCGAATGTGCGCGAGCTGGCGGTGATCGCCGGCTTCGGCCTGGGGGCGTTCGTGATGGGCGGGCTGTTCTTCCGGCACCTGAAGCGCGGGTTCGCGGACGTGCTGTGAAGACACAGGCAAGAATGCCTGTGCCTGGAGTTGCTACATTCCTCTGCTCAAGGGTGATGACTCCTGTGTGGGACAGGCGGTTTCGCCTGTCGCCCGCGCACTTGACCAAGGCCCATCTTCCACCGCCGCGGCCAGCCCGGCTGCCCAGCCACTCGCGGGTCTCGCAGCCAGAGGGGGCCGGAGGTGGCTTGATCCGAAAGGCGACAGCAGGGGAGGGAGCCTGCCAACCGCCAGGTCAGGAACACCAAGGCCTGCGCTGGCTGCCAGTGGGGAAGATGTCTGCGGCAGTCGAACATTTCCAGTGGGCGGACAGGCGAAACCGCCTGTCCCACGAGGCCTTGAGCCGCCAGTCGGGAAGTGGCCCACGGTCTTCAATCTTCTCAGCAAATGTAGAAACTCCAGACACAGGCAAGAATGCCTGTGACGCTGGTGGCAGAGACTTTCGAGTCTGTGTTCAGGCAACACAGGCAAGAATGCCTGTGCCACTGACCGGGTACACTACGAGTGTGAACGCCAAGAAGTTGACTGCGCACGTGAAGGCGGCGGGTTGAGCCTCCAAGCTGGGTCCAAAGGTTTTGGACCGGATTCTGGCCCGCCTGCCTGCGGTGGCAGACCCTAACGTGCTGATCGGTTTTGAGAAGGCCGACGACGCGGCCGTCTACAAGCTGACGGCGGAGTGTGCGCTGGTGGAGACGGTGGATTTCTTCACGCCCATCGTGGATGACCCGTACACCTACGGCGCCATCGCCGCGGCCAATGCGCTGAGCGACGTTTACGCCATGGGCGGGCGGCCGCTCACCGCGCTATCGATCGTCGCCTACCCGGCTGACGGTGACCTGGAGGTGCTGGAGACGATTCTGAGAGGCGGCGCCGAGAAGATGCGCGAGGCCGGATGTGCGGTGGTGGGCGGGCACAGCGTGGCGGATGCGGAGATGAAGTTCGGCTACGCGGTCATCGGCATGATCCATCCCGAAAGAGTGATCAGCAACGCCGGAGCGCGTCCCGGGGACGCCCTGGTGCTGAGCAAACGCATCGGCACCGGGGTGATCGCGACGGCCCTGAAGCGAGGAATCGCCGAAACTGCGCACGTGGAGGCTTCGGTGGCTTCGATGCTGGAGCTGAACCGGCGGACCTGCGAGGCCATGCTGGCTCTGGACCCGCATGCCTGCACGGACGTGACCGGCTTCGGGCTGATCGGCCACGCGCGCGAGATGGCGCTGGCCAGCGACGTGACGCTGGAGATCAGCGCCGAACGCCTCCCGTTCCTGCCCGGCGCCCTGGAATACGCCCGGCTGGGCGCGATTCCCGGAGGGTTGAACAACAACCGTGAATTTGCCTCCTGCGCCGTCGAAGTGTTGCACCCACTGGCGCCCGAGGTGGAGAGCCTGCTGTACGACCCCCAGACTTCGGGCGGCCTGCTGGTTGCGCTTCCTGAGGAGAACGCGCCGCGGCTCGAAGGTGCCTGGATCATCGGCCGCGTGCTCGCGCGGGGTGAGCGACTGCTGCGCATCGTATGAACCCACTGATCATTGCTCTGGATTTTGAGTCGGCCGAGAAGGCCCGGGAGCTGGTGGATCGCCTGGGCGACTGCGTGTCCTTCTACAAGGTGGGGCTGGAGCTGTACGCCGCCGCCGGGATGGCCTTGGTGCGGGAGTTGACCGGTCAAGGCAAGCAGGTCTTCGTGGACCTGAAGCTTTACGACATTGGCGAGACGGTGAAGAGGGCGGTGGCGCAGGTGGCCGCGAGCGGCGCCGCTTTCACCACGGTGCATGGCAGCCGGGCGGTGATGGAGGCGGCAGTGGCGGGCCGGGGAGAGTCCCCGCTGAAGCTGCTGGCCGTGACCGTGCTCACCAGCTTCGACCAGGACGATCTGGCCGACCTGGGTTACCCCTGCGCGGTTTCGGACCTGGTGGCGCTGCGGGTGCGCAAGGCCATGGCCGCGGGCATCGACGGAATCGTGTGCTCCCCGCTTGAGGCGGCAGCAGTGCGCGCCCTGGCCGGTCCCAAGGCCATCCTGGTTACCCCCGGCGTTCGCTCCGCCGGGGCAGGGAAGGGCGATCAGAAACGCGTGGCGACCCCGGCGGAAGCCCTGCGCGCCGGCGCCGACTATCTGGTCATCGGCCGGCAGGTGACCCGCGCCGAAGACCCACGGGCGGAGGTCGAGCGTATCCTGACGGAAGTGGGATAAGCCTCCCGGCTTGTCCGCGACAAGACGGGAGTCATATCCTACCCGCGCGCGCCCACCGCCCGCATCAGCCGGTCGGTGGCTTCGTAGGCTTCGCGGACCCAGTCCTCAATCTTGTCGGGCTCCGGCGAGTACTCTAGCTCGATGCTCACCGTGCCGTCGAACCCGACGTGCTTCAACTGGCTGAGGTACGGGATGAAGTCCACCACGCCGCGGCCGGGCGGCAGGTCGCCGTGGACCTTGCCGTCGCAATCGGAGAAATGCACATGCGCGATGCGTCCCTTCAGACGTTGGATCGCCTCCGCCGGCGTGCCCGACAGGTGCAGATGCGAGAGGTCGAGGTTGGCGCGCACCGCCGGATGCCCCACATCGTCGAGGAACCGCTCCATCTTGTCGAGGGTGTTGATGAGCGACAGTCCGAACGGCTCCAGCTCGATGGCGATCTCGATGCCGAGGTCGGCGGCGTACTGGCCCAGGGCGCGCACGTTCTCCACGGCCCACTGCCATTGCGCCGCGGGCGCGATCACCTCCTGCTGCCAGAGGTACTCGCCCAGCACCAGCAGAAGGTTGCGTGCCTCCAGCTCGTAGACCAGGTCCAGGTAAGCCTTCGAGCGGTTCATGTGGAAGCGCTGCACAGCCGGGTTGAAGTCAACCACGCCCAGCGCCACGCAGCAGACCGAGACGATGGGCAGGCGCTGCTCGCGGCAGACGTCTTTGATCAGCCGGCGCTCCTTGATGGTCATGTCCAGGGGGTCGGCGAAGATGTCTATGGTGTCGAAGCCGATCTCCTTAGTCTTGCGGATGCCGTCGGCGGTGGATACTTTCGTGCCTTGCCAGGCCGAGTTGATAAGTCCGAGTTTCATGCGTCCTCCTGCGCAACCGCTCCCTCACGGTCGCGGCTCAGTAAGGTCTAAGACTTCGTTCAGCGCCACGGGGCGGTGCTCGTCCAGTGACCTGTAGCAGGCATCGACCAGCGCCATGGTGTGCAGGTTGTCGCGGCCGCTGATGGCCGGTTCGGCGCCGGTCGCCAGGGAGTCGAGCAACTGGCCCATGGTGCCCTCGAAGGCGTCCGGGAACCAGACTTCCTTCCAGCGCGGCTGGAACCAGGTATTCGGCGCGAGCTTGGTAGTGAAGTCGAGGGTCGAGGGGGTGGCGTTAGGGTAACTGGGCCAGCCGATGGTTCCCTGGGCCATGCCGTCGGTGCCCTCGACGCGCCACTTGATGTAGATGTCGGAGGCCGCGCCCTCGCGGGCCGGGCCGGCCCAGACGTCGTCCCAGGCGGCGGCGCGCAGGCCGCTCAAGTATTCGAGCGTATAGAGGACCACCCCGTCGCGGTGGGGAAACTTGGTGCGGGGGTCTGTGCGCGCGGAGCAGTAAACGTACTCCGGGTCCCCGAACAGGTAACGGAAGGTGTCCAGGTGGTGGATGCTCATCACCAGCAGCGTCACCCGGCCCAGGCCGGTCACCCAGGGCTGCCAGTGAGGTATGGCGCGCATCTCGATGGTGGCCAGCACCGGCTCGCCGAGCCAGCCGCGCTTCAGCAGGGTCTTCAGCGCGCGGATGGAATGGTCGTAGCGCATGTTCTGGTTGACCGCCAGGGTGATGCCGGCCTCACGGCAGAGCCGCACCACCTCGCGCGCTTCCGCGTAGTTGCAGCCCAGCGGTTTCTGCGCCAGCACGCCCTTGATGTGATCGGCGTGGCGGACCGCCTGGCGCACCACCCCGAGCTGCTGATCGGGCGGCACGGCGATGTCCACCACCTCGATCGAGGGATCGGTCAGCAGCTCCTCGTTGGTCGCGTACACTTTGGGGATGCCGCGCGCCCGGGCGGCCTCGCGCGCACCCTCGGGTGGCTGCGAGGTGATGGCCACTACGTTGTAGCCGGCGTGCGCGTAGGCCACCAGGTGCACGTCGCGCATTATGAAACCCGCCCCGATGGCTCCGATGCGGAAGTCCTTCCGCTGGGGCGGGGGCGGGAGGTGTTCCAGATTCAGGTCCAGGGTCATGGCGGCCTCCAGCAGCCTCCCAGGTATTGTAATCTGTTAGGTTCGGCAATGCTTCAGTCTTGGGTGGGCCGTGGGTAGGATAAGCTTCAGCTTGTCTGCGGCTTTCGTGGGAAAGCGGCCGGACAAGCTAAAGCATGTCCCACGGCGGGTCCAGACGCTGCCCACCCAAGGCTGAGGCATTGGTGCGATGAGCAGCAGAGAGCGAGTCCTGGCGGCTCTGAATCACGCCCAGCCGGAGCGCGTGCCGGTGGACTTCGGGAGCACTGCGGTCACCGGAGTGCACGTCACCTGCGTGGCCGCCCTGCGCGATTACTACGGCCTGGAGAAGCAGCCGGTCAAGGTGCACGAGCCTTACCAGATGCTGGGCTGGCTGGACGAAGACCTCAAGCAGGCCATGGGCATCGACGTCGAGGGCGTCTTCCCTTACGACACGCTGTTTGGCTACGTCAACCGCAACTGGAAGCCTTGGAGTTTGGAAAGCGGGCTAGAGGTGCTGGTTTCTGAAGGCTTCCGCACGCGGGTGGCCCCCAACGGCGACACGCTGATCTTCCCAGAAGGTGACACCACGGCGCCGCCCAGCGGCCGCATGCCCAAGGGCGGACACTTCTTCGACAGCATCATCCGGCAGCCGCCCGTCGAGGAAGACAAGTTGAACCCGGAGGACAACCTAGAGGAGTTCGGCCCGGTGTCCGAGGATTACCTGACCTATCTACGGAAGGCCGCGACGGAGGCGGCCGCGACTGGGCGCGCCGTCGCTCTGGGCCTGCCCGGAATAGGCTTCGGGGACATCGCGCTGGTTCCGGCGCCGTTCCTGAAGCGCCCCAGGGGGATCCGCGACGTGACCGAATGGTACATCTCGACCGAGACACGGCGCGACTACATTCACGCCGTCTTCTCGCGCCAGTGCGAAATCGCCCTGGGAAACCTGGAGAGGATTTGGGCCACGGCGGGCGAGCTGGTGGACGTGGTGTTCGTCTGCGGAACGGACTTCGGCACCCAGACCTCCTCGTTCTGCTCGGAGGCCACCTTCCGCGAGCTGTACATGCCCTACTACCAGCAAGTCAACGGCTGGATCCACCGGAACACGAGGTGGAAAACGTTCAAGCACACCTGCGGGGCGGTGAGCAAGTTCATCCCCGGCCTCATCGAGGCGGGCTTCGACATCCTCAACCCCGTGCAGTGCTCGGCGGCGGGCATGGACCCGGCGGGTCTGAAGGCGGCCTGGGGTGATAAGCTAGTGTTCTGGGGCGGGGGAGTGGACACGCAGCACACTCTCCCGTTCGGAACGCGGTCCCAGGTGCGCGAGCAGGTTCTACGGCGCTGCGAGATCTTCGCGCGGAACGGAGGCTTCGTCTTCAACTCCGTCCACAACATCCAGGCCGGGACGCCGGTGGAGAACATCGTGGCAATGCTGGAGGCGGTAGCGGAATTCGAGGGGAGATAGAACAGGACATGGCCGAGCTGGCAAGACTCTACGAAGCGGTGTTGAATGGCGACAACAAGGGCGCGGCGGCCGTTACGCGCGAGGCCCTGGCGGAGAACGTGGCCCCGTCCGAACTCATCAGCGAGTACATCACCCCCGCCATGGGGGAGGTGGGCCGGCGGTTCGACTGCGAGGAGTATTATGTCCCGCAGTTGTTGCTGGCGGCCCGGGCAATGAGAGCCGCGCTCGAACTGATCGGTACGCCGCCTGAGCCGGTGGGCCGGGTGGTGATCGGGACGGTGAAGGGGGACCTGCACGACATCGGCAAGAACCTGGTCGCCTCGATGTTCCAGGGCGGTGGCTTCGAGGTGATCGACCTGGGCTACGATGTGACGCCGGAGCGCTTCGTGGAGGCCGCCCAGCAGAAGGGCGCGGACATCGTGGCGCTGTCAGCGTTGCTGACCGTGACCATGCCGGCGATGAAGACGACCATCCAGGCACTCGAGGCGGCAGGAGTTCGGGACCGGGTCAAGGTGCTGATTGGCGGCGCGCCGGTGACGCAGGAATACGCCGAACAGATAGGGGCCGACGGTTACGGCTCGAGCGCCGCGGCAGCGGTACCCCTGGCCCGCAAGGTGCTCGGGAAATGACGCTGATTGAACGGCTGGCCGCTTCCGGGCCGGTGCTGACCGACGGCGCCTGGGGTAGCTTGTTGCAGGGGCGGGGCCTCGGGGCCGAGGAATGCCCGGACGCCTGGAACCTCTCCCACCCGGAGAAGGTCGAGGAAGTGGCCCGCGCGTACGTAGAGGCCGGCAGCCAGGTCATCCTCACCAACACTTTCCGCGCCAACCGGCTGGCGCTTGTGCGCTACGGCCTGGCGGACCGTACGGCGGAGGTAAACCGAGCGGGCGTCGCAATCTCGCTGGCGGCGGCGCGCGGGCGGGCGCACGTGATCGCCTCGATGGGGCCGAGCGGCAAGCTGCTGGTGACGGGCGAGACCACCGAGGAGGAGCTGCACGCGGTCTTTCTCGAGCAGGCGAAGCTGCTGGCGGAGGCTGGCGCCGAAGCGATTGTCTTCGAGACCATGGCCGACCTGGCGGAGGCCAAGGTGGGCCTGAGCGCGGCCCGGCAGACCGGCCTCCCGGTGGTGGTGTCGATGGTGTTCGGCTCGGGCCGCAACAAGGACCGCACCATGATGGGGGTCACTCCCGAGCAGGCGGCGCAGGAGCTGACAGGAGCGGGTGCAGATGCCGTGGGCGCGAACTGCGGCGTTGGCATCGAGGACTACCTGCCCATCTGCCGGCGGCTGCGCGCGGCCACGCGCCTGCCCGTCTGGATGAAGCCCAACGCGGGCCAGCCGGCGCTGGTGGAGGGCCGCACCGTGTGGCGGACCACGCCGGGGGAGTTCGCCCGGCAGGTGCCGGCGCTGCTCGAGGCGGGGGCTTCCTTCATCGGCGGCTGCTGCGGGACGGGGCCGGAGTACATAGTTGACATCTCTCGATATTTCTAGTATTCTAGAAATGTGACAGAAGCAACCGCCCCCGGCGACGCGACCCGCTACGCCGACAGGCTGGCCGCCCTGGGCAACGTGGCCCGGTTGCGCATCGTGCGCCTGCTGCTGGCCGCCCACCCGGACGGCCTGGTGGTGGGCGAGATCCAGAAAGAGTTGGGCATCCCCGGCTCGACCCTCTCGCATCATCTGGAGAAGCTCAAGCATGAGGGCCTGGTCGTGGTGCGGCGCCAGCGGCAGTATCTGCGTTACAACGCCGACACCGCCGCGCTACGCGAGCTGGTCGGCTTTCTGTACGCGGAGTGCTGTAGCCGGGCGGGGGGCACAAACAGGAGAGTGAGATGGCGAACCAAGACCTCAAGCAAACGGTGAAAGAGAAGTACGGACAGGCGGCTTTGCAGGTCGTAGGCGGAGGCCGGGCCTGTTGCGGCGGCGCTGCGACCACGTGCCAGGAGGATCCCGTCACCCGCGATCTCTACCAGTCCGGCGAGGTGGCCGGAATCCCCCAGGAAGCCGTGCTGGCTTCGCTCGGCTGCGGCAACCCGGTGGCGCTGGCCGAACTCAGGGAAGGCGAGACGGTGCTGGATCTGGGCTCGGGCGGCGGCATCGACGTGCTGCTGTCGGCCCGGCGCGTCGGTCCCACAGGCAAGGCCTACGGGCTGGACATGACGGAGGAAATGCTCGAGCTGGCGCGCGAGAACCAGCGCAAAGCGGGCGTCGGGAACGTCGAGTTCCTCAAAGGCGAGATCGAGAGCATCCCCCTGCCGGATAACTCGGTGGACGTGATCATCTCCAACTGCGTCATCAACCTGTCGGCCGACAAGGGCCGTGTGCTGCGCGAGGCCTTCCGCGTGCTCAAGCCGGGCGGACGGTTCGCCGTCTCCGACGTTGTGGTGCGGGGAGATGTGCCGGAGGTCATCCGCCGGAACGTGGAACTGTGGATCGGCTGCATTGCCGGGGCGCTGGAGGAATCCGAGTACCGGGCGAAGCTGGCGGCGGCCGGCTTCGAGGAGATCGACATCGAGCCGACCCGCGTCTACCGCGCCGAGGATGCCCGCGCATACTTGGAGAAAGCGGGCCTGGACGCGGCCGCCATAGCGCCGCAAGTGGACGGCAAGTTCATGAGCGCCTTTGTGCGGGCGCGCAAGCCGCAGTGAGGGTCTCAACTGTGACAAGCTGAAGCCTGTCCCACTGGTGCGCCTGAAGCTGATCAGTTGCGAGATCTTCTACCGCGAGATGTGCGCGGCGGCGGCGGGGTCGGTCAACCAGATCGACGTGGAGTTCCTGCCGAAGGGTTTGCACGACATTGGCGCCGAAGGGATGCTCGAACGTTTGCAGGCGGCGGTGGACGCGGTGGACGCATCGCGGTACGAGGCCGTCCTGCTAGGCTACGCGCTGTGCGGCACAGGGCTCGTAGGCTTGACGGCCCGCGCTCTGCCGCTGGTGATCCCGCGCGCCCACGACTGCATTACCTTGTTCCTGGGGAGCAAGGAACGCTACCTCGAATACTTCAACAGTCACCCGGGCGTGTACTTCAAGACCAGCGGATGGATCGAGCGGGGCGGGGGCCTGACTCAGCTCGACCAGCGCGCCGTCCGCCAGCAGACCGGCTTGGGCCAGAGCTACGAGGAGCTGGCGGCCCGCTACGGCGAGGAGAACGCTGCGTACCTTTACGAACAACTCGGAAACCAGGCGCGCAACTACCGCCAGTTCACCTTCGTCGAGATGGGGGTGGAGCCGGACGAGCGGTTCGAGCGTCAGACCCGGGAGGAGGCCGCGGAGCGGGGCTGGAAGTTCGAAAAAGTGCAGGGCGACATGTCGCTGATTCGGCGCTTGCTCGAGGGCCCCTGGGACGAGGCGGACTTTCTGGTGACGCCGCCCGGCTGGCGCGTGAAAGCCGCTTACGACGAGCGCATCATTGAGGCTGAGAAGGTAGCGCCATGACGGGCCGCGAGAGGGTGCTGGCGGCGCTGGAGGGGCGGCAGCCTGACCATCTGCCGCTGATGCCCATCACCATGATGTTCGCCGCGGACCAGTGCGGCGTACGCTACCGGGACTACGTCACGGACTGCCGCGTGCTGGCCGAGGCGCAGATTCACACGGCCGCTAAGTTCGGGTTCGACTATGTTTCCGTCATCTCCGACCCGGCCCGTGAAGCGGCCGATTTGGGGGCGGGGATCGAGTGGTTCGATGATCAGCCCCCGGCGCTCGTCGAGGGCCAGGCGCTACTGGCGGACAAGGGCACGCTGAGGCGCCTGAGCTTGCCCAACCCGCGCGGTGGGGGCAGGATGCTCGATCGGGTGAAAGGCGTCGCGCTGCTCAAGATCCGCGCGGGGAGGGAGAAGCTGGTCGAGGGCTGGATCGAAGGCCCGTGCGCCATGGGCGCGGACCTGCGCGGCATCAACACCCTGATGCTGGATTTCGCCGACGACCCCGGCTTCGTGCGGGACCTGTTCGAGTTCTGCGTGGAGATGGAGCTGGCGTTTGCCCGGGCGCAGGTGGAAGCGGGCGCGGACCTCATCGGCGTGGGCGACGCGGCGGCCTCGCTGGTGGGTCCGCGATTGTACGAGGAGTCCGTCTGGCCGTACGAGCGGAAGTTGATCGACGGGCTGCACGCCGTGGGCGCGCGCGTGCGGCTGCACATTTGCGGCAAGACGCGGCGGTTGTTTCAGTGGATGGGCCGGCTGGACGCGGAGATCGTCGATCTGGACTGGATGGCGCCGCTCGGGGAGGCGCGCCGCGAGATGGGGCCGGCGCAGGTCCTGCTGGGCAATATCGACCCCGTCGCGGTGCTGCGCGCCGGGACGCCGGAGCTGGTGAGGGCCGCGGTCGGCGAATGCCACCGCCAGGCACGCGCGCGCTATATCGTGGGCGCCGGCTGCGAAGTAGTTCGCGACACTCCCGAAGCAAACCTGCGCGCGCTGTGCGAGTACGCGTTCGAGCACGCCGCACAGTGATAGGATGAAGGGCGCTTAAGGAGTCAGGATTCGATGCAACCGCTGAGAGATATGGAAGTCGGGGTGATGTTCTGGGCGGGAGGGGAGCCGGTCGAGACGCTGCGCGAGCTGAAGGGCTTGGGCGTACGCTGCGGTCAGATGGGCATCCCCGGGGACATGAAGCTGGAAGGCGCGGCGGCGGGTTGGAAAGCGGCGCTGGGAGCCGAGCAGTTCACGCTGGTCACCGTGTTCGGCGCGTTCGTGGGCGAAAGCTACGCGGACATCCCCACTGTCGAGCGCACGGTAGGCTTCATCCCGCCGGCGACGCGGGCCGAACGGGAGGCGCGCACGCTCGCGATCAGCGACTTCGCCGCGGCCCTCGGCGTATCCAGCATTGCCCTCCACATCGGGTTCGTGCCCGAGGATGCGGCGCACGCGGATTATGCCGCGGTGCGCGGCATGGTGCGACGCGTGGCCGACCACGCCGCCGGGCACGGCCAGACCTTCGCGCTGGAGACCGGCCAGGAACCGGCACAGGTGCTGCTCAAGTTCCTCCAGGACGTCAACCGCGCCAACGTGCGCATCAACTTCGATCCGGCCAACATGATCCTTTACGGGACTGGTGATCCCATCGAGGCGCTGGGGGTGCTGGGGCCGCAGGTGATCTCAGTCCACTCGAAGGACGGGGACTGGCCGCCCAAAGACACGCCCGGCGCTCTGGGAACCGAGCGACCGCTGGGTCAGGGCGCGGTGGGGATCGAGCGCTTCATCGCCAAGTTGAAGGAGATCGGCTACCGCGGCACGCTGAACATCGAGCGGGAGATCGAGGACCGCCAGCAGCGCTGGCGCGACATCCGGACGGCCGTGGGCCTGCTGGAGCGTCTGCGGGGATAGGACGAGTCGGCGGATCATGTTCCTCCCGGTCCTGCTGGTGAGCCTGGCGACCCTGCCAAGCCGTGCTCGCGCGAGCCCGGCCTACGAGAGCCTGCCCACCTCCACCGAAAGGCGGCCCGCTGGCGCAGTCCGTGCCGCCGCATGGCGGGGTGCTGGCGTCCTGCTTCGCAAGCACCGGGACGTTGCTGTTTCGTGGGACAGGCGCCGAGGGGGCACCCGGCCTGTCGCTGGAGTTTCTACATCTCGTGGCTTGCCAAAATGCCATCGTGGCGTACGCTTCAGCGTGCCGCGGCGAACTTCAGTTCGCCGTCCAGCGAATCTGACTGGTCGGAAACTGCGGGCTCAAGCCCGCAGCGGCGCGCTGAAGCGCACGCCACATGCCGGTTCCCATTGTCAACGAACTTGCGGAGCAGGACCCCAGCGCCAGTCCGCGCTTAATTGCACTCGGCCACGAGTGGCCCGGCCAGTTCCTCCAGGAAGAACAGGCGCCCGGGCAATGTGGGCATGAAGCTGGAAGGCACCCAGCGGTCGGGGCCGTAGCGGAGCGTCACCCAGAGGCTCATTCCCTGCCATTGCATGCCGCGGCCCAGCGTACCGTCCGCCCCACCAATGATGCGGTCTGCGGCCAGGAACAGCCCGGGGCCGATGGTGTTGGCGCGCGTGGGAACCAGCGTGGTCCGGCTCTTGAAACTGGTGATAGCGTTTTGCTCGATGGTCAGCGGATGCAGCTTGGCGCCCAGCCGGTGGGTCTGCCGCTTCCACTCCTCGTCGGTGGAGAATTCCGCGGCAAAGTGCGGCTCCCAGAAGGCGATGTGGAAGACCCGGCCGATGCCGAAGATCACTTCGAGCTCCGCTCCCTCAGCGCGCAGCGCAGCGATGCGCTCCGGGTAGGTCGGCAGCAGCTGGCGGGTGGCGAAATGCCGCTGCGCGGGCGGGACCGTCAGCTCGCCCAAGGGACCATAGAAGGCGTCCTCCATTGCAAACCGGAAGGCCCCGGGGTTGTCGGACGGCAAGGTGTTCCCATCGGCGTCGCTCCACTCGTCCATGTTGAAGCCGTAGACGTGATCGCAGCTTACGCCCCACTGCTTGAGGAAGTACACGGCCCAGCGGTACATGCCCATGGGGCCGACCGGCAGAATAAGCGCCAGCTTGCGACCGGCTTCCCGTGTCCGGCGGATTTGCAGGGCGATCTCGTGCCCCAGCTTGGTGTCGAAGTCCGCGAGCGTGGGGCAGGGAACCGGCTCGAAATCCGGATGCCACCACGATCGGCGATCCAGGACCGATTCGGGGGGCTGGCTACAGCAGGCGTCGATCTTGTTCAAATCCCACCCCGCCGGGAAGAAACCTTCGAGCAGCGATCCCTTCAAGGTGCTCATCAAGTTAATGTTCATCGAGTCCCCGCAATAACCGCAGCGAATGATACCATAGGCGAGACATCGTGCGGTTCTGGAGGAGACTATGCAGAACGCGGGATATACGCGGCGCTCATTCTTGAGGGCCCCGGCGGCGGTCGCAGCCCCCGCCATTTTGTCCGCGTGGGCGCCCAGTGATGCGGTGCGGGTGGCCTTCGTGGGCACCGGCAACCGCGGCTCCTACCTGCTGAGGCAAATGCTCAAGGTCCCGGGCGTCCGGGTGGTGGCGGTCTGCGATATCGTGGCGGAACGCGTTGAGCAAGCGGCGGCGACGGTGGCTCAGGCCGGCGGCTCGGCCCGCAGTTGGGCGGACTTCCGCAAGATGCTGGACGAGCAAAAGGACATTGACGCAGTCGTGCTGGCCACGCCCGACTGGACCCACAAGGATTTCGACCTCGCCATCCTGGAAGTCGGCAAGCACCTTTATGCCGAGAAGCCGCTGGCTTTGACAGCCGAAGATTGCCGGGCCGTGGTCGCGCAGGCCAATCAGGCCAAGGGCATCTTTACGGCGGGTTTTCAGTTGCGGCACGATCCTAGCCGGAACGCCGCCGAGAAGTTCATTCAAGGCGGAGGCATTGGCAAGGTGCTGATGTGCCACGGCATCCGCCACGGCGGCGACCTGCCCCGCAACATTCCCTGGTATTTCGACCGAACCAAATGCGGCGACATCGTCGTCGATCAGGGCATACACATTCTGGACCTGTTCACCTGGGCTATCGGCACGCATCCGGTGCGCGCTCTGGCCTCCGGGGGAACCAATCTGTTCATCGACGACCCGCCGGGCCGCACGGTGATGGACAACTACAACCTGATCTTCGAGTACCCGGGCGGGCAGCGGGTGAACTTCAGTCACCACTACTTCGATCCGCCAGGTTTCACCGGGATCCAGGAGCGGGTGTTTGGCTCGGATGGGGCGATCGACTTGCCGGCGGCCACCTGGCAGCCTCGTGAGAAGCGCGGCGTCGTCAAACTCGACGTTCCCAACGCCGGCCAGAACGCCGACTACATGGCGATGGCGGCGTTCATCGACGACATTCGCAACGACAACCGCCGGCCGCTCAACGGGGCCGAGTCGGCCTTGGGGTCAACGTTGCAGGTCATCATGGCCAGGCGGGCGATCTACGAGCGGCGCATCGTGACCTGGGAGGAAGTGGCGGGGTAGGCATGAGGAGAGAGGTCATGCTACGTTACAGATTCGCCGCGTGTCTGGCCATCGGCGCCGCATTGATGGCCCAGACCACGCGGTCGCGTCAAACCATGCGACCTGTAGTTCGCGGAACCCGGCACGCGGTGGCCTCGATGAAGCCGGAAGCCACCCAGGCTGCCGAGCGCATCCTGCGGGCCGGCGGCAACGCTTTCGACGCCATCGTGGCGGGGCAGGCGGTGCTCGGCTTGGTGGACGCGGCCTTGAACGGCGTGGGCGGCGACGCCGTGCTTCTGATCCATGACGCCCGCGCCAAGAAGGTTTTCTCGCTGAACGCCGAAGGCACGGCCCCGCGGCTGGCGACCATCGACTGGTACCAGCGGAACGCGGGGGGGAAGCTCCCGGTTAACGACACGCTGCTGGCAGGCACGGTTCCCGGCGTAGTGGACGCCTGGTACATTTTGCTGGAGCGCTGGGGCACGATGAGCTTCGCCCAGGTGCTGGCCCCGGCCATCGAGATGGCCGAGAACGGCTTCCCCTTGAGCGAGCGGCTGGCCAACACCATCGCCATGTCGAAGAAGCTTCGGAAATACCCCTCCTCGGTAAGGCTGTACTACCCGGGCGGGAACGCGCCCAGAGCCGGGGAGGTTTTTCGAAACCCGGACCTGGCGCGCACGCTGCGCAGGCTGGTCGAGGCGGAGCGGGAGAATGCGCCGCGGGGCCGCCGCGAGGCCCTGCGCGCGGCGCGGGACCGCTTCTATAAGGGCGACATAGCGCGCGAGATGGCCCGGTTCGTGGAGGCTAACGGAGGCCTGTTCCGCTGCGAGGATTTCGCCTCCTACACGGCCAAGGTGGAGGAGCCGGTCTGGATCGACTACCGCGGGTACCGTGTCTACAAGAACGCCTCGGCCACCCAGGGCCCGGCGGAGCTGTTCCTGCTGAACATACTGGAGACCTACGACCTGAAAGCGCTGGGGCACAATTCCGGCGAATATGTCCATGCCAGCGTGGAGGCCGCCAAGCTGGCTTTTGCCGATCGGGACAAGTACCTGGGGGACATGGATTTCATTCGCATCCCCTTCGAGGGGTTGTTGTCGAAGGAATACGCCGGGGAGCGCCGGAAGCTGATCGACCCGGCCAAGGCTTCGCTGGAGTTCCGCCCGGGCGTGGCCGAGAAGTTCATGAGCGGCTTTGCGCCGGTGGAACGCCCACTCGATTACACGCTGGCCGGCGGCGCCGAGCATGACGGGGACACCAGCTACATCGCCGTGGTGGACCAGGAGCGCAACATGATCTCGTTCACGCCCAGCTTGCACAGCGCCTTCGGCACCGGGGTGGTGATCGGGGAACTGGGACTCATTTTCAATTGCCGGGGCGACTACTACTCGCTGGTGGCGGGCCACGCCAACGCGCTGGAGCCGGGCAAGCGACCGCGGAGCACTTTGCAGTCCACCCTGGTGATGAAAGACGGCCTTCCCGCGATGGTGATGGGCAGTCCGGGCGGCGATGATCAGTGCCTGCGGACGCTCCAGACTTTCCTGAACATGGTCGAGTTCGGGATGAACGTGCAGCAGGCCATCGAAGCGCCACGGTGGACTACCCGGAGTTTTCCCGCCTCGCCCTGGCCGCACACTATGTACCCGGGCGACCTGGGCCTGGAGGAACGGTTTCCCGAAGAGGTGCGCAAGGCGCTGGGAGAACGGGGCCACAAGGTACTGGTGTACGGACCGTGGTCGCTGGGCGCTAATGCGGCCATAGTGGTGGATGCGAAGGCCGGCGTGCTGAGCGCGGGCGCGGACCCGCGCGCGGACGCTTACGCGCTGGCTTGGTGACGGGCGCAAAGGAGGAAGGATGCGGCACAAGATGTTGTTGGTTGGTTTATACTCGCTGGCTATGACTTGCTCTGGCCAGCAGGGCTGGTATCCCCACGAGGGCGGCCAGCTTCACTACCGCGTGAACATCCGCTTCGGCGAGGAGCCCGACACCATGCCGGCGGGATGGAAGTTCGGACGGGTGTCAGCGGTGGCCACGGACGCCTCCGGGCGCGTCTACGTGGCGCAACGCGGCGAGAAGGCGGATCCGGTCGTCGTCTTCGACGCCAAAGGCAAGTACCTTTACTCCTGGGGGAAGGGCGTCTTCGTCAACCCCCACGCCGTGCGGATGGACCGGGAGGGCAACCTTTGGGCCACCGACACCGGGACGCATCAGGTCCTGAAGTTCACCCCCGAGGGCCGGCTGTTGATGGCGCTGGGCGTCAAGGGCCAGGCGGGAGCGGATGCCAAGAGCTTCAACCGCCCGACCGACGTGGCGTTCACCGCCTCCGGGGATTTCTTCGTCTCGGACGGCTACGGCAACTCGCGCATCGTGAAGTTTTCGAGGGACGGCAAATACCTGCTCGAGTGGGGCAAGCGGGGCAGCGCGCCGGGCGAGTTCAACCTGCCGCACGCGGTGGTGATCGACTCGAAGGGCCGGCTGTACGTCAGCGACCGGGAGAACAACCGCATCCAGATCTTCGACGGGGCAGGGAAGTTCATTCGCCAGTGGACTCACCTGGGGGCCACCCAGGGGATCTTCATGACGCCCAAGGACGAGCTTTGGATTGTTACTCACCGCGACAACGTCGAGAACTCGACCTACGACACCCTGGCGGGGCGCATCATGCGCATCGACCCGGAGACCGGCAAGATCCTGGGCTCGATGGAAAGCCCAGGCCACTGGCTGACGGTGACTGCGGCGGGCGAGATCTTCGTCGCCAGCCTGACCGGCAATGTTTTCCGCTGGTATCCGGGCTGGGTGGTGAAGCCCGTGGAATAGGCATTCTTGCCTGTTTGCTGGGTTTCTCCCAGCCTACTGCCGAACGTGGTATGATTCTGTCCGCTGTGATCGGGAAGGGCAGGGAGGAATCATGAGGGTGAGGCTTACACCGGTTCTACTGGCGGCTGCCGTGTCGCTGGCCAGCGCTCAGCCGCCGAAATCGCAGGCAAAACCGCAAGCCAAGGCCGGGGCTGCCGTCACTGCGCCGCCCACGGCCACTGCGGAAGGCGTTTTCGTGGGACGCAGCGGCAAACCCATGGCCAAGGCGCGCTTGTTCCTCGGTGAGGTGGCGGGGGACGAGGACTCCCCCTACGCCAAGGTCAAGCTGCCGGCCAGGCTGCCCTCAGCAGTGGCTGACGAGCAGGGCCGCTTTCAGTTCAAGGGTTTCCCGCCGGGCAAGTACACCATCGTATACCAGCCGGCGGGGGCGAGCGGCCTGCTGCCGGCAGAGTTCAACATCAAGGCTTTGGCGGCGGTGGATCAGTCCATGGCGCCCGGTCTGCGGGGCATCGAGTTAGGCAAGAACGAACCGCTGGCCGATCGGGCTTGGGGGGCGTTCACCTTACTGAAGGGATACACGTTCATGGCGGATGGCCAGTTCATGAAGATCTGGAACGCCACGGCGCGCCGCAATCCGCGCGGGCCGTTTGTGGAGATCCGCCGGGGCGTGATCTGGATGCAGCCGCTGGGCGACAAGAGCCAGATCAAGCTGGAGGCTTGGGGCTTCTAAGGCGCGCTCTTGAGGCGATCAGATCGCCGGGGGCTCGCCGACCAGCGCGAAGACGATTCGGGTGTGCCCGCCGCGCTCGCGGATGGCGACCACGCGCTTGTAGCCCCGCCCGGAGAACTCTATCTTGAACCCTCCGCGCCAGCTCTCGGAGAAGGACCAGTCCGGCAACTGCCTGCGGTAGAATTCCGCGACCTTCTCCGGCGGGTCGGCGACGCTGTACTCGGCGGTGGTGACGGTCACCTGCTTGCCGACGGAACCGAAGTCCAGCTCGAGATTTACCGACTTGTGGTCCCGTTCGGCCACCTGGGCGCCCGGGTAGAGCGGTATTCCGACCTTGGCGGGATCAAGCGAGCCCCCCTCCTGGACCCGCAGGGAGCCGAGGGGCGTTTCCACGCGGACCGTCTTCCCGCGCGCCGTGACGGTCTCCTGGACACGGATGTTGCGGGCCAGATACCAGCCGCCGATGGCTAGTCCGGCGACCACCAGGCCCACGATCACCAGCAGGGTGATCAGCAGCCCGCTGAGCACACCGCCCCGCTGGCGTTCAAGTCTGTTCATGATTGGCTCCACTGATCTGAATATACGCTTTCTGGCCGAAGGAAGTTCCGGCGGGGGGGCGCCCCTCAGCCGGCCGCCGGCTTCAGGCCCAGGCCGGGGCCGTCCGGCAGGATCAGCTTCCCTTTTTCGACCTTGACGCCCACGTAGGGGTCGTTGGCGATGAGAAGGTTGCCGTCCAGGTCGGCGTAATCGACCAGCGGGGAAAGGTGCGCGGCGGCGGTGACGCTCGCCGAGCTGGAGATCATGCAGCCGAGCATGGTCTTCAGGCCCAGGGCCTTGGCGATCTGGATCATGCGGTAGGCCTCGAGCAGGCCGCCACACTTATCCAGCTTGACGTTGACGCCGTCGAAGGCGCCGGCCAACCTGGGGATGTCGGAAGGGTGCAGGCAGGCCTCGTCGGCGATGATCGGGATGTGGACGCGGCTGCGCACCCAGCGGGTCTCTTCGATCAGCGGGGCGGGCAGGGGCTGCTCGACCAGTTCGACGCCCTGCTTTTCGAGCCAGTTGATCTTGCGGACGGCTTCCTCTTTGCTCTTCCAGCCCTCGTTGGCGTCCACGCGCAGAGGCTTGTTGGTGACGCTGCGCACGGCCGCGAGCGTGGCCTCGTCGGTGGCCAAGCCGACCTTGATTTTCAGGACGGGGAAGGATTCGGCCTCGCGCACTTTCTGGCGAGTGATCTCCGGGGTGTCGATGCCGATGGAGAAGGTTGTCAGCGGGGCATCGCGCGGGTCCAGGCCGAAGTAGCGGTAGAGCGGGACGCCCAGTTTCTTGGTTACCCAGTCCAGCAGGGCGATGTCTATGGCCGCCTTGGCGGCCCATTGGCCCGGGACGCGGCGGAAGACCTCGGCCATGACCTTGGCGAAGTTCCAGGGGTCGGCGGCGACGAGGTAGTCGCGAACCGACTCCACTGCGGTCAGCGCGGAGCGGGCGTCCTCCTTATAGCGGGCCAAGGGCGCGCCCTCGCCCATGCCGGTTACGCCGTCGCGCGTGTAGCGCAGGTGCAGGGTGTCGCGGAAGTCGCTCGAGGAGGTGGCCACTGTCCAGGTGTGGCGCAGGTTGAGGCGGACGACGCGGGCCTCCAAAACCGTGCCGGCCGGAGCCCAGAGGCCCGCCCCGCCGAGGGTCTGGATCAGTTGCCGCCGGTTCATTTCAGCCTCCTGGCGGCCACGAACAGCCTGGCCCAGTAGTCATCCTCCAGGCGATCAATGCGCACCATGGGCCGCTCGTGGGTGGTGGCGCTGATGAACAGGTCGTCGCCCAGGTACATTCCGGTGTGGGTGATCCTGCCGGGCGAGCGACCGAAGTACAGCAGGTCCCCCGGCCTCAGGTCTGCGCGTTCCACCGGCGTCATACCGCTCCAGCCGGCCTGGGGCTGGGCATCGCGGGGGATGAGGACGCCGCGGCGGCGGCAGAGCATCTGGACGAAGCCGGAGCAATCGTAGCCGAAGGTGGAGGTCCCACCCCACAGATAGGGCAGGCCGAGGAAACGCTTGCTCAGGTCGAAGGTGGCCTCGACGGAGAGCGGCTGCGGGCCGAAGAGGACGTCGCCGCGCTGTATCCACGCCAGGCGATCATCCACCAGGCGCACCTGGATCCAGCGCTGATTGTCCTCGGGCTCGGCGACGACTTCAAGACGGGTCTCGAACGGTAGGGTGAGCACAGGCTGGTGCTTGGTGACGTCGGGCTCGCGGTACAGATTGGTGAAGAGGCTGTCCACTTGGGCGACGCGGCCCTCGGCGGCGTAGGCGCGGCCGCGGCGGAGCCAGGCCGCGGCCATCCAGCCGGTGTACTCGTCGGGCGTGCGCACCTTGATCCAGTCGTCTTCTTCTTCCACGACGGCCACGTTAGTCCCGTAGATGGCCTGGGAGACCACATCGGCGTCTTCGGTGGGGGCCGAGTACATGTTGGCGACGGGTTTCAATACCGCGCCGCCGGGCGGGTTAGCGGTGAGGAGGGCCATGGCCAGAAAGAACGTCATTGGTTAGCGGTGGTCAAAGGGCATTCTATCGCAGGCAGGGCTGTGCCAAAATGGAGGGTCACCTATGCAGGCAGATGAGCTTTTTTCTCTGGATGGGAAAGTCGCCGTAGTGATCGGCGGCGGCGGCGTGCTGGCCGGCGAGATGGCCATGGGGCTCGCGCGGGCGGGCGCGGAGGTGGCGGTGCTGGATCTGCACGCGGGGAACGCGGAAGCGCGCGCGGCGGCTATCCGCGAACTGGGGCGGCGAGCCATCGCCGTACCGAACGATGCCACCAGCAAGCCGGCGCTGGAGCAGGCGCTGGCGACCGTGCTGGCGACCCTCGGGCAGGTGGACATACTGCTCAATGCCGCCGGGATCAACTCCGCTACGCCGTTCTTCGAAATCAGCGAGCAGGAATGGCAGAAGATCCTGGACGTGAACCTGAAGAGCGTCTTCCTCGCCTGCCAGGTGTTCGGGAAGGCGATGGTGGAGGCGGGCCGGGGCGGCGCGATCATCAACATTTCGTCGGTATCCTCGGGACCGCCGCTGTCGAAGGTCTTCACTTACAGCGTCACCAAGGCGGGCGTGAACCAGATCACGCAGTTTCTGGCGCGAGAGTTCGCGCCGCACCGGGTGCGGGTCAATGCTATCGTACCGGGCTTCTTCCCCGCCGAGCAGAACCGCCGGATCCTGACTCCGGAGCGCACCGCGTCCATCATGGGCCACACGCCGATGAACCGCTTCGGTGAGGCTTCGGAGCTGGTGGGCGCGGCGGTGTATCTGGCTGCCGAGCGGGCATCATCCTTCGTCACCGGAGCGATCCTGCGCGTGGACGGCGGCTTCCTGGCGGTGACGATCTAGCGCTGGCCCGCGGCAGAGACGGAGCACCGGAGGAACGACGCGGGACAGCCATCACCATGGTCAGAAGTGTCCTGCCAGCCATCCCCACCAGTCACTCAAACCCTTGCTAAGCCAGCCGAATTCGGCCCGCCAATCTGAACCAGCGAGCGTCAGGCCTAAGGCCGGAACGCTCAGGAAGGAGCCAAGAGGCATTTCCGCGGGCTGGGGATCCTTCCGGGCCAGTCGAACGTACAACGTTCCCACGAGTGATCCGAGGACCGAACCGCTGACAAGCGTGACCAGCGCGCTCCGTAGCCCAAGAAACGCCCCCACCATCGCCAGCATCTTGACGCAACCGAATCCAATGCCCTCCCTGCGGCGAGCCGCCCGGTAGAGGACTGCGATCAGCCAGAGAATAAGGCCCGGCAGGATCGCTCCGGATAGGGACTCTGCTATCGCGAGCCAGCCGCGTCTGGTGCCGGCGGTGATGGGGCTACACACCGAGAACACGAGGGCGGCCAAAGTCCCGCCCAGGGTCAACTCATCAGGCAGGATCTCGGTTTCCAGACACGTGAAGAAGAGGGCGATCAGCAGTGCAGCCAGCACGCAAGACTTAACAGCCGCGGCGGTCGGTCCCATCACCAGGAAGTAGTGAAAGAAGAGGACAGCCGTTAGGATTTCCACCAGCGGGTACCGCACGGGGAGCCGGTGACCGCACTGGCGACAGCCCCCGAGCATGAGGAGATAGCTCACGACGGGCAGTTTGCCCGACCAACCCATGGAAGCGTCGCAATGCGGGCAGGAAGCCGGCGTTCGCAGCGGAAGGTCGCGTGGCATCCTGTAAATCCACTTGTTAAGGTGGCCCCCCACGATCAATCCGGCGACCGGTGCCAGCACCAGTTCCAGGCCCCCCTGGTTTGTCAGCATCATCACCTCGTAAAGGGCCTTCTCGCTGGCCCCATGAGGCATTCCCGCCTCAGTCGAAACTTGAGCGGCGGTTCACCGCCACTCGGATAGAATGGCGGCCTTCGCCAAACGCTTGAAGGCAGAACCCACGGAAAGGATCGTATCAGGTGATCGAGAGGGATGGCAAGACCAGCGTCAGGCAGTCAGCCGGCTCTCCTGGGAACCGGTGCGGGGAACGTGCCGAGCCGAGCAGCGCGGCGGTTCCGACCGCCAACCTCCCGAATCCAAAACGCAACGCTTTGTAACGAGAATCGAAGGGATCGGTAAAGACTCTGCACCCCTTTCCGGGCCATGCTTGGGCGGAGGTGTTTCCCATGCGCTTGCGTCTGATCCTGCTGGGCGCCGCCCTGCTTGCGGGCCTTCCGCTTTGGGCCGCGGGAGTCAAGGTGGCTTTCAACCCCATGGCCCCCGAAATCGGGCCCTATCCCACAGACTTTCTGAGCGTTGCAGACCCGGCGCAGAAGACCGGGCTGCGCATTAACCTGCCGCTTCCGAATTGCCAGGCCGAACCGAGCACTTGCCTCGAGATCGGGCTTCTGAACCAGCTCGACGGCTTCAACGTGTTTCCGCGCATCCGGGTGCGGTTCTCCGGCCCGGTAAACCCCGATAGCCTGCGCGCTGGCGTCTTCTTCGTGTGGCTGGATCAACTGGAGCGTGGCCGTTTCGGCATGCAGCCGACCGGTCACGTAACAACCATCGACCAAGTCTTGTACGACCCGAAGACCAACACGGCCTACGCCAAGCCGGACCACGTGCTGGAGCAGATCCGTCGCTACGCCCTGGTGATCACCGACCAGGTGCGAGACGTCTCGGGCGCAGCGGTGGAACCGCACGACGGTTTCCAGGCCTGCCTGGCCCGCAAGATCGGCGGTGGCTACTGCGAGCAGCTCTCGGCAGTAGTTGGCTCGCTTGAGGCCCGGTTCGCCCCGGCGCGGATCGTGGGCGCTTCGACCTTCACGACGCTCTCGACCACAGCCTGGCTGGAGAAGGCGCGGGCGCAGTTGCCCCTCACGCCGGTGAATCCTAAGCCGGGCGGCATCTTCAACGTCGCCGACCTCCAGTCCATCACCGTGCGGCTCCAGGAAGGAGTCCAGCCGCTCAAGTTCAAGGAGAGCCCGCTGCCGGTGGCGGCACTCGCCGGTGTGGGGAGGGTGGTTTTCGGCTCCTACCGCTCGCCTTTCGCGCTGGACCGCACGTACAGCATCCCGGTCACGCCCAGCGGGCTCGATCTGCCCGCGCCAGCCGCGTCTCAGGAGATCTTCTTTATGGCTTTCTACCCGGCTACGCCCGCGCCGCCTGCGGGCTACCCCGTGGTCATCGTCGGACATCAGTTCCCGGACAACCGGTTCGGCCTGCCCGTCGCCATGGCGGGCACGCTCGCCGCGCGGGGATTCGCCAGCATCTCCATCAACGCACTGGGCGCGGGCTACGGACCAGAGGGCAAGGTGGTGGTTGCGGACAAGGCCGGCAAAGTCACCGAGTTGCCAGCCGGAGGCCGGTCCCTGGACGCGAACGGCGACGGAGTGATCATCGAAGGAGAAGGCGCCTGGAACGTGTTCCTGTTCCGGGACACCGCCCGCCAAGACGCCCTGGACCAGCTACAGCTTGTGCGGGCCATCCAGTCCGGCATCGATCTCGACGGCAACGGCAGGCCGGACCTCGACCGGGATCGCATCCACTACGCCGGCGTTTGCATCGGCGGAATCACGGGAATGATGATTCACAGCGTGGAGCCCGCCATTCAGTCCACGGTGATCAACAGCACGCCCTCCACGGTTACCAGCGCGGTCGATTGGATGAGAACCCTGCGCCCGTTGTTCATCATGATGTTGGGAGTGCACCAGCCGCCACTGCTGAACAAAGGGATGGACTACGATGCCGACGGCGTTCTGCGCTACCAGCCGGCGAAGATCATCACTGTGCCGGGCGCCGTCGAGATCCAGGAGTACCTGGAACGCCTGGAGTGGGCCGGCGTGGAAGGCATGCCTCTGGGTTTCGCGCCGCACCTCAGGTGGGCCACGCTGCCCGGCGTGCCGATGAGACGCACTATGTTCCAGTTTGCGATCGGGGGGGATACATTCATACCGACCCCGGGCCTCACGGCGACGGTGCGCGCGGCCAACATGGGCGACATGACCTCGGTCTACCGTCACGACCTGGCCCGGGCGGTGGTCCCCGAGCTGGCGCAGTCCGAAGCCCATTTCTACCTGATTCCGATGGGCCCCCCGGCGCAAATGGCCATCGCCCTGGCCGCCCAGCGGCAGATTGCCGAGTTCTTCGCTTCGGATGCCTGGGCCGTGCCGGACGTCAACCCGCTGGTCCGGCCGCTCTTCGGCAAGGACCTCTTTGAGACTCCGGCGATGCTGCCGGAAGTGATCATCTGGTAAGCCGCCGGCGTCCGTTGCCGGGTTCCACGGCGGGAGCTATAATCGCACCCAGTGGAACCCGGCCCAGCTACAGTCAAGCGCGCAGAGTTCCGCCTGGGGGAGTGGCTCATCCAACCGAGCCTGAACCGGGCGGCGAAGGGCTCGCGCGTCGCGCATCTGCGGCCCATGCTCATGGACCTCCTGGTCGTGCTGGCCGACCACGCCGGGCAGGTGGTTTCCAAGGACGAAATCCTCGAGAAGGTGTGGGGCGTCCGCTACGTCGGCGAGTCGGCGCTGGCCCGCTCCGTCGGGGAGTTACGGCGCGTCTTCGAGGACGACCCCGATCATCCGCGCGTGATCGAGACCATAGCCAAGCGCGGCTACCGGCTGCTGGCGCCCGTCACCTTCGAGGGCTGCGAGCCGGAAGCGGCCGCCGGGAACGCGGTGGCGGTTCTCCCGTTCACCGATCTGAGCCCGGGCGGGGACCAGGAGTATTTCTGCGACGGGTTGGCCGAGGAGCTGATCAACTCCCTAACGAGCGTCCCCGGGCTGCGTGTTGTGGCGCGCACGTCGGCCTTCGCCTTCAAAGGTAAGTCGATGGACGTCCGCGAGATCGCCCGGCAACTGAACGCTGACACGGTGATGGAGGGCGGGCTGCAAAGAGTGGGCCAGCGGTTGCGGATCACCGTCCAGCTCATCGACGCCAAGAACGGCTATCACCTCTGGTCGGAGCGCTTCGACCGCGACCTGGAGGACGTCTTCGCCCTGGAGGACGAGATCACCCGGGCAGTGGCCGAGAAGCTGCGGACTCGGGTAGCGGGAGAAAGGCCCCTGGTTCGTGCCTCAACCGCCGATCCGGAGGTTCACCGGCTCTGCCTGAGGGGTCGCTACCACTACGCGAAAATGAACGCCCCGGATATGGCCGTGGCGCGGGAATGCTTCGAGCAAGCCCTTGCCCGGGATGCCGGCTGCGCGGCGGCTTGGTCAGGTTTGTCGGCGTCCTGCTGGGAGGGCGCGCAGTGGGGGTTTTTCTCGTCGCCCGATGACCTGCCTCGCGGCCGGCGCGCGGCGTTCAAGGCCGTGGAGCTGGATCCTGAACTCGAGGAGGCTCACGCCACGTTGGGCGTGTTTCTCGGGGCTTACGACTTCGCCTGGGCCGCGGCGGAGCGGGAGTTCGCCCGGGCCCTCGAACTCAGGCCGGCCTCTCCGACGGTGCGCGAACGCTACGCCATGTACTTTCTCCAGCCCATGCTGCGGTTGGACGAGGCTGTCGAGCAGTTGCGCGGCGCGCTGGAACTGGATCCACTCTCGCCGCTGCTGCACACCCAGTTGGGCCACCTGTACGTGTTTCGGCGGGAGTACGATCGCGGGTTGGAGGAGGGACATCACGCGCTGGCACTCGATCCTGGCTACCCCCTAGCCAGGGCGGTGGTCGGCATGGCCTTGGTCTTCCAGGAGAAGTTCCAGGAACTCCAGGCGGCGCTCGGCAGGTTGCCTTCGCCGGCGATGGAGAACAACTCCCTGACGCTGGGAGGGCTGGGATGGACCCTCGCCCTGACCGGCCAGCACGATCAAGCCCGCGCGATTCTGGCGGCTCTTGAGGACCGCTCGCGCTTCCCCCGGACGTCGGCCTGGAGTATGGCCTGGATTCACGTGGGCTTGGGAGAACACGACGAGGCCTTCAGGTGGCTTCAGAGGGCCGTCGAGGAGCGCGATCCCAAGCTCGCCTTCTTGCGCAACAAGCCGTTCTGGGACCCGCTGCGGGCGGACCCGCGGTTTGACGCCCTGCTGCGGCAGATGAAACTGGTGCAGTGACAAATGGACCCGCAGAAAAGAACCCTCGTTAGGGCGGCGATCTTCACCGTGCTGGCGTCGGGCACGTTCACGGTGCTGGTGCCCCTTTTGATCTACGCCCCGTCGCCGGGAATGGCCGCGCGGCTGGGGGCGTGGCGGTACGTGGGTGGCCTGCTCATCGCGGCCGGTGTGTTGGGCGACCTGTGGGCCGTCGCCGAGTTCGCGCTGCGCGGAGCGGGGACGCCGGCCCTATGGTTCACCAAGCGGCTGCGATTTCTGGTCGGGGAGGAGCCCCAAGCGCTGGTGCAGACTTCCATCTATCGCCACGTTCGGAACCCCATGTACGTCTCGGTGGGGAGTGTTCTGCTGGGCGAAGCTCTGCTGTTCGCCTCGCCGCGCCTGCTGGCATATGCGGCGGTCGCCTGGCTGTTCTGCCACTGCGCGGTGGTCTTCCTGGAGGAGCCTCATCTGCGCCGGACGCGCGGGCAGAGCTTTGAGCAATACTGCCGGGAGGTGCCGCGCTGGATCCCGCGCTTCCGCGGCAAGTGAGGAGAGCATCCCAGCCATGACCAAGGAAGAAATCATCCTCGCCCACCGGGAGTTCCTGTTCCCGGCGGTCTTTCACTATTTCCGCGAGCCGCTGGTGATCGCGCGCGCCAAGGACCAGTTCGTGTGGGACGCCGACGGCAGGCAGTACCTGGACTTCTTCGGCGGCATCGTCACCATCAGCGTGGGCCACTGCAACACGGAGGTGAACCGCCGCGTTCACGAGCAGCTTGACCGGCTCCAGCACGTCTCGACGCTGTTCCCCACCGAGCCCCAGGCCGCGCTGGCGCAGAAGATCGCGTCGCTCACTCCCGAAGGGCGGCTCACGAAGTCATTCTTCACGAACAGCGGGACGGAGGCCAACGAAACGGCGATTCTGACGGCGCGCTGCTACACGGGTTCGGATGAGATCATTGCCCTGCGGCATTCCTACCACGGGCGCTCGGCGCTGGGGATGGCCTTGACGGGTCAGGATACCTGGCGGCTGGCGGGGGCGGTGCAGCCGGGCGTGGTGCGGGCACACAACGCCTATTGCTACCGCTGCCCCTTCGGGCTAGGGTATCCGAGCTGCGAGGTGCGCTGCGCCCGTGACGTCGAGGAGTTGATTCGCACGAGCACGTGCGGCCGCGTAGCGGGTTTCATCGCTGAACCGATTCAAGGAGTGGCCGGTTTCATTACGCCGCCGCCGGAGTATTTCCGCATCGTGGCCGAGATCGTGCGTCGCCATGGCGGCGTCTTCATCTGCGACGAGGTTCAAACGGCCTGGGGGCGGACGGGAGGGAAGTGGTTCGGCATCGAGCACTGGGGCGTCGTGCCGGACATCATCACCGGCGCCAAGGGACTCGGCAACGGGCTGCCGATCGGCGTGACCGTGGCCACGCCGGAGGTGGCCGCCGCCGTGCGCGGGATGACTCTCTCGACCTTCGGCGGCGACCCCGTGGCTGCCACGGCGGCCTCCGCAGTGCTAGACTTCATCGAGGGCCAGAAGCTTCTGGCCAATGCCGCCGAAGTGGGCGCCTATCTGCGCGAACGACTGCTGGAACTGGCTGACAGGTACGAGTTGATCGGTGAAGTACGTGGCATGGGCCTGATGCAGGCGCTGGAGTTGGTTCGGGATCGCGGCAGCAAGACGCCCGCCTCTTCGGAGACCCTGGCCTTGATGGAGGCGGCGCGGGAGAATGCGCTGCTGATTGGCAAGGGAGGGCTGTACGGAAACGTGATCCGGGTGACGCCGCCGCTGAACATCAGCCGCTCAGACGTGGACGAATTCGCCGGGCGGCTCGGGGCTAGCTTCGCCCGCTGCCAGGCGAGAGGTTACTCGCTGTGAACGAACGCGCGTTCTACGACGAATCGGAGACCACCAAGCCAATAGCGCTGAACTGCCCCTTCTGCCGCACCACCGACACCTACGGGCTGCGCTGGCTGGTGCGCAAGAAGAAGGACCGAGTGCCGCATGGGGCCGACGACGATGACCGCGCCCGCTTCCGGAAGGCGCAGAGCTACATGGTGCTGCTGGACGAAAAGGTGGCTTGCAAGAACCTGCGGTGCCGCAAGCGCTTCGACATCACGGGCATCAAGACGACGGCCTTCTTGTATTCGCAGGAGGGCTTGCCGCGCGAGGATTGAAAGCCGAAAACCGGGACAGTACACTCAAACACCGTTTCTGCGACACCGGGAAAGCGTGTTTGAGTGTACTGTCCCGGGTTTACCGCAGGTAGAACAAACTCAGCCGCGGCAGGCTGACGGACTCCAGCAGCCGGCGTTCGAGGAATTGTCTCTCGAGCATGGTCAGTTGCTCGGCGGTCATCTTGCTGCGGCAGGGGCGGAGCTGGAAATCCAATTCGCGGCGGGCGGCCAGCAGCTTCTCCTCGGTCTGGACGGCGCGGGCAGCGGCGATCATCTTATCCTCGAGCGCGGTCAGGCGGAGCTCCAGGTCTTCGAGGTTCTGGTAGTGGACCTCAATCTCGGTGAGCAGGCGGTCTAACGCCGCGGCGATCTCCTGGCAGACAGCCTCGCTGTGCTTGCGGAGTTCGGCGGCGTTCGTCTCCAGGAAAGCGCGCAGGTGCTCGATGGAAAACGGGGGCGCGGCCTGGCGAGCGGCAGTGGGCTGGCCCGCCCCCGCCATGGCTTGGGCCTCGACCATGACCGCCTGGGCGCAGTAGGCCAGCGAGTTGATCATCCGGACCTTGGACTTGCGGCTGCGCCATTTCTCGAAGGCCGCATCAATGCCCCGCAGCACCGCCTCCAGCGGGACGCCGGAGTTCTTCCAGGTCTCGATCAGCGCCCAGTCCAGAGGCGACAGCAGAAACAGGCCGGTGCCGCGGGCGCGCTGGAAGTGCTCCTCTATCTCGGTGAAGTAGTTGAAGTAGTTGTACGACCAGTCCTCTGCTTCGCTCACTGCGGTCGATTCCGTTCCCAGATCAGTTGCAGGCCTTCCAGAGTCAGGTTCTCGTCGATCTCGTTCAGGTAGCGGGAGCCGGGCACGATCAGCTCAGCCTGGCCCCCGGTGGCGATCGCGCGTGTCTCCGGGCCGAGCGCCTTGATGAGGCGCTCCAGGATTCCGTCGATCATCCCGATGGCGCCGTAGTAGAGGCCGGCCTGCATGCTGGCCACCGTGTTGGTTCCGATCAGCCGCTGGGGCTCGCGGAAATCCACGAGGGGCAGGCGAGCGGTCTTCGAAAACAAAGCCTCGATCGAGATGGTGATGCCGGGGCAGATCAGCCCGCCCAGGTACTCGGCGTGGGCCGAGACGGCATCGAAGGTGATGGCCGTGCCCAAATCCACGACCACGCAGGGGCCGCCGTACTTGTGGAAGGCCGCCACGCTGTTCACGATGCGGTCGGCGCCGACTTCCCGCGGGTTGTCATAGAGGATCTTGAGGCCGGTGTCGGTCTCGGGCGTTACAAACATCGCCTCGGTGTGGAAGTAGCGCCGGGCCATGGAGGCCAGCGGAAAATCGAGCGGAGGCACCACGCTGGAGACGATGATGCCGTCCACGCGCGACAGATCCAGCGAGAACAGCGTGAACAGGTTCCGCAGCAGGATGCCAAACTCGTCCGTGGTGCGCTCGTGCACCGTTCTTAGGCGCCAGTGGGCCGTGAGGCGGTCCTCTTCGAACGTTCCGATCGTGATGTTGGTGTTGCCAACGTCTAGTGCGAGCAGCATATGGATAGTCAACCGTCCGCGGCGGGCCGCACGCCGCCCGCCAGAATCACGCTGGTGGAGCCGTCGTCCTGCCGGAGCGTCAAAAAGCCCGCGGGATCCAACCCCTGGGTAGTGCCGCAAAGCATCACCCCGCCTTGCTCGACGACCACCCGCTTGCCGCAAGCGTAGCTGGAGGCCCGCGCGAACATACGGAGGACAGGCGCCCTGCCACCCTCCACAAGCATTCTCGCAAAGCTATCCACTGCCGGGAGGAGGTCCGCCAGCAGTCGCTCGCGCGAGTGCGATTGACCCGAGGCCATGCGCAGGGAGATGGCGTGCGCCGTAAGTTCCGCCGGAAAACAAGCGTGGTTGACGTTGATCCCGATTCCCGCGATGAAAGCCGCTTCCGCGGCCTGCGCCAGGATGCCGGCGCATTTCCTGCCGTCGAGCAGTACGTCGTTGGGCCAGCGCAAGTCGCAGCCGAGCCCGGTGGAGCGGGCAATGGCCTCCGCCGTAGCTAAGCCCAGAGCCAGGGTCAGAACGGGCAGGTCCGCGGCGGGCAAAGGAAGCCGGAGGACGACGGACACATAGAGTCCCGACTCGCGCTCGGAGTACCAGCTTCGACCGTAGCGACCCTGCCCGGCGGTCTGTTCCTCGGCCCCGACCGCGGTCCCCGAGGGGCAGCCCGCCGCGGCCAGGCGCGCCGCCTCAATCATGGTCGAGGGCGTCGCGTCCAGCCAGACGATCTGGCGCCCGGGCAGGCGCGCGCGAACCTCCTCAATGTCGAGCGGCATGGTCAGATCAATCGGAGCCGGAAGTTTATGTTCACAGCCGGCGCTGAATGCGTGATGGCCCCGCAGGAGATGAAATCGGCGCCCGCTTCCGCGTAAGCGCGCACGTTGTCCAGCGTGATTCCTCCGGACAGTTCGACCTTGGCGCGGCCCGCCACGTGGCGGACGGCATCCGCCGCCTGCTGGGGCGTCAGGTTGTCAAGCAGGAGCCACGTGGCCCCGCAGGCCAGGGCCTCATCGAGTTCCTCGCGGGTGCGCACCTCGATCTCAACGGGCACCGTGACTCCGCGCACGCGTTCGAGCGCCGCACGGACGCCACCGGCGGCCGTGACGTGGTTGTTCTTGATGAGGACGGCGTCCCAGAGGCCCAGGCGGTGGTTGGTCGCGCCGCCCGCGGCCGCCGCCATCTTCTCCAGCCGACGCAGGCCGGGAGTGGTCTTGCGCGTGTCCAGGATGCGGCAGCCGGTTCCGGCCACTGCATGCACGTAGCGCCGGGCCAGCGTAGCGATGCCGCTGAGCCGCTGGAGGAAGTTGAGGGCGACGCGCTCGCACTCGAGCAGCGCGCGGGCGTTGCCCCGTACTCGGGCCAGCGCTTCGCCGTCCTGCGCGCGATCGCCGGTGGCTTTCGACAACTCCAGCTCCTCGACCGCGCCGCGCTGGCGGTAGATGAGCGGCAACAGCTCCACTCCGGCAACTACCAACTCCTGGCGCGCGATGAAGCCACCCTCCGCAAGCTGAGCGACGGGGATGCAGGCCGCGGAAGTGACGTCGCCCGGGCCGATGTCTTCCTCCAAGGCGCGCCGGACTGCGTCCAGGACTTCCGGGTGATCGACTTCGAAGGGCATCAGCGCCGCAGCGCCTCGCGGCTTTTGGCGAGCTGGGCTTCGTAGTCGGCCAGCTTCTCGCGGATGGAATTGACGACCTGCGCCGGCGCGCGCGCCAGGAAGGTTTCGTCGGAGAGTTGCGCGTGCGAGCCGGCGATTAGTTTCTCCAGGCGTTCGATCTCCTTCTCCAGGCGCGCGCGGCGTGCCTCGAGCTGCGGGGCAGGCACGCGCAGAACCACATCGAACTCCGGGGTCGAGCGCAGCACGCCTTCCGGCTGAGCAGGCGCATGCTCGGAGCGCACTTCCAGCCTCACACCGGCCAGCCTGTCGATGACGTCGCAGTGCCGACGGGCGATCTCTGCCGCCGCGTCCGGAGAATACACGACGGCCTCCACTTGCTGCCTGGGATCGAGCTTCAACTCGGCCCGCAGGTTGCGGGCGGAGACGACAATCTGCCGGAGAAGCTCCATGTCGCGCTCGGCCTCGGCATCGGCCGCCTCCGAGTGGTGTTCCGGGTAGCGGGCCAAGGCGATCGAGATCGGCCGGCCGGGCACGCCTTCGGCCAGGCGCTGCCAGAGTTCCTCGGTCAGGAAGGGCATGACCGGATGGAGCAGGCGGAGGGCAGTCTCGAAAACGGTCAGAAGGTTGCGCCAGTGGGCGTCCAGCCCCGAGTTGTCGCGGAGCCGGAGTTTCTTGATCTCCAGATACCAGTCGCAGAACTCGTGCCAGAAGAACTGCCAGAGGACCTGCGCGGCCTCGTGATAGCGGTAGCGGCTGATGGCCCGCCCGACCTGCTCGGCGCAGGAGTTCAGCCGGCTGAAGATCCAGCGGTCTTCGAGCGGCGTCTCCGCGCCGGCGGGAGGCTGCGGCCGGCGTGGAGCGGCGTCCTCGGGAATCCACCCCGCGACGCCGGAGCGCTCCATGTTCAGGAAGATGAAGCGCGCGGCGTTCCAGATCTTGTTGGCGAAGGCGCGCGCGCTCAGCATGCGCTCTTCGGTGAGAATGATGTCGGTGCCCGGGGCGGCGCCCAGGAGCATGGACATGCGCACGGCGTCGGTGCCGTAACGCTCGGTGATCTCCAGCGGGTCAATGATGTTGCCGCGGGTCTTCGACATCTTCTGCCCTTCGGCGTCTCGCACCAGCCCGTGGATGTAGACCTCCCGGAAGGGGACCTCGCCGGTATTCTCGAGGCCCATCATGATCATGCGGGCGACCCAGAAGAACAGGATGTCGAAACCGGTGATCATCAAGGAGGTGGGGTAGTAGGTCGTGAGGTCCGCGGTCTTCTCCGGCCAGCCCAGGGTGGAGAAAGGCCACAGAGCGGAGCTGAACCAGGTGTCGAGCACGTCGGGATCCTGCTCGAGGCGAAGCGAGCGGCAGTGCGCGCAGGCCGATGGTGTCTCGCGCCCGACCGTCGTTCCACCGCAATCCGCGCAGTGCCACGCCGGGATGCGGTGGCCCCACCAGAGCTGCCGCGAGATGCACCAGTCGCGGATGTTGTGCATCCACTCGAAGTAAGTCTTGGTCCAATTCTCCGGGATGAAGCGGATGCGCCCGTCCTCGACGGCGCGGATGGCGGGCTCGGCGAGCGGTTTCATCCTGACGAACCACTGGATCGAGATGAGCGGCTCGATTGGAGTGCGGCAGCGCTGGCACTTGCCCAGGCTGACCTGGTAGGGTTCGATTTTCTCGATCAAGCCGAGGGCGTCCAGGTCCGCCACGACGCGGCGGCGGGCTTCGAAGCGGTCCAGGCCGGCATACGCGCCGGCGGCGGCGGTCATCTTGGCGGTCTCGTCAATCACCTGGACCTTGGGCAGATTGTGGCGGCGGCCGGCCTCGAAGTCGTTGGGATCGTGCGCCGGGGTGACCTTGACGACGCCGGTGCCGAACTCCGGGTCGGCGATCTCGTCCGAAACGATGGGGATCGCCCGGTTCATCAGGGGCAACTGCGCGGTGCGGCCGGCGAGGTCGCGGTAGCGGGCGTCGCGCGGGTTGACGGCCACCGCGGTGTCGCCGAGCATGGTTTCCGGCCGCGTCGTGGCCACCACCACGTGGCGGGAAGTCTCGTTCACCGGGTAGCGGATGTACCAGAGGTTGCCCGGCGCCTCTTCGTGGACCACTTCGAGGTCCGACAAGGCGGTGTGGCAGCGCGGGCACCAGTTGACCATGTACTCGCCGCGGTAGATGAGTCCCTTCTCGTAGAGCCGGACGAAAACCTCGCGCACGGCGCGCGACAGCCCGGGGTCCAGCGTGAAGCGCTCGCGGCTCCAGTCGCAACTGGTCCCCAGGCGGACCATCTGGCGCTTAATCGTGCCGCCGTACTGTTCCTTCCAGGCCCAGACGCGCTGCTCGAAGGCCTCGCGGCCGATCTGGCGGCGGTCCACTCCCTCCGCCTTGAGCTGGCGCTCGACCACCATTTGGGTGGCGATACCGGCGTGATCGGCGCCCGGCAGCCATAGGGTGTTGTCGCCGCACATGCGGCGCCAGCGGATGGTGGCGTCGATTTCGCTGTATTCGAGCATGTGCCCGGTGTGCAGCGAGCCGGTGACGTTGGGCGGCGGAATGGCCAGCGAAAAGACAGGCCCCGGCGCGTTCACGTCGGCGCGGAAAACGCCGGCCTCAATCCACCAGTCGGCCCAGCGCGGCTCGAAGCGCTGGGGTTCATACACTTTCTCAAGCTGCATGCGGGGGAACTCTCACTATAGCATGGGGTCTAAAAACCGGGACAGTACACTGAGCCTCTTGCAGAAATCGGCGCAAGGTGAGGCTCT
>CAYGVJ010000045.1:13088-37930 GCA_964353255.1 uncultured Solibacteraceae bacterium | reverse complement strand
TTCGAGGAGCTGCTGCGCGAGAAGCACCTGCTGATCGCCGACCACACCCGCCGCTACCTGCGCCGTGAGATCACTTTCCCAGGCCCGGTTATCGATCGCGCCAACCGCGCCCGTTGGCTGAAGGACGGCCAACTGACTCTGCGGGAGCGCGCCGCGCGCGAGGTCGAGCGGGTCATCGAAACCTACACTCCCTCGCGGCTGCCGGAGGCCGTCAAAGCCGAGCTGACCCGCCTCATGGAGGCCGAAGCCCGGCGGCACGGGATGGACTCCCTGCCGGCGAGAGAGTGAGACCGACCGCCGCAGTCTGGAGCCGATGTAGACTGAGAGAGGGGAGAAGAACGGTGCACAGGCTCCCGGAGGGTAGTGGCAAGCCTCTGGAAGTAAGGAGGTTTCAGTGACCCCTTATCGGATTGAACAGGCTTCGGTGAATTGCCGGTGGAGGTGTGCACAGATGCTCCACACGCTGCCTTCACCAGCAACCCCTCACTTCGCCAAGTTGGTCGGCGCGTTGCAGCCGTTCGGAGTTGACCCTCGCAGCGTCACCTTCGAGGCCCCGTCCGCGCGGATGGCCGACGTTTTGCTGAGTTTCGCGCTGCTTCGTGGAGAAGTTCGGCTCCAATTCACCTACGAGGGCTTTGAGATCCTTGTCGCCCAACTCCTGGATGCCCATCTGCCCGTGATCCCCAGGTTGGCTACGATCGCTCGTCAAGCGCTCCAGGAGTGCTCCCCGGACAACGAGGCTGGGCGCTATCAGATCACATACTCCGCACATCTCAGCTTGGAGCCGGGCCAAGCCACCTCGATACTTGCAGAGCATCTGCCCGCGAGAGCGGAGGATCTAGTGCCGGACGCCTTCGCGTACAGGATTCAACGGTCGGATCGTCCAGAAGTCGTCGAGATGCGCCTTGTGGTTGCGCAGTCACTCCGACTCAAAGAAGCAGTCTACGCCGAATTCACCGCTGTCTACCAGGACGCGTGGCCTACTGAGGAGTTGATGCACAAGGCAGTTGACGACACGCTGGGGGCTCTCGCCAGACTGGGCCTGAGGAATCAGCAGGGGGACACAAAATGAACGGGCTACAGCTTGTCGAACACAGGCCGCCCGGTCAATGGCCGCAGAACCCCCTCCTGGGAGGGAGCCTGGCGGCCCATTTCCAGTCACCGGAGAAGGCAGCCCCGCTGGGAGAAAACCCTTTTGCACGATTGTATGGTACTGAGCGGGATCTACCTTTCGCCACGAGCGCTGCGGTCACCGTGGAGAGGATCCCGCTTGGTACACACCAGGCAGAGATCCCTTGGGCGCGTCCGGTGCAGCCGGCTCAACTGCGCAGATCCCGAACGGTCCGGCGTGTGCCATATATCGATCGCTCACGGGAAATGCGGTGGATTCGCGAGCACCAGGCCGAGTATGCGGACCAGTGGGTGGCCTTGGACGGCGACCGTGTGATAGCCGCCCATTTCGATGCGGACGTCGTTTTTGCGGCGGCAAAAGCTGCCGGCGTGGTCGCACCCTTTTTCGTTCACATGGAGCCTAAGGATGCGCTGCCGTTTGCAGGTTGGTGAGCTTGCGGTATCCGCTTGAGTTCCAGGTGTGGCACTGCTACGAGGACGTGCCGTCCGGCATCCCCCTCCCGGTTGTCCTGCGGGCCGGTGACCGAGTGGTGCAGTTGGCCGCAAAACTGGACACTGGGTCCCAGTACTGCGTCTTCGAACGGAAGTGGGGGGAGCAGTTGGGGCTGACCATCGAAGCCGGGCTTCTGCTGAAGATGCGAGACGCGAGTGACAACGTCTTCGAGACATTCGGACACGACGTGACGATAGAGGTACTCGGGTTTCCGATCGAGAGCACCGTGTACTTCGCCAGCGACCGCGGCTTCCGGAGGAGCGCTCTTGGGCGCGTCGGGTGGCTGAACAAGTTCCGCCTTGCTCTCATCGACTACGACCGTCATCTCTACCTGAGCGCATACGACGAGTGACGTCGAGCGGCTCATCTCCGGATACGCTCCCTCGCGGCTGCCGGAGGCCGTCAAAGCCGAGCTGACCCGCCTGATGACCCACGAAGCCCGGCGGCACGGGATGGAGAGGCTGCCGGCGCGGGAAGACTGAGCGCGCGCCCCTGCCGGCTTGCCCGCGGCCCACCGCCGTGCTACTTATAGTTAGGAGCCGCCCGCTGCTGGCGGCGGCTCAGAGAGGGAGATCCGTACATGAACCGGCGCAACTTTCTTCGGACCACATTCGGGACCACTGCCGCCGCGGCGCTCGGGCGTCCCGCCTCGCTTTGGGCCGCCCCGGCCAAGCAGGCCAACGACGTTGTTCACCTCGGGCCGGACAAGATCAGGCTGGCGCGCATGGCCATCGGGGTCGGCACCAGGGGCGGCACCTTGCAGCGCCAGTTGGGCCTACAGGGCGTGGCTGACATGTTGCAGTTCGGCTACGACCAGGGGCTTTTCTTTTGGGACACAGCCGATGCCTACCAGACTCATCCTCACGTGAAAGAGGCCTTGAAACGCGTCCCCCGCGAGAAGGTGACGATTCAGACCAAGACGCGGGCGCGCACCGCTGAGGAGATGCGGGCCGCTCTGGACCGCTTCCGCCAGGAGCTGGGCACGGACTACTTCGACATCGTCCTGCTGCATGCGGTCATGAAGCCCGATTGGCCGGAAGTGCGCAAGGGCGCCATGGAAGTGCTGGCCGAGGCGCGCGAGAAAGGCATCGTCCGCACCCACGGCGTCTCCTGCCATTCCTTCGAGGCGCTTCAAGTCAACGCCAAAAACCCCTGGGTCCGGGTGCACCTGACGCGCATCAACTTCGCCGGAATGCTGATGGACTCCGATCCGAACGCCGTGGTCCAGGTGACGCGCCAGATGAAGGCGGCGGGTAAGGGCGTCATCGGCATGAAGATCCTCGGCGAGGGCGGCCTGCGCGACCGCGTGGACGAGGCCCTGCGCTATGCCCTGTCGCTGGATTGTGTGGACTGCTTCACCATCGGTCCGGCCAACCGCGAGGAGCTCGCGGACCTGATCAAGCGCATGCCCGCCGCTTCGCAAGTCGCCAACGCGGCCTGAGATTTCGCCGCTCGCGTTTCGACCGGGAGCTCGCGGAGGAGATCGAGTCTCATCTCGACATGCAGGCCGAGGAGAACCGCGAGAACGGCATGGATGCCCAGGAGGCCCGCTACGCCGCCCAGCGGCAGTTCGGCAGCGTGACGCTGGCGCTGGGCATCGGCGCCAACACCTCGATCTTCACCTTCATCAATGCCATCCTGTTGCGGCCGCTGCCGGTGCGGGAGCCCGACCGGATGGTGTCGGTCTATCACCGCAACGTCAAACAGGGGTCGCTTTCGAGCAGCTCGTATCGCGATTTCGAGTACTACCGGAAGAGCAACAGCGTCTTCTCGGGCATGCTGGCTTACCTGCGCGGCGGGCAGGACATCCTCATCAGCCCGCCCGAAAGCCCCGCCGAGAGACGAAAATTCCAGGTCGATTTCAACGTCATTTCGCCGGATTGCTTCCTGACCGTCGGCCTTGCGCTATGAGTGAACTCCGCAGCGCAGCCCAGCACTGCCCCGCCGAGTTTCACAACCCCGGGCGCTTCGCCACTGTGCCCGTCACCGCATCGAACGCGGGCTTGGGCTGGCCGTTGCGATCGAACAACAGCGGGTAGTTGGTTCTTCCTTTGACCGGCCAGTAGTTCAGCCAGGAATCCCCGTCCGTGACGCCCCAGAAAGTCACCCGGGTGACGACGCCGCGATGTTTGAGATACACGCCAAACAGGTCGGCATAACGCTTCGCCAACGCCTGCTGGACCGAGTCCGGTAGCCCGCTGGCGTAAGGGTTCAATTGGGCCTGCAACTCGACGTTGACTGTTATGTCCGCGCCGCGGTGTTGCGAGGCAGGAGGCAGCACGTCTATGTCAAGCTCCGTAATCATCACCTTGACGCCGAGCTTCGCGAAAGCCGCGATGGTCGCGTCCTCCTGCTCGAGGGAAGGCCAATCCATTCTGAAGTGTCCTTGCAGCCCCACCGCGGCGACCGGCAGGCCCTGAGCTTTGAGTTTCTTGATCAGGTCGATGGCGCCGTTGCGCTTGGCTTCGTTCTCCAGCGAATAGTCGTTGTAGTACAGCTCGGCGCCGGGATCCGCCTCGTGCGCGAATTCAAACGCCCTGGCGATGTAGTCCTCGCCGATGATCTTCAGCCACGCCGACTGGCGCAACGCGCCCTGCTCGTCCAGGGCTTCGTTGACGACGTCCCAGCCCTTGATCCGGCCCTTGTACCGGCCCACCACCGTGTGGATGTGCTCGCGCATGCGCTTGAGCAGCGCCTCGCGGCTCAGTGGCTCGCCCTTATCGTCCTGGAAAACCCATCGCGGCGTCTGGTTGTGCCAGACGAGCGTGTGGCCGACGATAAACATGCGGTTCTTCTCGCCAAACGCAACGTAGCGGTCCGGCGCCGCGAAGTCGTAGCTGTCCGGCCTGGGGTGAACCAGCTCCCACTTCAGAACGTTCTCCGGAGTGATCGTGTTGAAGTGGGTCTTGATCAACGCCGCGCCGCGCGCGTCCTGCTCGGAGAATTGGGCCGGGTTGAGCGCCGCGCCTACCAGGAATGAGTCTTTGAACGCGTCCTTGAGAGCCGGTTGCCCGGGCGCGCCCATTACCAGGCCGGCCATCAGAAGACCGGCAATCGTTGTGAACACTGGAGACATGATTCTCAGATCCTCCCTCACGAAGTCGCCGGCGAGGCGGCCTGCGAACCGTATCCCTTCCGCCGCGCGGCCAGTTCTTCCGTCATTCGGATGTTGAGCTGTTGGTCAATCTTGTAGAGGAGCAAGCAGACAATGGCGCCGACGAAAGCAATCGCCGCGAAAACGCCCGCGATCATGCGGATGCCCAGCAGCGCTGCCGCGGACTGGGCCACGTTCGGCGCGTAGCCGTAAAGCGCAAGCAACCAGCCGCCGATCGCGCCGCCGAAGCCCAGGCCCGCTTTCAGCCCGAAAATGATGCCCGCCGAGACCATGGCGGTCGCGCGGCGCCCGGTTTTCCACTCCGAGTAGTCCGCCACGTCGGCTATCATTGCCCAGAGCAGCGGGGCCGTCCAGCCATAGGCGAACTGACGGAGCACCTCGACCGCGAAAATGAGCGCCACCGCGCTGGTCGGCAGCACCACCAACAGCGCCGTGAACACCACCGTCAGGGACAGGCCCCCGATGAACACGTTCCGCTTGCCGAAACGCCCCGCCAGTGCGTTAGAGAAAAAGATCCCAACGATCAGCGAGCCCAGCCCGAAAACGTTGAACAGACTGAATAGGTCTTCCTGGCCCACGCAGTACTTGAAGTAGAACAGCATCGTGCCGCCGCGCAGCGACAGCGCGATGAATACGAAAACCGTCAGCGCGAACAGCGCGATCCACGGGCCGCTCTTCCCCAGGTCGGCCAGATCCTGCCGCGGCGAGGTTTTCTGGCGGGGGTCCGGCTGGATGCGCTCTTTGGTGGTGAAGAACGTGATGAAGAAGAAAACGACGGCCAGGATCAGGAAGAGCCCCATCGTCATCTGGTAGCCCTTGGCGCTGTCCCCCTGCCCGAAATACTTGAGCATCGGTATGGCCATGCCCTGAACGATGAAGGCCGCGCCGTTGGCGAACACCTGCCGATATGACAGCAGGCTCGTGCGCTCGTTCATGTCGCCGGTCATGACCGCGCTCAACGCCGAATACGGCACATTGTTGGCCGAATACACGATGGTCAACAGGCCGTAAGTGATGTAGGCATAGAGGAGCTTGCCGGTCGGGCTGAGGTCGGGAGTGGTGAAGGCCAGAAAGCCAATGATGCCAAACGGCACGGCCGTCCACACGACCCACGGGCGAAACTTACCCCACTTAGTCGTAGTGCGATCGGCGAGGATGCCCATGATGGGGTCGCAAACCGCGCCGCCCACCCGCACCACCAGAAACAGCGTCCCCGCCGCCGCCGCGGCGATCCCGAAGGTGTCGGTGTAGAAACTCAACTGGAACACCAGCACCGTCTGGAAAATGAAGTTGGCGGCCATGTCGCCGAGGCCGTAACCAACCTTCTCCTTGACCGAGAGTTTGTCGATGCTGTTAGTCATGCGTGGCCTCGTTGGTGAAGCGTTTACTTCGTGACCTGCAAGAGCACTTTCTGAAGATCGCAGTCGCGGGAGGAATTGCCGACCATGATTTCAAACTCGCCGGCCTCGACGACGCAGTGCATGTTCACGTCGTAGAACGCGAGCAGCTCCGGCGTCACGTCAAAGGCGACGGTCTTCGTTTCACCCGGCCGCAGGGAAACCTTCTGGAAGCCCTTTAGCTCTTTGATGGGCCGCGTCGCCGAGCTGACCAGATCGCGAATGTACAGTTGCACGACTTCCGCTCCCTCGCGCTGGCCCGTGTTCGTCACCTCCGCCAGAACGCGAGTCGATCCCTGGCGGGTGATCCTTTTCTTCGTCAGCCGGACGTTCTGGATGGCGAAGCTCGTGTAGCTCAGGCCGTAGCCGAAGGCATACAGCGGGGAGACATCGTCGAACAGATAACCCCGGCGCGCCGACGGCTTGTAGTTGTAGAACGCCGGCAGGTGACCAGCGGAGCGCGGGATGGTGATCGGCAGCTTCCCGCCCGGATTAAAGTCGCCGAACAGAACCTCGGCGACGGCATGGCCGGTCTCCTGGCCCAGGTACCAGCACTCGAAGATCGCCGGCACGTTCCGGCTGAGGTAGTTGATCGACAGCGGCCGGCCGTTGAACAGAAAGACGATCACCGGTTTGCCGAGCGCGAGGATGGCCTTGACCAGCTCTTCCTGTCTGCCGATCAAGTCCAGGCTCGTCCGGTCGCCCATATGATTGAGCCCCCACGCCTCCCGCGAGGTCTGCTCGTTGCCGCCGATGGCCAGCACAATCACGTCCGCCTGCTTGGCCACCCTGACCGCGGCCGCGATCTGCCTGCGGTCCTCGCCGGGATCGCTGGGTATGACTTCGTCCTGATTCCACGAGCCGCCAATGGTGATCTTGCAGCCTTCGCTGTAGAGCACTTTGGCGCGATTGCCGACCCGCGCTTTGATGCCCTCGAGCACGGTCACGTTGTGCTTCGGCGTGCCGCTGTAGCCGCCGAGCAGGCTGCGCTGCGCGTTCGGGCCGATGACGGCGATCGTCCGAACACTGTCCAGATTCAACGGCGCCACATGGCCTTCGTTCTTGAGCAGCGTGATGGCCTCCCGCGCCGCCTGGAGAGCCAGCTCGCGATGCCCCTCGCAACCCACCACCCGCTCCGCTTCGTCCGGGTCAACATAGGGGTCCTCGAACAGCCCCATGCGGAATTTCCACTCGAGCATCGGAGCGACCAGATCGTCGAGTTGCCGTTCCTTCAGCACGCCTTTGCGGACCAGCTCGACCAGGTGCAAATAGCAGTCCGGTTCCGGCAGCTCGATGTTGACGCCGGCCCGCACCGCGAGCGCGCACGCTTCCTTCTTGTCCTTCGCCACGAAGTGGCCGTGGGTGTCGGGGCGGTAGCTCAGTTCCCAGATGGCGTAGTAGTCCGATACCACGAAACCCTGGAAGCCCCATTCCTTGCGCAGCACGTCCCGCAACAGCCACTGGTTGGCGTGCGACGGCACGCCGTCAATCTCGTTGTAGGAAGCCATCACGCTGATGGGTCCGCTCTTCTGCAAGGCTTCCTGGAAGGGATAGAGGAACGTCTCGCGCAGCACGCGCAGCGACACGTTGGCCGGCGCGCAGTTCATGCCCGATTCCGGCTGGCCGTGCCCGGCCAGGTGCTTCAGCGTGGCGATCACGCGCCTCTTGTCGCGGAAGGTGGCGTCGCCCTGAAACCCGTGCACCGCCGCGATGCCCATTCGTGAAACCAGATACGGGTCTTCGCCGTAAGTCTCCTCGACGCGGCCCCAGCGCGGCTCGCGCGCCACGTCCACCACCGGCGTCAGCGCCTGGTGCGTTCCCCGCAAGCGGGCTTCCGCCGCGGTCATCGTGAACAGCGCCTCGACCAGATCCGGATTGAAGGTCGCCCCCAGCGCGATCGGCTGGGGAAAGCTCGTGCCGTCCACCGCCGCATGGCCGTGCAGGCACTCCTCGTGAAACATCACCGGGATCCCGAGCCGGCTGTTCTCGACGAAGAACTTCTGAATCGCGTTGGTGAGCTCCGCCATGCCGCGCGCGTCCTGGCCTTTTCCCGCGTCGCTGGGGCGGCCCACCTGGCCCAGTCCGTGCCCCTTCTTGAAGGCGGCCCGGGCTTTCTGAAGATCGAAGTTGCCGTCGGCGTCCACGAGCGTCTCGGCTTTCTGCTGCCAGACGCACACCATCTGCGCCGCCTTCTCCTCCAGCGTCATCCGTGACAAAAGGTCTCTGACCCGTCGCGCCACAGGCAGATCAGGATTCCTGTAAGGCAACGTCCGCGGTTCTCTGCTTGGTCGTTTGCTCATATGAGGTCGCTTTCTCGGGTGTTCCCCTTCGGGAGCATCGGTTTCCAGACTACCAGAACGTCACTCTCGGCGGGCAGAAAGCCTCTGCGCGTCTTGGTTACAATCAGACGCTGGAATAAGCCTCACGGCCCGCCCCGGCCGCACCCAAGTCCCCGCCGTAGTCAGCGGCGCACGCCCGCGACTGATCGCTGCCGAAAGCCAGCAAATTGCCGGCCGCCCAACAGGTTGTTGTCCTAAAAACGGATGCGCAGGCCAAATTGCATCCGCCGCGCAGTGTTGGTCTGGCCGGTTACCACACCGAATGACGCCGGGCTATCGATGCTCACCGTCGGATTCGCCGCCTGGAAGTGGTTCAGGACATTGGTGAACTGGAACATCAGAGTGGCTCGAACCCGTTCGGTGGCGCGAATCTCTTTCGATACGGTCGTATCGAGGTTCCAGGTGGGGAAACCGCGGATCATGCCCCAGCCCCCTCCATTGTGGTCGATGCCCAATATCAACCGCCGGAACTGGGCGAAGATCGCATTCGGGTCGGCAAACATGTTGATGCCCGAGCCGCCCCTGTCCGGATTGCCGTTGAGGCCCGCGCCGCTTGGGACGGTGACATTGTAGTGGGCGGAGTTTCCGCCGGTGAACGGCGCCACCAACGCCGCGCCTTCACAATCGGCGCTGCCGCTGCTGGAGAAAATCTCACCGAACGCCCCGGAATTGCCCGAGGAGGTGTTCACCCGCACCGGTACGCCGCTCTGAGCGGTGAAGATCGGAGAAATAGCCCAGCCACCCAGCAGCCGGCCCAGGATCCCCCGCTGGTTCCTGTAGAACTGGGGCTGGTAGGTCATCGCCAGGTTGTATATGAACTTGATGTCAAAAGGCTGCGGCCCGTAGTTGGCGTGGAAGTCCCATGCATCGAGGACAGTTCTTTGTGTGTTTGACTGGGCCAGGAATCCGGTGCCAAGGGCCCGGCCCCAGGTGAAGTTGGATCGAGCCACCAAGCCGTGCCAGTCGTTCGCGGTAAACGAGACATAGGCGGCGTTGTAATTCCCGAACCCAAGGCTGGTGTACTGAATCAGCGAGGTGACCTGGGCGGGACTGGAGCTGGGCTGGGTGCGGCCCAAGGTCCACGACGCATCTCTCGCGAGAGCGGCCCAGAAGTCGTATACCCGAGTCCCACTAATGTTGGTCTTCTGTTTGGCAGCCACGGCCGCCGTGCAATCGGCGTATCCGGTGCAGTAAGCTGACCTCCCGCCGCCCATCGCCGCTTCAAACCACGCCTGCGTGGCAGGCGCTGCGTTCGCGGAGACGGCGGTGTACAGGTTGGCCCAGGCGCTGGAGAAGCTCTGCCCATTCAAGCTCAGCATGTACGGCACAGCATCCAGGTTGACAGGTAAAAATTCGTTTCGGATCTTCCGGCCGATGTATCCGGCCTCCACCATGAACTTCTTTGAAATGGCGCGCTGAATCGAGATGGTGACCTGATCGGTGCGGCTGGGCCTGAATTCCGGATCGATGCCCGCGCCGTCACCGGCCGCAGGATTTGCGCCTACACCGGGAAAATAGGGCTGGGCCAGGGTCGGCGTCAGGGTAGGCATCGGGGCGGTCATGCCATCGGTCCCGATACGGAAGGCGGTGGTCGGATCCACCCCGAGGTTGCCTAGGCAGCGGCCGTCCTTGCTGGCGCCCACGCAGGAGATGGGCTGGCCCACACCGGTGTTGTTCACCAGAGACATGACCTGCTTCACGCCGTTCAGGCGGCCAAAGATCCGGCTGTAGCCGCCCCGAATGACCATGTCGCTATTGCCGAAGATCCTGCCCAGAATGCCCCCGCTGAAACTCGGGTTCCAGGCCACGCCTATCCGCGGGCTCAGCCCGCCAAAAAAGTCTTTGTAGGGGTACTTCAGGCCTCCCCCGGCGACGTTTCTGACCAGCGTCATCCCAATGCTGGGATTGTAGACCTGCCCGGCGAGAGCGGCTCTCTTCTTTGCCTCCAGGTAGCCCAGGACGCTAATCGGCTTGTTGTCGGGGTCCACGGTGATGACTTGCTGTCCAGTGAGCTCATAGGGCGGCCGTTCCAGCATGTAACCGAGGCCGTACGTCAGCGTGACTTTCGGCCGCACGTGCCAGGTATCGGTGAGATATGCGTTGTAATAATTGATGATGGCCCGAGGGAACATCGGGGTCCCTATCGGGTTCAGATTCAGCCCCGGCAGCTTGCGCGTGAAAAGCGCCTGGGGCTGATTGACCAAGCCCAGCACTTGCGCATAAAGACGGTTCCAGGAGGTGGCCGAAGAGCTGCCGATCGTAGTGGGCTGATACCTGGAATCGATTGCGATGCCCGTGTCGTAGATCTGATACACCAGCGCCGACATGATTCCCGCCCCATTGTCGGTGCGGTACATCTGGTCGAAGTTGCGCTGATAACTCCCTCCGAACTGAAACAGGTGATTGCCCCGGAGGTAGCTGATGTCGTCTTTAAGCTGTTTGTCCTGGCCGTTCCACTCTCGCGCGCGCACGCTCTGGTTGTTCACGTTGTAAGGAATCAGCGCGTTCGCGGTTTCACCGCCGATCTCGATCGCCCCGGCCAGCCCGGGCAATTGCGGCGGCGCCATAGCCGAACCATACGCCCAGAGGTTGCGAACGTAGGCGGCGCGGAAGTCGTTGGTCAGGTGGTTGGTGATAATCGTCGTGAGCCCGGCCACCATGCTCCAGGGCTGGTTCGGGGTCGTGTACACGGAGCACGCTTGTCCGAAGGTGCAACCGGGCAGCAAACCGCCGATGTCCACCTGGCTCGTCCCGTAAGCGCTGTTTGTGTAATAGCGGTAGGAGCCCATGAAGTGCCAGCTCGGACCAAAGTCGTGATCAAGCCTGGCCACCAAGGTGTTGGAACTCTCCGGGATGCTAATCGGCGCGCGATAGCCCTGCGTATTGTATGTATCCCCATATTGCGGGTCATTTGGCAAGGGCATGTACTTCGACCAGAGCTGGTTAATGATGGGATTCAGCCCGATTCCACGCGGGTCGCAAGGAGCATTGTTGGACCCGCACGTCGCAGGCTGGTAGGTGACGCCGTCCAGGGTGACCGGAGTAGGGTTGAGGTTGTATGCCGCGTACTTGCCACTTCTGTCCGGGACCTGGACGATTCCCGCGCGCATCAAGGCCGTAGGCACCGTTGCCGTATACATGGTGTTATTCGGGTACCGATACGCCTCGAAGTTACCGAAAATGTACCACCGCCCGCCCAGAAGGTCCTTCGGCAGTATGGGGCCGCCCGCGGTCGCGCCAAAGCGGTTGTAATGGCTCGAGGGCAGCGGCGTATAAGGCAAACCACGCGACGGCGTGTGGTTGTTCTTCCACGAGTTGGCGGCCCCGACGTTGCTGCCAAAGTAGTACTCGTACAAAGAGCCGTGCAATTGATTGGTACCGCGCCTGGTGATCATCTGGACCTGGCTGCCGGCAGAGTTGGCGAAGTCGGCCGTCTGGTTGCTGGTCGCCATTTTGAATTCCTCGATGCTCTCGACCGGAGTCGGTATGACCCCCGTCGCGACGCTGAGCCCGGGAAGCTGGTTGTAGCTCAGATTGCCGGAGTTGTCGTCCGTGACGTTGGCCCCGTCCACCAGGTAAGTGTTCTGGTCGTTCCGCGTTCCGGCCACCTCGCCGGACGGTGTTACGCCCACATTCAGCGTTTGGAGGGCGTAAGCGTCGCGGGAAAGGTTCGGCAGCAATATGAGGGAATCTCCGGCGAGCGTCGTCCCTACGGTTGCGTTGGTTGTCTGCAACTGGGCGGCCGCCGATGCCACAACTTCGATGGCCTGCGCCACCCCGCCGACTGTCAGCGTCAGGTCAATCGTCAGTTCCTGGCCGACCGTCACCTTCTGCGCGGACACCTTGGCGGTCCGGAAACCTTGCCGACTGACCGAGATGTCATACGTGCCGGGCGGAACACTGACGAAGATGTATCGGCCGGCGTCGTTGGTGATTGCCGTTCGTTTCGCGTTCGTCGCGACGTCAAGCAACGTCACGTCCGCGCCCGGCACAATGGCTTCCTGCTCGTCCAGCACCCGGCCGGAGACGGTTCCTGTCGAGGCTGTTTGTGCCCAGGCTGGGCTCGCGCTGAGGCTGAGCAACAGGCCCATGCACACACACAGATGACGATAGCTTCCAGTCATAATGTCCATCCTCCCTTGGCCGGAACTTCCCTTTTGGGTTCCGGGCTGCCATCCAGTATACAGCCAACTGGCCTCGTGCGAGCCGTTTTTGGCATAGTTTCCATCCTGAGCGACCCGGGCGCCCTGCCACCATGGCGCCCTTGGCCCTTCGGGACCCACGAAGACCTGGAACTGCCCTGTTTTCAAGGGATTCGAGCGACAGGTGCGCGTCCCCTACCTCCCTTCCTTGCCCAGTCCGCTTCCCCTCAGCAGCCGTCTGCTATCCGGTCGGCGCCGGCAAACCCACAGATCTCCGAGGCGGCCGAAGAGCGCATGCCCACTCCGAAGCAGTGGCGCGGCCGGAGTCGCCTGGACGCCCGAGGCGGAAGCCAAAGGCAGGATGTTCGAGTCTGATCCGCGCTATGATGACTACGCTACGATGATGGTGAAGACGCACTTGAGTCTGAGTCACGACCCCGAGCTGAAAGGCGTGCCTAAGAACTGGGCGCTTCCCACTCACCGATGGCGGGCAAGGCGTTGAGCATCGGCGAGAACTTCTTGCAGTCGGCTCTGGCGGAGCGCCGCTTCGTCTACTCGGCGGAGCTGGTGCTGGGCCGGGATCACACCGCCGTCGAAGCTGAAGCCTTTGTCAAGGAGGCCTCCGAGCAGCCCGACGGCGTCAAAGTGATCAGTGTTACCGACCTGCCCGGCGGGAACCCGGCTTTACCGCCGGAGGCCTTTGTTTCCACCGTCGCCCAGTGCGGGCTGTCGCCGATGGCGCATCTGGCCGGCAAGGACGGGAACCGCTCGTTCCTGGAGGGCCGTCTCCACGTGCTGGCGCGCCTGGGGGTCGCCAATGTGCTGGCTCTCACCGGGGACGCCCAGCGCGAGGGTTTCGCCGGAAAAGGCAAGCCGGTCCACGACCTCGACTCCGCGCTGATTCTTTGGCTGATCCGGGCCATGCGGAGCGGGCTCGAATACCGCCTGGGCTCCCGGACGCTGCACACCACGCCTTTCGAGTTTTTCGCCGGGGCGGTCGTGAACCCGTTCAAGGTCCGCGAGCCGGACCAACTGATGCAGTTCTATAAGCTGGAGCTGAAGGCGGCAGTCGGGGCGCAGTTCATCATCAGCCAGATCGGGTTCAACCTCCGCAAGTTGTACGAGCTGAAGCAGTACATGGCTCGAGAGGGCCTGGGGCATCTGCCCGTGCTGGCCAACGTTTACGTGCCTACGGCGACCATTGCCCGGATGATGCAGAGCGGCGAACTGGCCGGCTGCGTGGTGAGCGACGAGCTGGTGCGACGGCTGGAAGCCGAGAAAAAGCCGCAGCGGCTGGAGCGCGCCGCTCTGATGGTGGCCGCCGCCAGAGACCTGGGCTTCGCCGGCGCCCACATCGGCGGCTTCGGTCTCGCTCATCGCGACTTCATGACCATCATCGAAGGAGCGGCGGCGATCGGCAGCGCCTGGCGCCGCAGAATGGACGAGCTGGTCTTCGAGTTCCCCAACGAGTTCTACCTGCTGCCTCCGGGCAATGACGGTCTCAGCGACGGAGCCGGCCGCTATCGGGTGACCGAGTCCCCGCCCGGGCTTTTCTTGAAGCCGCGGTTCTCGCAGTTCGTGCACCGGCACTTGGTCGCCACGGACTCGTTCGCGGCGCGCTTTCTGGCCGCGCGATTGCCGCCGCGCGGCGGCGTGAACGCGGGGAATTCATGGCGGCGCGGCCTGTGGTACAAGCTGCTGGAGTTGTCTTCGCTTTACCGGAAGGCCGCTCTGGGGTGCAGGAGCTGCGGGGATTGCATTCAGGATCACCTGAGCTACGCGGGCTGCCCCATGCGGTGGTGCTACAAGGAGCTGCGCAACGGGCCATGCGGCGGCTCGCGCGTGGACGGGACCTGCGAGGCCCGGCCGGAACTGCCGTGCGTCTGGAACCAGGTGTACTGGAGCACGCTGGCATTGGGCGGAGATCCCCGCAGGTTCGCGCGCACGCTGGTGCCTCCGCGAGACTGGAACCTGGACGAGACGAACGCGCTGGCCAACCGTCTGAGCGGGTTGGACAATGTGGGGAAACGGATGGAGGTTGGGAGAGGACCATGTTCATCATCGGTGAGTTGATCAACTGCACCCGCAAGCGCATCGGAGCGGCGGCCGCCAGCCGGGATGCCGGCTACATCAAAGAGGTGGCCCTCAAGCAGGTGAGCGATGGGGCGCACATGCTGGACGTGAACGGCGGCCTCGCAGGACAGGAAGTGGAGACCCTGACCTGGCTGGTCACCCTGGTGCAAGAGGTCACAGATCGGCCGCTCTCGCTGGACAGCTCCGACCCCGAGGCCTTGCGCGCCGCGCTGCCCTTGTGCCTGAAGCGGCCGATGATCAACTCGATCACGTACGAGCCGGCGCGCCTCCGCGCCGTGCTTCCCCTGGTGAAAGAGTACCGGGCCACGGTGATCGCGCTGGCGATGTCGGAGTCAGGCCCGCCGAGCAGCGCCGACGACCGGGTGGAAACGGCCTGCCGGCTGGTGGACCGTCTGACCAGCGAAGGTATCGCCCTGGAAGACCTGTACGTGGACCCTTGCGTGTTGCCGATCAGCACGGGACCGGAACACGGCCGGGCGGTGCTGGAAGCGATCGGGCGGATTACGGCCCGTTACCCGGGCGTGCACACCAGCGCGGGGTTGAGCAACGTCTCCTTCGGTCTGCCGGTCCGGAAGGTGCTGAACGAGGTCTTCCTGATGTTGCTGATGGCGCGCGGGCTGGACACGGCCATCGTGGATCCCTGCGACCGGCAACTGATGGCCAACATCGCCGCCGCGGAAGCGCTGCTGGGGCGCGACGAGTACTGCCTGGGATATCTCAGGGCCTATCGGGAAGGGAAGCTGGAGCCCCCGGAGGCGTGAGCCGGGAGGGGGCTTCCAGGTTCTCAAGCCAGAGGAACCACCAATGCCCGAATGGCACGAACAAGACGAGTTTTGGGAAGCCTTGGAGGGTTGGCTGTTCGATGAAGAGCGGCTGTCGGAGACTCCTCGCGAGGTCAGCGAGGCCATCGGCTTGCTGGGCCTGGAGCCCAGGGCGCGCATCCTGGACCTCTGCTGTGGCCCGGGCCGGCACTCGATCGAGCTGGCCCGCCGCGGCTATCGCGTGGTTGGAGTGGACCGGACGGCCCGGTATCTGGAGTCTGCCCGGCGGCGGACCGCCGAGGAGGGCCTGAGCATCGAGTTCGTCGCTGTGGAGCGCAGGGAATACACGTTCACGCACCGGCTGTATTCCGGGACTGAGCTTGCGGAATCGCTCCACAGAGCGGGGTTCGAGCCGGTGTCGCTGTACGGCAGCCTCGCCGGGCGCCCGTACGATGAGAGCGCCGAGACCCTGGTGGCCGTGGCGGTGAAAGGCGGGCCGCGCCATGAGTAGCCGCCGTTCGCCGCCGGCTGAATCGCGTATCGAGCCGCCCGGGCCGGTGACCGCCATCGCGTTCCGCCCGGAGTTCCTGGACTTCCAGCGCGGCATCCGCGTGGGCAACCTGGAGGAGAACGAGCGCATCACCCGGATACTGAAGCTGGCCCTGGAGTCCCGATACGGAGAGGGCTTCGTCACCGAGCGGTATGGACGCGGCGTCCACTGGCGGTGGATCGGCTACCTGCCGCGCGCCAACCGCACCGCCAAGCCGCTCTCCTCGAACGTCAGTTTCGGCTGCTCGAAGTTTTTCATCGAGGTGGATACCGAGGAGCGGCTCTTCAAGTGCGGCCTCCAGGTGGAGCGCGGTTTCGCCAAGGCCCCCCGCGGCTCCCGCGACTTCCAGTTACGCGCGGACTGGGACTGGCACCGCCTGCTCAAAGCTCTCCGGCCGGCCGGCCCGATGGAGCGCGAGCTGGCCCGGCTGCTGCGCGAGGGCTTCATGGTCCATGGCGGCAGTTGGGCCGAGGGCCCGAGCTGTTACTCCCGCGCCGACTATCCCGGCGCTGCCAGGTTCCGCCGAGTGCTACAGACTGCGCCCAAGAACGACTGGGCGGGCTTCCAGCTCTTCTACCCCATGCGCGAGGCGGAAGTGCGCAGCGCCACCGGGATTGACCTGGTCGAGTCCATGCTGGCGGTCTTCTCCGAAGTCACCCCGGCGATGAATCTGTGCATGCAGGTGCAGTTGCAGCCGGCAGGGGGGTAAGTCCGGCCGGCCGTCCAATCACTCCGCCCAGTTCTCGAGGCGCAGCCCGTGGATCCGGGCGAACTCACGCACGTTGTTCGTGACCAGAATCAAGCCCAGGCTCAGGGCATGCGCCGCGATGAGCAGGTCATAAGCCCCGATCGGGGATCCTCTCTTCTCGAGGTCGGTGCGGATGCGGGCGTAATCTCTCGCCGCACCGACATCGAGCGGCTGGACCGGAATTATACCCCGGAGTTCCTCGAGCCTGGCCAGGTTGGCTGCGGCCTGCTGGCTCTTCCAAGCGCCGTACAGCAGCTCGAGGTACGTGACAATGGACATGCCCACGTCACCCGGTCGCAGCCTCTCCAAACGGGATAGCACGCACGGGGGACGGCGTTTGGCGATGTATATGCAAATGTTCGTATCCAGCAGGTAGCGCATCAGAAGCGGAGTCGGGTCTGCGGCCTGGGCTGTTTCCGGCCGCCCTTCATGAAGTCGGCTGAGAACCCGGCGAGCAGGTCGAAAGCGCGGGCGAGATTTCGGGGCCGCTCGCGGAGGACGACATCTCGGCCGCGGCGAAGAATCTCCACCTGCCCGGCCTCGAACCGGAATTGGCGGGGAATCCTGACCGCCTGAGAATTCCCGCTGCGAAAGACCTTGGTCACTGGCACAGTCTAAGTATACACTCCAGGTATATACAGAGGCAACCGCCCCGGCTAGCGCAAACCGCTGGGGCCCGGAGGGGCGCGCAGTCCTCAGAACACATACCTCAGCTACATCTGCATCCACCGCGGGCTGTTGTTCTGGCCGGTGATTTCCTGGAAGCGCCTTGGGTGGAGGTCCAGGGGCCCCTGCCGCTCCAGACACGCCCGCGGGCGCCAGGCCGCTCGCCGGCCCCTCCCTCAGGCGATTTCCCGTTCCGCCCTCCGGCGTTTACCAGCTTGTGATTCCGCCCTTGACCCGGCAGAATACAGCCATAGGCACTGGCCTGTGGACGTTTTCGTCGCGCGACAGCCGATTCTGGACCGCCAACAGAGAGTCTTCGGATACGAGCTTCTGTTTCGCTCCTGCCTGGTGAATGCCTTCGACGGCACGGATTCAACCCAGGCCACCTCTCAAGTCATCGCCACCAGTTTCTTCTCCCTCGGAATCGAGCGCATGGTCGGCAACAAGCGGGCCTTCATCAACTTCGATCGCGCCCTGCTGGTGGGGGACCACGTTTCGCTCCTTCCGCCGCAGGTGGCCGTGGTGGAGCTTCTGGAGTCGGTCGCCCCGGATGCTGAGGTGGTCGCGGCCTGCCGGCGCCTCAGGGAGCAAGGCTACCTGCTGGCCCTGGACGACGTGATCAGCCAGAAGCGCATCGAGCCGCTGATCCACCTGGCCAACATCCTAAAGGTGGATTTCCAGAGAGCGAGTCGGGCCGAGCGTGCCAAGCTGCTCCGGCGCGGGCGCGCTTTGGGCATCCAGATGCTCGCGGAGAAGATCGAGGCCCCGGAGGAGTTTCGCCGCGCCCTGGACCTGGGTTTCGACCTGTTTCAAGGCTACTTCTTTGCCCGGCCGGTGGTCATCGTCAGGCGCGAGATCCCGGCCTTCAAGCTGCACTACTTGGAGATCCTCCAGGAAGCCAGCCGGCCCGAGCTGGACTACCAGCGGTTGGAAGACGTCATCAAGCGGGAGGTGGCGCTTTCCTACAAGTTGCTCCGCTACATCAATTCGGCGGCCTTCGGCTGGCGTGGCCCGATCGAGTCCGTCAAGCAGGCCTTGGTGCTGCTGGGCGAGAGCGAGAGTCGGAAATGGATCTCCCTGGTGGCTCTGCCGGCCCTGGCACAGGACAAAGCGGAAGAATTGGTCGTGCAGGCTGCCATCCGGGCCCGTTTCTGCGAGTCGCTGGCCGACTGGGCCGGCCTGGGGCGCCGCCGGACGGACCTGTTCTTCCTGGGCATGTTCTCGCTTCTGGACGCCATGACGGACCGGCCGCTGGAGGAGGCGCTCAGCGCGATTCCACTGGCTGACGATGTGCACGAAGCGCTCCTCGGGCGAGCGCCAGGCAACAGCCGGCCCGCCCAGGTCTATCGCCTGGTGCTCGCTTACGAAACCGGCCAGTGGGACCAGCTCGACGTTGCCGCGGACCAACTCGGAGTGCCGCCCGGGATCATCTCCGACCTGTATGTCGATGCGGTGGGTTGGGCCGACCGGGTGTTCGGACCGGACGAGGCAGGCGCGATCACGGCCCGTAGGCCGCCAGCTCCGCGCAACTCGAGAACGCCCCTCCCGGGCGTCCCACAATGCGAACCGCAGAAGCTGTGACGGCTTCTTTTAGCTTGAGTTGAAAGCTCTGGCCATCGTAAAGGGTGGGGGGGACTGTGGCGCTGGTTTGGGGATAGCTCTCCAGTGTGCCTACCGTCTCCCAGTCGCTCGTCGGACTGCGCTTGATCTGGATCGCCGGCTTGCCGCGCGAAGTGCTGAACCAGCCTCCGTTGGGGAACACCCGCCCGTGCCGGTAAACCACTCGCGAGATCAGCTCGGGATTGTCCATCTCGACGGCGTACCAGTCCTCGGTGGCGGCGGTGCCGTTATAAGTGACGCGAAACGTGTCGCTGCGTTCGTCGCAGATTGACCCGTCGTGGTTGCCGGCCCGGGACCAGCTTTCGGTTCCGAAGGCCGTCACCGCCACCGGACCGAAGGGCATCTTGTCGGGCTTGGTCAGCCAGACCAGGTACCGCCGCGCGTCGGCGAAGGGGACCAGGACCACCTCCGTACGCTTGATGGTCTGCCGGCCGTTCTCCGCGCGTTGGACGGCCATGGCCGGCGTGGCATAGGCCTGGCTACCCAGCCAGCTTTTGGGCAGCCGCTTGGCGGCTTCCGTAAGCTGAACCATTCCCCCGTCGGTTGGGGCGACGCGATGCAGGAACGGAACGCCAGGATTGACTTCTGCGTCCAGGGCCAACACTTGCGGGCCGCGCTGCACGGCCACGCGGTTGGGATAGCTGGGGCCGCCCGGCAGAAACTGGACGGTGAGGTCCATGTCGATCTCGATTTTGTCGCCCGGATTCCAGACTCTTTCCAGCTTCATGAACTCGCCGCTGCGCCCGGAAACGGCGCTGCCCGCCACCGTGGCCCTGTACCGGCCGCACCAGGAGGGAACCCGGAGGAATACCGGGAAACGCGCCGGCGCCGGAGGCCGCAGGGTCAGCGTGACAGTGCCCTCTTTGGGGAAGCCGGTCTGGGAATTCACCACAACGTCCGGACCGCCGTCCCCGAGAGAAACGGTCGCTTCGCCGGGCGCATACAGGACCACGGCCAGGCCGCCTTCGCGGGTCCCCCAGATCATCTGCGGAATGAGCGTTATAGCCAGAGCATGGCTGGCCCGGGAGCTGCTTGCGCCCTGCTCAGGCCGCTTCTTGCCCGCCAGCGGCGTGAAAGGACACACCCCGCCGTCTCGCGGGTCCTGCGCGCCCAGAAGCTGGTTGTAGATCGTGCGCTCCAGTTCGTCGCCATACTGCGGCTGGCCCGTCAAGCGCAGCAGGTGCCAGTTGAGCTGAAGCCAGCTCGCGGTGACGCCGCTCTCGCCCACGTTGGCGCTTTCTTCTCCGGGAAGAACGTAGTCGGCTTTGAACTGTCGCCCGGCGCTGGTGGTGCCGGTAACGTAGCGGCGCTTGGTGACCACGTCCCGCCAGGCTGCCAGCGCGGGTTGGAGATAGCGCTCGTCGCCGCTGAGCCGGTACAGCTCCAGGAGCCCAACCAGGCCGTCCAGCACCTCCGAGGCGGTAGCCCCGGCAGCGCCCATGACGCTGCCGCTCTCCAGCAGCCCGCTCAGGAGCCTGGGGCCGGGCTGGCGATCATAAGCCCTTACGAGCAGGCTCGCCAGGTTTCTCTTCTCGCCGCTGTAACGATACAGCAGGCACACCGGCTCGAGCAAGGAGGTGGGAATCGGCGCCCGGTAGGCTGGGGATCCGGGGGGGTCGGCCTGATTCTGCGAGGAGCCAAGGGTCCGGGTGAGCAGATCGGCGATGCCTCGAGCCGACTGCAAAGCGGACGGGGCGCCTGTGGCCAGGTGGTAAGCCAGCAAACCCATGAGGTTGCGGCTATGCACCGGGAAGTCCCACCCGGTCCATCGGTAGCGGGCCCCTTCGCCCCTCAGGTGGCCGTTGGGCGATTGCGCAGAAACCAGGGCCTGCACCAGCTCGTCCAGAACGGCCTTGAGTCGTTCGTCTCTCGAGTAGGCCCAGGCGTTAGAGGCGGCGCGAAGGAAAATTCCGACGCTGTCTCCATTACGGGTAGGGTTGTCCGCACCGCTCCGCAATGCGGCCATCAGGGTAGCCGCATCAATGCCCAGCAGGCCGCGGTCGATGGTCATGCGCAGCCGCTCGCCCAGCAGGCCCCCGATTCGCTGCCGCTCGTAACGCGCTGAAACGAAGCGATCTTTTACTTGGTCCTCTACCGCGGGCCGCGCCGCGCTGCTCACTGGCCCGGCGGCCGCGTGGCATGCGGAATTGAGCAAGACTATGCTCAGAGCCAGCCCGGTCTTCATGCGTAGTACCCTGAGAATGCACGGTGGCGCAGTGCAGCGCAAGGACCGGGGACACGCTGTTTCCCAGTCGCCCCGCGCCCCTTCCAACTATCCCCGGCGGAATCGCGTGTTACCTGCGGCACATTACCACACTTCTAGACCACGGGGGGCATGCGTCTGTCAGACAGATGTCACACGCAGCCACACTCTTAACGCTAGTGCTCGCGCACTGTCTGCCACGCGCACACCACCCACCAGTTCGAGGATAAGGCCAGTTTCACGGCAGGCACAAGCGGTAAGATCTGTTGTCGCAATCTGCCAGACATCCTCGCTGGAGACATCCCTGTTCCGTTTTCAGAACCAGCGGCGAAACGCGGTGTCGCATCCTGGCGCTAGTGGTCCGCCGCTTTGCGTTTACGCTGCCGCCCCTTGAGGATCTTCGTCGGGACTGGTAGAATTAACCCAGTGCCTAACGGGGAGAGCGGATGTGGTTCCGACTGACAGCCAGGAACTGACTTCCTGGAAAGATATCGCTGAGCACCTTGGCGTGAACGTGCGTACCGCGCAGCGCTGGGAGGCGGAGAAAGGTCTTCCCGTCCGCCGCTTGGGCGGCTCGCATGGCCGGGTCCTGGCGTCCACGGCGGAACTGGACGCGTGGCGAAGAGCAGCATCCCAGAGGTCCAACTGGTGGAACGACCTGCGGGTTGTCCGCGCCTATGCGGTCGCGGTGACCGGCATCCTGCTGGTGGCCGGGGCATTGTCCCTCACTCTCTACCTGGACTTCAGGGCGATGGGGTCTCCCTCCGGCTTTCAAGTGACGGGCAACGGCCTGGTTGTCACCGACCAGAACGGCCGAGAATTGTGGCGCCGGAGCTTCGCTGAAACCCCAGACCCGGAGCAGTACCTCTCAGCCGAGCGTCGCAACAGGGTCTGGCTCGGGAGAATCGAGCCCTCCGGAGGTGTCAACACCCTGTTTGTGCTGGCCCCTATTCTGCGCGCCAGCAAAGGAGACACGTTCCACTGCTTTTCCGAGAGGGGCCTGCGGAGGTGGGAGTTTCACCCCGGACGGAAGGCCCTCGAGGGGTCGAGAGAGTTCTCGGCCCTGTACCATGTCCGGGGCTTCCGTGTGTTTCCCTCTCCGGCCCGTGATGGCACCATGTGGATCGCAGTCAGCAGTGTCCATCACAGGCTTCACCCTTGCCAGGTGGCAATTCTGGACAACAACGGCAGGCTGCTGGGGGAGTATTGGCATCTCGGGCGGCTGGATGTGATCGAAGTGGCCGACATCAACGGTGATGGACTGGAGGAGATTCTGCTGGCCGGGGTTGATGAGGTCCAGCGGCGGGCTACCCTGGTAGTGCTGGAGCCCCGCCGTATCGCCGGGTCTCGGCCACTCCAGGCAGCCGCCCCGTCGGACCTGGCCAACCTGCCCAAGGGGATCGAGCGCGCGGTGGTGCTGTTTCCCCGGACCTCGCTGAATCGGAAGCTGGAACAGTTCAACTCCGCTTACGAGGTGGCTCTGGTGGACGGGAGCATCCAGGTGCTGGTCAAGGAACATATGCAGGGCGACCCGCCGTACTTGCTTTACACCTTCCGCAAAGACCTCAACCTGGTGAGCGTCGAAGCATCGGTCAGTCTGAGGAACCGGTACAGGGATCTGAAGGCCACCCGCCTGCTCGATCAGGAACTCTCCGACGCCGAACTGGAGGCGTTACGGCAAGGCGTCGAGGTGTTCCGCCACTGAGCGTCGGCCTGCCTGGCTCACGGCCCGTATGCCGCCAGCTCCGCGCAACTCGAGAACGCCCCTCCCGGGCGTCCCACAATGCGAAGGGCAACGGCTGTAACGGGCTGTTTGAGTTTGACTTCAAAACCCTGCCCATCGTGAAGGGTGGGGGGAACGGTTGCGCTGGTGACGGGGTAGCTGTCCAGCGTGGCCACCGTCTCCCAGTTGCCCGTGCGTGTGCGCTTGACCTGAATGGCGGGCTTGCCGCTGGAGGTGTCGAACCACCCGCCGTTCTGAAACACCCGGCCGGCACCCGGAGGAACACCGGGAAGCGCGCGCGGCGTGAGGGTCGCAGGGTCAGCGTGACCGCGCCGTCCCTGGGGAAGCGGGTCTGCGAAGTCACCGCGACCTCCGGAGCGCCGGCGCCCAGAGAAACCGTGGCCTCGCCAGGCGTGTATAGGATGACGGCCAGACCGCCCTCCCGCACGCCCCACACCATTTGCGGGATCAGGGCGATGCCCCGCGGCTGGCTCGAGACGCAGCAGGTCAGGCCGCGCTCGGGCCGCTTCCAGCGCCGGCCGGGCCTCGGTGACCTGTTAGTAGCTGAGCAGGCGGGCCAGCACGTGCTTGTGAACCCACACGTCCCAGGCAGTCCAGCGCTGGGCGTCAGCGTAAGTTCCCAGGTAGCCATCCGGCTGCTGAGCGGCAGCCAGGCTTGCGCAGATGAGAGCGATCGAGCTCCAACATCTTCCGGTCTTCAGACCCACCACGGTCTCCTCCTGGCCGTTTATAGTATCCTGAGAATCCGGAGAGTCTACCATCTCTCGGAGACGCTCATGGTAACCGCTTCGCAGATGCGCGCCGGGATGGCCCTACGTTTCGAAGGGCAGGTATACAAGGTCCTTGTCGCCGAGTACCATCTGGGGCAGGGAAAGATGGGGGGCGCCACACACGCCCGCCTCAAGAATCTGTCCACCGGCACACTCTGGGAGCACAGCTTCCGCGCCGACCTGAAGCTGGAGGAGCTGGCGATCGAGAAGCAGCCTATGGACTTCATGTACGCGGACGCCGGCGAGTGCCACTTCCTGAACCCGGAGAACTACGACCAAGTGTCTATCCCCGCCTCCCTGATCGGGGCCCAGGCCGGACTCCTGCTGCCCGAGATGCGCGTGGCGGTCGAGTTCATCGACGGGCAGCCGGTCAGCGTGGCTCTCCCGGACATCCTCGAACTGCGGGTGGCCGAGACTGCGCCGGCCGTGCACCAGCAGCAGGAGAGCGTCTGGAAGCCGGCCCGGCTGGACAACGGCCTCGAGATCATGGTGCCGCAGTTCATCAAGATCGGCGACCTGATTCGCCTGGACGTCGCCAACCTGAAGTACATCGACCGCGCCAAAGGCGCCACGAAAGGCTAGCATCCTATGTCCATCACCCCGCCGCAGCCGCGCGTCCAATTGGAGAACGCGCCCGAGTATCGGGAAGCCTATGCGAACAGCGTGCAGGTTCGCGCCAGCCTGTGGGACGTCGCCCTGGTCTTCGGAATCATCACCCAGACTGCTCCCGAGAGCGTGTCGATCCGGAACTTCCAGGGCGTCTACCTGAGCCCCCAGCAAGCTAAAGCCCTGTTGAACCTTCTTCAGCAGAACCTCTCGCAGTATGAGGCCACTTTTGGCGAGATCCGGCTGGAGCCGCAGGGACAGGGCGGCGTGATTCAGTAATGGAGGCGGCAGCCCGGATTTCTCATCGGTCTCCGAGTCTGCCCGAGATGTGGCGCGGGCTTCAGCCTGCCGCGTCGAGACTCGTCTCGACGCTAGTTCACCCCTGGGCCGGCAAGAGCATGTCTCGGCAGATGTGGCGCGGGCTTCAGCCTGCCGCGTCGAGACTCGTCTCGACGCTAGTTCA
>CAYGVJ010000045.1:0-12988 GCA_964353255.1 uncultured Solibacteraceae bacterium | reverse complement strand
CCCCTGGGCCGGCAAGAGCATGTCTCGGCATGAGTGCCGAGACGGCAGCCTGGGGAGGCCGCGCCACGGGGTTGAGAGCGCAATCAGGGTCGCTCACGATCAGCAATCCGATGCCGCAGTCCCAGCGCGCCGGCGAGTGTGTCCCGAAACCTATCTGTTCTTCTTCGTCCTATTCGTTGGGATCGTCTTTGCGACGCACCTTCCGCTGCTGGGCCTGCCTCTGTACTGGGACGAGCTGGGATACTTCATTCCGGCGGCCTTGGACCTGCACCGGCTGGGGCTCTGGATTCCGCGCTCGACGGTCCCCAATGTTCATCCTCCCGGCTTGATGGCGTACCTGGCCGGGGCCTGGAGCTTGTTCGGGTACTCGATCCCGGCGACCCGCGCGGCCATGCTGCTCGTGGCCTCGGCGGCGGTGTTTGTCACCTTCCTGCTGGCCATTCGGTTATGCCGGGGTGTGCGCGGCGCGCCGGCGTTCTGGGCGGTCCTGGCCCTGCTGCTTTGCCCGCTGGTTTACACCCAGGCGATGCTGGCCCAGTTGGATCTGCCGGCCATGTTGTTGACGGTGTGGGCCCTGGCGTGCTTTCTGGGGAGACGGTTCCTGGCCGCGGCGCTGGTCTCAACCGCCCTGGTGTTGGTGAAAGAGACCGGGGTGGTGGTCCCGCTGGTGTTTGCCTTCTGGTTGTGGCGCGAGGGGAAGCCGCGCCAGGCGCTGTACTTCGCCCTGCCGCTGGCCGCCCTTGGGGCGTGGCTCGCGGCGCTGTACCTCCGGACGGGGTCTCCACTGGGTAACGCTGAATTCACGCGCTACAACTTGCTCTTTCCCTTGCACCCGGTGCGGGCCGGAGCGGCGCTGCTGCGCCGGCTCTACTACCTGCTGGCGGCCAACTTCCATTGGGCGGGCTGGCTGGCCGTGTGGTGGGCGGCGCGCCGCACCAAGATTTACTCCCATATGGCCTGGAGAGTCACCTGGACGCTGGCCCTCAGCCATGTGCTGGTGGTCAGCTTCTTGGGCGGCGCGGCCTTGGAGCGGTACCTGTTGCCGGTGCTGCCGCTGGTCTACGTCGCCATGGCCGCGGCCTGGTCGGTTTCTTCTTCCGTTTGGATGCGGCTCAGCCGGGGCGTGGTGCTGGCCGGCCTGCTGGCCGGCCTGTTTGTGAACCCTCCCTACCCGTTCCCTTACGAGAACAACCTGGCGGTGGCGGACTTCGTCCGACTGCACCAGAACGCGTCCCGCTTCCTGGAGCGGCACTACGCCGGGCGCGCCATCACCACGGCCTGGCCGCTGTCGGCGGCGCTGCGTCGTCCGGATTATGGCTATGTCCAGCGACGCCTGGCGGTCCAGGCGATTCCGGACTTCAAGCTCTCGACCGTGAGGGCCCTGGATCGGCAGCGGACCGGCGTTTTCGTGCTCTACTCCAGGGATTGGGAGGCAGGCTTCAACCTCGGGCGCTGGGATTGGCTCCGCGCCTTTCGTGAGCGCTTCTACGGCTGGGAGGCTCCCATCTCGCCCGAGGAGTTACAGGCCAGCTTCGGGCTGACCGAGGTGGCGCGTTGGAACCAGCGCGGGCAGTGGATTGCCGTGTTCGCCAGGGCACCGAAGGGTCCCACTCCGGGCGGGGTAGTACCTCAGCGATTGTAGTAGCTGGAGAATGTCCGGTAGTGCCGGCGCTGGTGGCCAGGGCGGGCCCGGTGGCCCTACCGTTTTTCCGGCGGCGCTCGGCCTAGCTCGTCTTTGAACCGCGTCAGGTTGCTTTCGAGTTCCTTCCTCAGGTCCGAGACGCCCACGCCCGGCGCCAGAGGTGGCAGCAGCGCCAGGGCCTGCATCTCGGTCTTGACCGCCGGCTCCAGCTTCCCGCCGGCCTCGTAGGCGCGGGCCAGGGTATCCAGGACCCGAGGATCACTGGCCTGGGTCATCTCGACGGCTTTCCAGGCGTAGTATTCGGCGCGGGCGGCGTTGCGCAAGTCCGCAAACGGTGTGGTCACCAGGATCCAGGCGTAGTTCTGGAGGTCATACTGGGAAGCGTCCGGCAAATCGACCAACGACCGCAGCAGGCGCAGCGCGCGCTCGGCCATGGCCCGGGCCTGCTGGGCCTGGTGGGCCGCCGAAAGCACGTCCGCCAGGCGGCCCAGCGCCAGGTGCAGGTCTGTTCTGGCCTGCTTGTTCTGGGGATCGTCTCTGGCCAGCGCCTCGGCGATCTGTAGCCCGCGGCTGTAACTGTCCAGAGCTTCCGCGGTTCTGCCGGCGGCCAGCAGGATGTCCCCCATGATGGTGTAGGTATTCGAGACGTCGCGCTGGGTCTGCGCATCGGCGGGGCTGGCCGCGGCCAGCGCCTGGTAGGTTTCGAGCGCCGCCCGGAGGCTCACCAAGCCTTCGGCGGTCCGGCCCGTGCGGGCCAGCACCTCGCCCACGCGCTCATAGCCCACCGCCAGGGCCCGTCGCGCCGCAGGCCCGCTGGGCTCGGCTTGATGCAATTCCTGGGCCATGGCCAGGCAGCGCCGGTAGCTGGACAGTGCCGCAGCCAGGTTGCCCAACTGGTAGTGGGTGAACCCCACCTTGTTGGCCAGGCTGAGCACGTCACGTTTGGCGTCCAGGTCTTTGGGGTTGGCGGCGGCCAGCTCGTCGAAAACCTGCAAGGCTTGCCGGTACTCCTGGAGAGCCTCGGCGCGGTTTCCGCCCAGCGCCGTCAGGTCGCCCAGCTTCGCCCGAGCGCGGGCCAAGTCGCGGCGCGCGACCGGGTCTTGCGGGTCGGCAGCGTAGAGCGCCTGGGCCAGCTCCAGGGCGCGACCATAGCTCTGCCGCGCTCCGGAAGAGTCCCCCAGGTTCGGGCCGTAGAGGTTCCCCTGGACATCGCCGACCTTGACGTAGCCTTCCATCAGCTCCCGGCGCAGAGAGACGTCCCGGGAGGTCTCCCGCGCCAGGCGGTCCAGGTAGACCAGCGCCCGCTCAACCAGTTTCTTGCGCGCGGGAGTGATGCCGGAGCGGATGGCGTCGTCGAACTCGAACAACACGAAGCGGGCCAGCTCGCGCACTTCCTGGAAGCGGCGCTCGGCTCGGTATCTTTGCTCGAGCGAGACGATCGTGCTCGAAACCAGAGCCACCGCCGCCAGCGCCGCGGCGGCCACCGCCGCGCGGTGCCGCTGGACGAACTTGGACGCCCGGTAGCGTAGGGTGTCCTTTTGCGCCGTCACCGGCAGCCCCGCCAGGTACCGCCGGATGTCCTCGGAAAAGTGCTCCACCGAGGAGTACCGCCGCTGCGGCTCCTTGCGCAGAGCCATCATCACGATCATGTCCAGGTCCCCGCTCAAGCGCCGGGCCAGAGCCTCGGGACGTCCATCGCCCAGCGGGACCTTCGCCCCTGGGGTGCGGGCCAGCCGCCGCAGCAGGGCGCTGGGCTTCTCCGGCTCCCTCTGGCAGATGAGCTGGACCAGTTCCGCGTCCGAGCTGGTGGTGAACTCGTAGGGATGATGGGCGGTCAGCAGGCGGTACAGCAGCACGCCCAGAGAGTAGATATCGCTGGCCGTGGTGATGGGCTGGCCCAGGATCTGCTCCGGGCTGGCGTACTGCGGGGTCATCGGCCGCGACCCGGTCAGGGTCATTTCCGCGGCCTTCTCCGAGGGCTCCGGGGTGAGGATCTTGGCGATGCCGAAATCCAGCAGCTTAGGCACACCATCGCCGGTCACCAGGATGTTAGTGGGCTTCAGGTCCCGGTGCACGACCAGGTTCTGATGGGCGTAGTGAACAGCGGCGCAGACCGTGCGGAACAGTTCCAGCCGGGCCTCGATTCCCAGCTCCCGCGCATAGGCATACTCGTCGATGGGGACCCCCTCCACGTAGTCCATGACCAGGTAGGGCCGCCCCTCCTCGGTGGTCCCTCCGTCCAGCAGGCGGACAATGTTGGGGTGTTCGAGCGCGGCCAGGGTCTGCCGTTCGACCAGGAAGCGGTGCTGGATGTCCAACTGTTCCAGCCCCGGGCGCAGCGCTTTGATGGCCACCTGCTGCTGGAACTCGTGGTCGGCGCGCTCGGCCAAATACACCGCGCCCATGCCCCCGATGCCAATCCGGCGGAGCACGCGATAGTGCCCGATCAGCTTGCCAATCTGCGGGTCACAGGGCTGTGCATTCTCCATGTGGCGCTCCGCCCCACCTACTTCACCGCCTCGACCAACGCCTGCACGCGCAACGGGTCCAGTTCCCGGTGGTCACCACGTCCATATAGCGGGCCGCCAGGCGGGCAGCCCGCTCGAGTTCCTCGACGGGCCGCTGGTACTTGAAGGCCACGCCGCCGAAGTACAGTCCCTGCCAGCCGCTCTCGGAACGCGCCGCCTGGATGGCCTCAGCCCGCCCCTGCTGCGCGCCCTGCTCGTCGATCTCCGCATGGTCCACCCATACGCCCGCTACTTCCGCCGCGAGGTGCTGAAAGACCTCTCTGGGAGGGAGATCCAGACAGTTCACGCCGCCCCACCAATCCGGGCACTCCCCGACGACGGCCTGATGGATCTTCAAAAGGCTCTGAAACCGGATTGAGTTCCGGCGCGTAGGGCGGCAGGTACTCCATCTTAATCTAACCGCCCAAGCTGTTGAGCCGGAAGCCTCAGTTGATCTGGTCATGACGAGCCCTCCGTTTGCCCTGCTGCGTCAAAAAGCTTATGGCAATGAGGACCAGGCCGAGTACGTGGCGTGGCTCGCGGACTTCCGTGCCGCCGTCCACCGAGTCCTTAAACGGGATGCCCGTTGTGGATTCGAACTCCCCGGACCATTATGCCCACTTCAGGCGGGCGCGCCCTACCCCTCGCGCGCCGCCTCCGCCCACAGCGGCGGCGACTGGAATCCCTTGGGCACGCGGGTGTCCCGCTCCCCATTCTTCGGGTGCAGTTGCTTCCACTGGTCGATGCGCGCCGCCAGGTCGGCCACCAGCTTCGGCTCTTTCGCCGCGAGGTCGGTAGTCTCGTTCGGATCCTCGACGATGCGGAAGAGCAACTTCTTCTCGCCGTCGATCACCAGCTTCCACTCCTGGTGGTGGACGGCGTAGCGCAGCGCTCCGCCGGTTTCCACCGAGAAGAAGATGTCTTCCCGCGGCTCCACCCGGCCCGCCACGAGGGCCGGCCAGAGATTGCGCCCGTCGCAGGGACGGTGATTGCCCGGTTCAATGCCGGCGGCGGCGATCAGCGTGGGGAAGTAGTCCATCATGGTCATCACCTGACTGGAAACGGCGCCCGCTTTGATCTTCCCCGGCCAGCGCAGGAGGGCAGGCACGCGGATGCCGCCCTCGAAGGTCGTCCCCTTGCCTGCTCGCAGCGGTGTGTTGGTGGCGCCGCTGCCGACGGGTCCGCCGTTGTCGCTGAAGAACAGCACCAGCGTGTTGCCGGCGATGCCTTCCTCCTCGAGCGCCGCCAGCACCTTGTCGATGGTCTGATCCATCGCGTCCGTCATGGCGCAGTAACTGCGGCGCTTCTCGTCCTTGATATTGGCGTACCGGTCGAGGATCTCCGCCGGTGCCTCGAGCGGAGCGTGCGGCGAATTGAAGGCCAGATAGTGGAAGAACGGGCGGGCCTTGTCGCGGCTCTTGATCCGCTTCACGGTCTCGGCGCCCAGCAGGAAGGTCGAGTAGCCCTCCTCGCGGACGCTGGTCCCGTTGCGATTCCAGTCCAGCCCGCCGTCGCGTTCGTGGGTGTAGTAGTCGATGGCGCCGTTCAAATGCCCATAGGCATGATCGAAGCCCCGGGCGCGCGGCAGGAACTTCTTGTAAGCGTGGCCGAGGTGCCACTTACCCGCAATCGATGTCTGGTAACCCGCCTCTTGAAACGCCTGCGGCAGGAAGCGCTCCTCCACCGGGATGCCGTAATTCGACCACGGCCGGATCACCGTGTAGCCCGTACCCAGACGCATCGGCGAGCGCCCCGTCATCAGCCCCGACCGCGTCGGCGAGCAGACCGGAAAGCTGTAGGCGCGCTCGAAGCGCGTCCCCTGCGCGGCCAGCTGGTCGATATTTGGAGTACGGATCTCACTGCCGTGGTATCCGACATCATGCCAGCCGAGGTCATCGGCCAGCACGATGAGGACGTTCGGCGAGGACGGCGCCGGGATCGCTTTGCCCGCGCACGCCAGCGCGGCGGCCGATACGGAGAGGAAATTTCGCCGGTTCATATCAGAACACCATCCTCGCACCTAGCTGAACCTGCCGGGGAGCCGCGGCCGTGCTGACGATGCCGAAATCGGCGTTCCCCAGGATCTGGCCGGGCAGCCCGAAGACCGCGTTGTTGAGCAGGTTGAAGGCCTCTCCCCGAAACTGGAAGCGTAGCCGGTCATTGACCGGAAAGTCCCGCAGGATGGAGCCGTTTAGCGACAGGCGGTTGGCCGCCCGGACGATGTTGACGCCCTGGTTGCCGAACTGGTACTGAGCCGGCTGGCGGAACGCGTCGGTATCGAACCACCGGTAGACCGACCGCTCGGAGGCGCCCAGGTTCGGATCGCCAATCACGTCGGCGCGCAGCGGGCCCGCCGAGAACGCCTGGGTGGTATTGGTCGCGGTTCGCACGGTGAACGGTGGCGCGGTGTGCCAGATCAGCACCGAACCGATCGACCAGTTGCCGAAAACCGCGCCCACCAGGCTGTTACTGCCGTACTTGCGGCCGCGGCCGAACGGCACCTGGTAGACCGAACTCCAGGTAACGCGGTGGCGGATGTCGTTTTCCGAGGGCCCGTAATCCGCCCGCCGGTTGTACAGGTTCGAATACGCGCTGCCCTCGTTGCCGAGGGCGGCGATGGAACTGGTGTTGTCGAGCGCTTTGGCCCAGGTGTACGTAGCGAGCAGGTTGAAGCCCTTGGAGAAGCGCTTCTGCGCCTTGGCCACGAACGCGTGATAATTCATCACGCCCAGGGGCGGCGATTGGACCAGCACGTCGGAGAATTGCGGATATGGCCGCAGCGCCTGGCTGCTGCCGGGGCCGAGCAGTTCGGGACGGATTTGGTTGATGGAGAGCGGATCGCTCGGCATCTTGCGCGAGAGGTTGCCGAGATAACCGAGATCCACCATCATGCCGCTAAACACCTCGCGCTGCACCGAGAGGTTCATCTGTTGCGAATACCCGGTGGCGCGTTTGCGCTCATAGAAGCTGACGGAGGTGGATGGCTGGGCTCCCACGGGAACCGCCCCGAAGCTGTCGTCGAGCGTGCTGCGGACGGTAGCCACCGGAATCGGGTCGCGCAGCCGGAAGGAGATGGGCAAGCCGTCGTCGCCGTTGGGGATGACCAGCGAATCTCCGAAGCCGGTGGCGACCGACGTGGTGGCGTCCCCGCCGTCGTAAGGCGCCGCATAAAAGATTCCGAAAGCTCCGCGGATCACCGTCTTCCTGCTGCCGAATACCTTCCAGGCAAAACCCATACGCGGCGCGAAGTTGTTCCAGTCGGTATCGTGGGGAGCGCTCGGGAAACCTCCCACCCCGGCGAATTTCACCACGCCGCGGGTGCGCGAGACCGGATTGATGGCGCCCATGTCGAAACCGTTCAGGATGTTCTTCTCGGTGCGGAATGGCGTATCCATTTCCCAACGCACGCCGAGATTGAGCACCAGGTTGCGGTGGATCTGCCAGTCATCCTGGAAGAAGCCGGCCAGATACCAGGAACTGCGGTCGATGACCGGCGGACTCGCCGCCGAGAAGCTCGAAGGCGTGCCCAGCAGCATGGATGCGATACTGTTGCCGGTGGTATTGCGGTTGGCCAATCCGGTGACGTTACGATTGAAGGTGAACGCGCCGGAGACCAGTTGCAGCCGCAGGTCCTGGTTGCGGGAGCGCCGCGCTTCGCCGCCAAAGCGCACCGAGTGAGTTCCCTTGATCCACGAGATGGTGTCCGAGACTTGCGACTGCCGGATGGGAGTCTGGTCCCGCTTCTGCTGATTGGATCCCAGCGCCGTGTAGCCGGTGATGTTGAACCGCGGGAAGGCGTCGTCGGGTATGCCGCGCAGCCCGAGCGTTGACGGGTAGTTCTTGCCGATGCTGGGTGAATGGAGCAGCGTGGTGCGGTCCACCCAGGCCGCGCGCAGTTCGTTAATCCTGGCCGGGCTAAGGATGCGGGTCCAGCCGCCCAGCAGATTCCAGCCGGTGATGTCGCGGTTTCCGGTGGGCTCGGCGCCCGGATCGGCATAGAGGCTGCGCGTGCCGGAGTCCTGCCGAAGGCCAGGCGCAGAGCGTGCGTGCCTGCAGGCACGTCCACACTCACCAACCCTAACTCGCCCGAGGGGTACGCAGGCACAATCTGCCCATCGAGGCGCGCCTCCCACCCCGGCAGGTAGAACTGGTGGAGCCGGACCGTCATCGGATCCTCCGTGCGGATTCCAAGGTCCGTGAACAGATATCCTATCCGGTTGAGCTGCACCTGCGGAAGCGGGTCCGGCGCGCGTCCGTCGTTGGCGCCGGGGCGAGGACGTCCCAACGCCCAGCGCTGTTCGCCCACCGTCAGCGGCAGGAACTCCCCCGTCCAGGTGGCGCCCACCTGCCCCGCCTCGGCATCTTCGCGCCACATGCGATCCGGCGCCCAGGCCTCTGCATCAGTTAGCGGAAGCGACTCGGCGGGAACATTCGGCAGGGCTTGGAGTACGAACAACGCCACGATGAGCATAAGAACGATAGACCATCGACCATAGACTGTCGTCGGTCGTCCGTCGTCCACCCTTCCATGGAACAGCAATCCCGGCAGCGCACCCGCCAACCCCAGCACGCCCAGGTTGGCCAACGCCATAAACCGCCACGGGTACTGCAACTGCGCCAACACAGGAGCCGTCCTCAGCCACACAGGAAGAGAGGCACTGGTCACCATGAGAGCTGACGTTGCAGTCAGTGCCAGGCTGAACCCTACCACCGGTGCAGCCTCCACCCGCTGCCTCCGGATGAGCCGCCAGGCCAGAAGCGCCAGCACAACGAAAAACAGCGCCGCCGTCAACCAACTGAGTGGGTGGTCTACTGCACCGCCGCGCTCCAGTCCATAGCGGTACAGCGGCGCGATCTGCACGAATCGTCCCATCGGCGCCAGATGCTTCATGTACCCGTCAGAGGGGCCAAGCCCGATCCCGACGGCATAGCTCTCGGCCAGGAACGGTAGCCAGAGCGGCGCCGTCACGCCGAGTGCCAGGATCATGGTACCCAGCGCGGGGACCAGCCGCCGCCACCGCCCGCTCCAGCCCGCCAAGACCAGGAGATATAACCCGGCTGTCGGGATCATCAACACGGCGGTCAGGTTGTGCGTGTAGACGAGACCTACCCATGCCAGCGTGCCCCAAAGGAAGGGAGCCACCGGCTTCTCCTTCCCAAAAGCGGCTGTGTAGGCCCACAGGATCAGGGGGGGCCAGATAAACGCGAGGTGCTCGGGAACGGCCCCACGCAGGTATGCATCAGCCAGGTGGTACGGGAAATAGGTATATGCCACCGCCGCCAACACCCCTCCCGCCGGACCCCACAGGTAGTTGGCGTAACCATAGGCTGCCAGCGCCGACAGAACAAACGCCAGGGCGATGGTCAACTTCACTCCCGCGACCGGCCCTATCCCCAACATCGCGAAAAGAGCGCCCGGCCAGTAACTCAACGGTGCGTAGAAATTGAGTACCGCCTGCCCGTACCCGAAGCCGAATTCAGGGAAAAGCCGGGGGTGAAGGACACCCTGTCGCCATGCCTGAGCTAAGGCAGCGATCCGATAGACATGGAAGCGGCCATCATCGGAGACGAAGAAACCGGGGCGGCACAGGGGCCACAGGGCTGGAAGCACCAGTAAGGCCGCCAGCACTCCGCCCCACACGGCTTTAACGTGACGCCCTGCGACCCGCTCGGCAGTCATCGGAGATGGAACTGACGGTGGACTGAGGTCCTCTGGGTATAGGCCAGCTTGCTGCCTCGCTGACTCAGTCATTTGATCGCAGTATTACCAGAGGTTACCGATTCCCGCAAATCAATCTTCAGCTCAGTAAAACCCACCGAGAGCCGACGTGCATCGCCGTTGGCACTATCGGCCGGCGTCGTCGCGTAGGCGCTGAAGAGATCGAGATCGTTCGCTCCTACCTGAACCAGCGCGGCTGGTATGTCCACGGAAGCAGTCCAGGGCTCACAGTCAGCCCATTCATGTGTAGCAATGGTTGTGCCATTGAAATCCAGCCGGATCTCCTGGTTCTGTCCCGGCACACACTGCGGAAACGCGGAAAGGGTCAGCCGTGCCGGTGACTTGCGGGTGGCGATCCATTGCGCGTCCGATTCCGTCCCTTCAGCCCACACACCCCAATCCTCCTTTCCAGACCAGCCATCGTGCAGTAGTAGATTCACGTCAGGCCAACGGGAAGGCGGAATCTCCAGAACGCAAATAGGCCATGGCCAAGGCGCCACCCCGTCCGGTGGAGGAAAACAGCGGACCGGTCTGACCTGGTCTGCGGCCTGGGCTTCCTCCCAAAGCCCACTTTCCCAATCACCCTGCATCTCTAGCACAACGTATCTGATGCCGTAGCTGCGTAGGATGGCGGCGAAATCCGGTTGCCAGAATGGATGCTCATGCGTCGCCAGCCAACTGTTCAGGTACTCTGTGTGTCTCGGAATGACGCCAGCAGCGCCGGCCGCTGTCGGGTGTCTGTGGTAACTCGGCGCCAGCAGGTTGTAGCCGAAGATGGACAAGACCACGGTCGAAGCGTGTGCGGCGAACACATTGACAATGCCGGCATCCAATGGTTCTTGTTGACTGAGCCACTCATAGGCGGGGTGATTCGCAGGTGGGAACGGCACCGCCTCCAGGCGGGGCGGCACGATCTCCACAATCAGCAGGCAGCCAACGATGGCCTGCAACCAGGTACGGCGCACCCGGGCCAGCGCCAGGCCAGCCAGAAGGTAAACTCCCAGGCTTGCCGCCAGCGCATACCGGGCAAACATCCGGCCTCTCTCCAGGTATGGCACAAAGAAGGTCAGCACATACGCAGGCAACGGAACTCCCTCTGCGAATGACTTCCCCGGCTGAACATCCCTGAAGAAGTCCGGCTTGAGGGTATGCCCGATCTGCCAGAGCACTTGGTTGAGCGGCCGCAGGGCAGGCCATTGTACTGCATCTCCATTCCAGCGGAGTGTCAGGCCCAGAGCCAGCACGAGGGAGATCAGGACCAAGATCAATGTCGAGCGCCAGGCCTTGTCCCGCCAGACCAGAACCGCACCGATCAGCGCAGCCAAACTCCCTACAATGCCAAAGTTCCCCGTGTCTTGCTCAAAGGGTGGACCCCGGAAAAGCCAGGCGGCGATCGAGCTCAACCAGGGATGGAACAGAAACGGGATAGGCAGGCTGTTCAAGCTGGCGCCCATAGAGTTCGCACCAGCTATGCTGTAGAAAGCGGGATCCGCGATCGCACTCTCGCGCGCATTGAGTATCAGAGAGGGACTGCTGAGCAGTAGAAAAATCGCGCATACCAAGCACAGGTCGATCAAACGCATCCGCCACGAGCGCTGCTCACCGTTTCGCGGCACCAGAATCCACACGCCCATCATAACCCCGCCGATGTAGACAAAGTAGAGAGAGGAAATGAAGGACAGCGCCCAGAACAGGCCAGCCGCTGCCAGCCAGGCGACCCGGCGATGCGGCGAAGAACGGGCCCGCTCCACACTCCACAGCATCCAAGGCAGGAAGGCTGAACCCAGGAACATGTGCAAACCACCGGTGAGTGGCTGCTGCCAGCGCACACCACCAAAGGCAAAGGCCAGCGCCACCACCGTCGCTGGCAATGAAGGCAGGAAACGGCGCGCCAGCAATAGGGCGCCCGTGAAAGCCAATACACAGGCCAGCACACTGAAAAGGTTGTAGGCGAAGGCGCTCCCGGCCACACTCGCCACCGGCGCAAGGGCAAGATACAAGAAGAATCCTGTGGAATGGCTGGCGATGCGCCAGCCCTCGGGGAGGAAATTGAGAGGGTATACCAGAGGATTCTGCCCCCGCGCGATGGCCTCGCCAATCCACGAAGCTGCTCCTACCGGTTCAAGGGCGTCGCCGTAGGCGGGCAAAGTCCGAAAGGGATCTCGCGCACCCCATGCCCAAACCATGAACAACCCGAAGGCGGCCCAGGGCAACAGACGTGTGGCAAGTCCAGCGAAGTAGGGCCTAGGCTGACTGGTCACCTGGTCTTCTAACATTTCTCCCTGCAATCAGCGCCCTCGTGCGGCACGGTCCATCGACCGGCCTGCCAGGAGACTACGCTCAAGCTTCTTCTAACCCTCATTGTTCAACCCGTAGTGTCGTCAGCACGATCTTGCCCTCCGCCAGCAGGCTCCCAGCCCGATCTCGCACCGGCAGGCGAGCACCATCTGTGGGATCATACAGCCCGACCTCAAGGTCGTACGATCCCGGCTTCGCGTCGTCGGCCACCCGGAGTTTTACCATATTGGATACTATCTCGCCCGGTACCCATGACCAGGTCGGATTGGCTCCGTTCAGGGGGGGAGAGTCCTGCTGGGCCGTCATCCCGAGCTCAGGACTGTAAAGGTGCACGAACTGGGTATAGCCTACCGGCGTCGGCGCTTCGCTCCGGTAGTACAACGTCAGGCTGAATTGGCTGCCTGGCCGTAGACCACCCTCCGGTAGGCCCAGGTCGTAGCCTTGGAGAGTAGCGACATCTCCCAGTCGCGCCGAAACAGGATTCTGCGGCCTGCTGGGTGGGTTGGCCCCCACAACCTTCACGGGAGGCAACCGGTAGCTCCCGCCTGACGTTTGCCCATTCGCGTGCCGGATCGGAAGGAGGTTCAGGGTCGACGGTTCATACAGCCCCACCAAGGGCCAGTATAACCCGTTAGAAGCCGATTGCGGGATACGAACCCGGTACCGATCCGGCTGCAAGTAGTAGGTGTCCCAAGTAGGCGGCGGCCGAAGCGGCGACCCTCCAGCGCGATGATCCTGCTTGGTCAGGGGTTCTCCCAGAAGATCGACCAGATGCACAAACCCGTTATACAGGCGCTTTAATGGGCGCGGGCGCAGGGCCTG
>CAYGVJ010000044.1:0-37985 GCA_964353255.1 uncultured Solibacteraceae bacterium | reverse complement strand
CATCGAGATTGACGGCAAACTGCCTCCTTAATCGCTTGCCTCACACGCCTTCCGAAGCGAGATTTGCGTGCGCGGGCTATGTGTCCATTATCGCTTCGAGAACTGGAAGCGCTTGCGGGCGCCCTTCTGGCCGTACTTCTTGCGCTCGTGACGGCGAGGGTCACTCCGCAGAAAGCCCAGGGACTTCAGTTTGGGGCGGAGCTCGAGGTTGAACTCCACCAGCGCCCGGGCGATGCCCCGGCGCGCGGCTCCGGCCTGACCCGTCATCCCTCCGCCGTCCGCCAGGATCAGCACATCGAACCGGTCCGCCGTCTCGGTGGCCAGCAGGGGCTGGCGCACCGCGGTGCGGCAGGACTCGGTCAGAAAATACTCCTCGAAGGGCTTGCCGTTGACGGAGATCTGGCCCTTGCCGGGTCTCAAAAACACCCTCGCCACGGCGGACTTCCGCCGGCCCGTTCCCAAGTACTGTTGTTGCAGCGTGGATGCCACTTAGTGTCCTCTCAAAGCTATCACTCAATTCACCGCCGGCGCCGGAACCGGGTTCTGCGCCTGGTGTGGGTGCCGGTCTGTGGCGTAGACCCGCAGCTTGCGGAGCATGTGCTTGCCCAGTTTGGTCTTGGGCAGCATGCCCGCGATGGCGTTGTACACCAGTCGGGTGGGGCGGGTTCCGCGCAGCCTCTTGGCGCTGACCTCGGCCAGTCCTCCCGGGTACCCCGAGTGGCGCCGGTAGACTTTCTGCTCCTCTTTGCGTCCGGTTAGCCGCACCCGCGCGGCGTTGACCACCACCACGTGGTCCCCCGTATCCAGGAAGGGGGTGTAGGTGGGTTTGTGCTTTCCCATCAGCAGCATGGCGGCCCGGCTGGCCAGCCGGCCCAGCACTTGCCTGTCGGCGTCCAGCAAATACCAGGCGCGCGTAATCTGCTTCTGGGACGGGAATAGCGTCTTCATGGACGGGGGTGCAGACTCCTCAATCCGCAAAAATACCAGCGTAGCGAAGGCGCCCGTGGCTTGTCAAACCCGCCGCAGCCTGCGTGGCAATCCGAGGGCCGCTGGCTCACTCCGGCGAGCCGGCGTCCCAGGCGTGGTCCGGGTCGGGCAGGAAGGTCACCCCGCCGCCCGCCGTCACCAGCCATCCGCCCGGCACTTTGGCGCGCCGGACCTCAAACTCGCTGGACGGGACGGTCTCCCAGTGCAGCTCTGCCGCGGCCGCCTCGGGCTTGGCGGCTTTCGCTGCGGGGGGAGCCGCTTCCGGCTTCTGGGCGCCGGGCGCTGCTTGCAGGGCGCCCGCCATGATGTCATGCGGGCACTGGAACGGCTCGCCGAGGTACGTGAACTTGTCCACGTCCCCATCTGGAGCGAGGCTGTCAATGATCGCCCCGTAGGGGATGGTGACGGAAGGCTCGGCCGTGGGTATGCCGGTTCGCTTGTTCAACTTCCGGGCGTCTATGGTCTTGCCTAGCACGAACTTGGCCATCTGGCTCTCCGGTCCTCTTTGGTACTAGGTTACACTACTGCGCTGCCCAGGTTGGCCTAAAAAGTGGGGGCGGTCGAAAACGTTTCCCTGCCCCGGGGCTGGCGGTCACGGCCCGCCGCCCCAGCGCCCTGGGTGGTTGTGGTAATATCGAAATGCGATCCCCTACGCCACGGAGAGGTGGCTGAGTGGTCGAAAGCAGCGGTTTGCTAAACCGTCGTAGGGGCCCAAACCTCTACCGGGGGTTCGAATCCCCCCCTCTCCGCCAGTCGTTCAAGACCTGCGCTCAGTGAGTCGTCGGCTCTACCGCTGTATGCGCGCGGAGCCGCCCTGGGCGAAGGCCCGCACCTGCTCGAGGGTGGCCATGGTGGTGTCGCCCGGGAAAGTGGTCAGAAGGGCGCCGTGAGCCCAGCCCAGCTTGACCGCCTCTTGCGGCGGCTCGCCCGCGAGGATGCCGTAGAAGAACCCGGAGGCGAACCCGTCACCGCGCGGCACCGGGCCCGGGTTCGGGGAGTCCAGGGCAGTGACGCCCAAACCATTTCAGATGCGTTGAGACATGAACTCGCCCAACTCATTGATTTTTCGGCGCTTAGGCGCTGACGGGCAAGGGCCACGTCAAGATTTCAGTTGCATCTTGTGGCAACCGATACGTATAATTGAACGTAGATATATACGGAGAAGCCGAGGAGCCCAAAATGACCACGCCAGCGATCCTCTTTGGGGACCAGATTGTGAGCGCCACCACTCTGAATAGGCAGTCGGGTGCCGTCTTGGATCGTGCCCTTCGCGGGCCAGTCACGATCATGCGGAATGAGGAGGCGTTCGCCCTGATGAGCCGGGACTTTGTGGCTCGCCTACTTGCGGCTTCAGAGTATGCTTCGGCCACGGTTGATTTGCTCCAGGCTGCATGCAGGAGGCTCCTTGAGCGACGTCCTCTCGATCCGACGCACGACTTCGAGTGGATCTCGGTCTTTGACGAGGAGGACCTCCGCAGGATGATCAGCGAGGTGCTGACTGCGTTTACCCGAGCACAGACGGGAGAGCGAACGTGGGAGGAGTTCGATGCTCTGCTCCATGAATGGGAGGAGAGTGCGTGGGCCGCTCGTAGTCCGGTTCTGAGGGAGGCCGTGAATTCTGCCGGTGAACAGGTCCCATTGACTCGCCCTGTGGCGCCACCTTCAGAGGAGTGAATCTGTTCTGTGCCTGAAGAACCGCTGGACGTGCCGGCTGACGCGGAGATTCCTAGTGGGGCTGAAACCCTCTGGACCGTAGTGGCCCACAACCAGCGAGTGAATCGGGCGTGGGAGGAACTCGCAAATAGGGCTCCGAGGAATGCAGCGCGCTGTTACGAAGATCTTCGAAGTGCCCCGATGACCCGTCAAACAGGTCGTGTCTATCCCTTGAAAGGAAAGGTGCACAGGGGTCTCTGGGGGTACGAGGTCACAGGGGGCGACCGTGTCTACTACAAGCCTGATCCCACCACGCGCAGAGTCGTCGTTTACTACGCGGGACCGCACCCCAAACGCATTCCCAGGCCGACCTGAAGAGCCGACGGCCATCAGGAAGTCTCGGGCCTGATCCTGTCGGAATAAGCGTTGCCGACGGCCGACCAATGGTGGAGTGTCTTCAGATGGCGGGTGTACCGGATCGGGTCCTCGCGCGCGGGCGGCGGGGCGTGCTGGGGGTTCACCAGGCGCCTCGCGTGGCGACTATGCCATCGCCAGCGCCCCGCCTTACCACAATCCCCCCCTTTCAGAATGTCCCGTCGGCAACCCAGCATTCCTGATCCGAGTCCAACAGCCGGATCTGATGAGCTAAGGCGCCGATCTCCAGGATCTTCACTCGGGTACCGGCGGCGACCGCAACTGAATCGGTGCGGATCACCGCCCGCATGTACTCTTCCCGATCGCCCCTCGCCGCCCATTTTGCCACGAGACTGAGGCCATCCCTAGTCGGGCTGCAAATGGTGGTTGCCCGCATCGTTCGGATCTGGCCGGGCGTCGCGCTTTGTGCCGCCCCTGGCGGGCCTTTTTCGGCTGTCGTCTGATCCCTCGACCAAAATGCGAACGCCAGAACCGCCATCACGATCAGGGCGATGCAACCCAGACCGGCACCGGCGAAGCTGCGGCCGCTCTTTTCGGCCTTGAGTTGATCCTGTGCCTCCAGGCGTGCTCGTTCCTCCGCATAGATGCGCTGGCGATCCTCCGGTGTCAATTCCATCGTAGCCTCCTGTGCCGCTACCGCCGGTAGTACCGAGCGCCCCGCCGGTCGCTCACCGCCCAGAAGCGACCGGCTTCTTTGCGCCAGCCTCTAGCCGTTTTACCTCGACCTGGACTTAGTATAGCCCGCCGAGAGGCCCGACGCGAGGAACGGCTGAAGTCGCTGCACGGAAGCGGGCGAAGAGCTACCATTGCCAGCAGCGGGAGGAGAAGGATAATGGAACCGTTTGAGGAACCTGGTGTGGCTGAGGTGGTGAAGGCCAGACGCTTCGAGGTGGTGGACGCGGCGGGGAAGGTGCGGGCGGCCCTGGGCTTGCTCCCATTGGGAGAAGCAGCGCTGGTCTTGTACGAAGGGTCCACCAGGCCCTCTGAGGACGCCGCGGGCAAGGTGGGCACGATGCGGGCAATCCTACACCTGGACCCCGACGGAAGGCCGTTCCTGCGCTTGCTGGACGCGCCGCCAGGGAAGGCGGCGGTCAACTTGGGCGTGAGGAGGGACGGCATGCCGGATCTAGTCCTGTGGGACCCGGCGGGGAATCAGCGGGTGAGCCTGAGCGTAACAAGGCACGGCCCCGCGCTGATCTTGTGGGACGCTGCGGCGCAGAAGCCGGTGTGGCAAGCCCCCTAGCGGGAGAATGCCCGCCGGGGGCGCGGGAGGCGCGGCTGGCCAAGGCCGAGGCGCCGGATAGCGTGGTGTTCTTCGCACTGTACCAGTCTGCGCTGATTGAGTATCCGGCGCCGGGGGAGCAAGAGGCCGGCGTTTCGGCGGTAGTTTGGAAAGGTTGGGTGAGTCCCTGGTTTGTACCGCGGGCTTCTCTTGCGCGGAACCGGCGCGGCGTGGAGTCGGTGAAGGCCTGGGAAATATTTTCGGCCTGGGCCAGTGTTAAACTGGTGTTCGGGCCAGCGGTTGCGGGACTGAATGCCGGGAGGTCTATGGGATGATGTGCGGTGCAACGCGCAAAGACATGAGGCGAGCGAGGGCGTTAGCTCGCGAGAGTCAGGGTTGGGTTAAAGAGTTGTTCAAGTACATTCTCCTTCCGTCACTAGGTCTATGGCTTGTCGCGGAAGTGATCCCGGATATCCGTATCCCCCTAGCCGCCGTGGTCGTGTTTCCGTTGCAGGGCTTGTGGGTCTGGTGGGCCATGGCGAAGCTCGCACCTGGACTCGAGTACACTCGTCCCATCCTTGGTTGGGCAGATAAGGAAAGCATCGATGATCTACGGGATGACATTCAGGATGAAACCGGCGTTCGGCTAACGAGGAGCCGAACCGTGGAGTACATCCTGTCCTTCGCGTATGGGTCGCCTGGGCTGAAGAGCCACCTAGTCGAGGCAGTTCGGGAAAGCCGCCGCCTCACCTAGCGACGCACCCTGCGGACGGTTGAACGGCAATCATGGAATCCTTACCGTGCTCCCAGTGGGAAGCTCGGGCTTGACCTTGGCCGACGCGGAGGGGAACTCTAGGGCGGTTCTGACCGTGTTCCCTGACGGAAGCCCGAGCCTAATCTTGATGGACGCGGCGGAGAAGGAGCGGACAATCGTGGCCGTGCGCCCTGAAGGAAGCGCGGGTTTGGACGTGCGCTACGCGGCGGGGAAGTCGGGGGCAATTCTGGCCGTGCTCCCTGATGGAAGCCCGAACCTTAGCTTGCACGACGCGGCGGGGAAGGTGATTTGGACAGCCCCGTAGCGGCAGAATGCCCGCCACGCGTGCATAGAAGCCCCAGGCGCGACCGGCTGAGCCGGGACGATGAAGGAAAAAGGGGGCGGGACCCGCCGGAAACCGCTGAGGCCCTCCGGAGGGCCCTTGTAGATGTCCATGCCTTGCCTCGCCTTGAGGTGTGGCGGCCTGAGTACTCAGCAGAGGCAACCGGCCCAGCGTACAATGGATGCGGAGAGGCGTTAGGAGGATGGCCGCTAAGAAACACCTGCACACGTACGAGCGGAGAACGCGAAGCAGGACGACCTACCGTTGCATAGATCCGGAGTGCACACACCTTGCGCAGAAGTGGCTCATTGAAGGAAAGAAGGCCATTTGCCGGTTCTGTGACGGGGAGTTCATTCTGGACCGAGAAGCGCTGAGGCGCAAGAACCCGCGCTGCCTGTCGTGTTCCGATACTAAGCAGGCCAGGGCTGTTCGGGCCTCTACTTCCGGGGACTCGCCGTCACTGAGGGCACAGTTGGGCACTGAGCGCCAGCGACGTGGTCGCAAAAAGCTCTCCCCGAACGAGAAGGCGTACAGAGGGTTGCTCAGGCAATTCCTGGAAATGGGCTGGTCCCGAGCGGATGCGGAGGAACAAGCCCGACGGTACGTGGAAGCTTACGAACGGTCCGCCTCGGAGAACGCGGTAGCCGCCGGGGCAGAGAAGCCGGCGCCCCCGCCGGATGAGGTTGAGTGAGGGGCGGCCTTCGCTCCCGCTTCGCCCGGAGTTCTGCTAACGGATTGCTAACGGGATTTAAAAATACACGGCGAAACCGGGGCGAACATGACGGGATAGAGAGAGACGACTAAGGGGCGGAACTTGTTGACGAAGCGGTATTTAACGGCACATGCGGAAACCTGCCGGGATAGCCGGCGCCTTCTTGCTAAACCGTCGTAGGGGCCCAAACCTCTACCGGGGGTTCGAATCCCCCCCTCTCCGCCAGTCGTTCAAGACCTGCGCTCAGTGAGTCGTCGGCTCTACCGCTGTATGCGCGCGGAGCCGCCCTGGGCGAAGGCCCGCACCTGCTCGAGGGTGGCCATGGTGGTGTCGCCCGGGAAAGTGGTCAGAAGGGCGCCGTGAGCCCAGCCCAGCTTGACCGCCTCTTGCGGCGGCTCGCCCGCGAGGATGCCGTAGAAGAACCCGGAGGCGAAGCCGTCACCGCCGCCGACGCGGTCGAGAACATCCAGCTCGCACGTGGGAGCGACGTAGCTCTGGCCGTTGACCCAGGCCACCGCGGACCAACTATGCCGGTTGGTGGAGTGGACCTCGCGCAAGGTCGTCGCGATGATCTTGACCTGCGGAAGCAGCTTGACGACCTGGTCAATCATGGCGAGGAAGGCGCTGGGGTCGAGCTTGGAGCGGGCGGCGACCTCCGGGCCGGGGATGCCCAGACCCTTCTGAAGGTCCTCCTCGTTTCCCACGATCACGTCGGCGTGCTCCACGATGCGCCGGACGACCGCCACCGCGCGGTCAGCGCCGCCGGAGATCTTCCAGAGCTTTTCCCGGAAGTTCAGGTCGAAGGAGATGACGGCGCCGGCGGCCTTGGCCGCCCGCATCCCCTCGATGATCAACTCGGGCGTGGTCTCCGAGAGCGCGGCGAAGATTCCGCCGCTGTGAAACCAGCGCACGCCGCCGGCGAAGATGGCGTTCCAGTCGAAGTCGCCCGGCTTCAGGCGCGCCGCGGCCTCGTTCGAGCGGTTGTAGAAGACCACGGGGGCGCGCGTGCCCTGGCCGCGGTCGCTGTAGACGGCGGCCATGTTCGGGCCGGTGACCCCGTTGTGCTCGAAGCGCTTGTAGAAGGGCTGTACGCCCATAGCCTTCACGCGCTCAGCGATCAGATCGCCGATCGGGTAGTTGACCATCGCCGTTGCGACGCCCGTCCGCAAGCGGAAGCAGTCCGCCAGGTTGGCCGCGACGTTGAACTCTCCCCCGCTGACATGGATCTGGCACTGGCTCGCCTTGCGGAAGGGGATGATCCCCGGGTCCAGGCGGTGGACGAGGGCGCCGAGGGACACGAAGTCCAGTGCGGCGTCGGGACGGATATTCAGACCGTAGCTCATTCTGCTCTCCCTTTTATAGCAGATGCTCCGCTAGGGACGGGCGGGTTCGCGGGCGTACATGTCGATGACCCGCTCGATGGCGCGGCGGCAGACCGCGCAGAAGCCGGCCGTGTTGCGCGTGAACATAACGCAATCGGCCTGGGGCCGGTAGTAGCCCTTGGGCGCGTACATAGCGCCCTCGAACGCCCCCACCTTGCCGCCCCAGGGAGGCCCGGCGAGCAGCTTAGTGGTCTCTCCAAGCTCAGCCTGGAAGAGGGCTTCCATTGCGGATTCCGGCAGTTTCTGGGCCCGGATTTCACGGCGCCGCGCCTGCACCTGCTTCTGGAGCGCGTCGAAGCTGTCCTTGGCCCAGGGCGTGGGGAGCGGAGTAGCAGGCTCGATCAACTCCTTCCACTTCGCGGCTTTCAGGTCGGCGGTGACGTTCGGTTCCCAAGGCTCCGGCCGTCCGGCGGGGCTCTCGTAGGCCACGTCAGAGGTGTAGTACTCGTCGGCCAGGCCGGCGAAGTGGTGGGCGAGTTCGTGGACGAAGATGTAGGGCGCCGCGGCGCTATCGGCGGCCACCGTGGCGTAGAGGTTGTGGATGCCGCCTCCGCCGTACTTGCGGTCGTTGAGCACGATTCCGAGGAACTCGCAGGGCGCCGCGGCCGCGGCTTCTCTGACGCGTTGGTTGTCGAAGGTGAGCACGTAGCGCTCCGAGCCGAAGGCGTCGTAGGTGGCGCGAAGCGGCGAGCGCCGGTAGACTCCGTCGGAAGGGCGAGCCACGCCGCTTTCGTCCGCGGGGATGTCCAGGGCCCAGACGTTGAATGAGTCGCGCTTCTCCTTGAACGGCGAGACCGCGAACAGCGTCTCGGTCAGCCGCCGGGCGTCGCCGTGCCACTTGTCCATCTCCGCGGCGGTGTAGCCGTCGCCCATCAGCAAGAGGTCAACCTTGTCGGGCGGCTCGCCGTTTTTCATGATGGTCCAGACGCGGACGCCGGCGGGGGGCTTGCTGCGGTCCACCGCGGGGCTGGCCGGGTCGATAAGCACCGACCACACCTCGCGGAAGGCGTTCTGCGAGTCGCGCTTTTTGATTACCACCTGGGCGGGACCTTCCGGGGCGGGGAACCGCAGCGACTCGTGAAAGGCGCGGCGCATCCGGCGCGCTTCTCCGGTGGTCTCCCATTCACCGTAGATGCTGGCGAAGCCGCGCGAATAGAGGAGGCGGTTGGTTTTCCGGTCCAGGACGTCGAAGAGATACTTGCCGAGATTGGTGTAGTCGATGGCACGGTCCAGCCGGCCGGGCCAGTTGCCTTCGAGGGCCAGGCCGTCTAGCGCGAACTGCTCTTCGGTGGCGGTCCCGGTGTGATAGTAGTCGAGCCGCATGGTGAGCGGGGCAGGCGGGGCGGCCAGGAGTGCCGCAGCCATCAGCAAAAGGCAGGGCAAGAGTGTTCCTCCCGCGACCATTATGCAGGATTTGCGGCCTGGAGCACAGGCAGAAGGAATCGGGGACAGGCAGGGGTGTCCACCGGGGGGACACCCTAGCCAGTCCCCGATTCTGCCGTGTACACTGGAGCTTATGTGTGTCGGCGACCCGCTCGCAGAGTTCCCCCAGTAGAGGTCACTTCTCCATATGCAGCGATGCGTTCTGGTATGTGTGGTTTGCCTGTGCGCGGCGTCAATGGACGGCCAGCAGGGCGCGGGGTCGCCGAGCACCTCGGTTCTGAAGGCCGTTCGCCTGACCGGTTCTATCAAGCTGGACGGAAGGCTGGATGAGCCGGCCTGGCGCGAGGCCACCCTGGTGGCCGAGCTTACCCAGCAGTCGCCTCGGCCCGGCCAGCCCACGCCCTACCGGACTACGGTCCGCGCGCTGGTCACCCGCGACACGCTGTACTTCGGTTTTGATTGCGTGGACCCGGAGCCCGCCAGGATCGCCGTCCACAGCATGCGGCGCGACAGCGAGATGGAAGGAGACGACACGGTGGCGGTCGTCCTGGACACTTACGGGGACCGGCGGACGGGGTACTGGTTTCGCGTCAACGCCGCCGGGGCCAGGGCGGATGGTCTGATCTCCGATCCGGAGCACCCGAACACGGACTGGGACGGCGTCTGGGACACGCGCACGGCGAGAGGTGAGCGGGGGTGGTCGGCCGAGATCGTCATCCCCACTCGGACGCTGAGCTTCACTCGCGGCCTTTCGAGTTGGGGAGTGAACTTCGAGCGCAACGTGGCGCGGGAACGGACGGTGCTGCGCTGGACCTCACCCACGCTGGATTCGTTCATCTACGACCTCAGCCGCGCCGGCACGCTGGAGGGAATCGAGGGCCTCGAGCAGGGCCTGGGCCTGGAAGTCAGCCCCTACGTCGCCGGGAGGGTGAAGGATTTCTTTCAGCGACAGGGGCGCCTCTGGCAGGGGGCTACAGGAGTGGACGTGACCTACCGCCTGAGCCCGCAGATGGCGGCGGTCTTCACGGCCAACACGGATTTCGCCGAGACCGAGGTGGACTCGCGCCAGTTGAACCTGACGCGGTTCCCACTGTTCTTTCCCGAGCGCCGGACTTTCTTTCTGGAGGGGTCGAATCAGTACGCGTTTGGCCTGGGCTTGGGGGAGTACTTCATCCCATTTTTCAGCCGGCGGGTGGGGTTGTTCGAGGGGCGGCAGATTCCGCTTGACGCCGGCGTCAAGTTGAATGGCCGCGCGGGCCGCTGGAACGTCGGCCTGCTGGATGTTCAGACCCGCGACACCTACTTGCAGGGCAGCGGGCAGTTGGTTCCGGGTACGAACCTGTTCGCCGGGCGGGTCTCCTATGACGTCAGCCCCAAGCTTCGGGTCGGTACGCTGCTGACCAACGGCAGCCCGGACGGTGTGCGGAAGAACACCCTGGCGGGCTTTGACGGGGTCTGGCGGTCGTCGGAGTTCATGGGGAACAAGAACCTGCTGATCGGCGGCTGGACCGCCATCAGCGCGGGCGACGTCCCCCGCGGGAACCGCACCGGGTGGGGCTTTAGGATCGACTATCCGAACGACCGCTGGGACTGCGCGACGGCGGTGAACCAGTTCGGCGAGGCGCTTGATCCGGCGCTGGGCTTCCTGCCGCGGCCGGGCACGCGGCGGTTGGACGCCTCTTGCGAGTTCCGGCCCCGGCCCAGCAAGGACGGGCCGTTTGGCTGGATCCGGCAGGCGTTCATGGAGCACCGCTTCTATCGGGTGACTAACTACCAGGGGCAACTGGAGTCCTGGCAGTTCTGGTGGGCGCCCGTCAACGTGGAGATGGAGTCGGGAGACCGCTTCGAGTTCAACTGGCTGCCGACGTACGAATACCTGCCCGCTCCTTTCGAGATTGCCGAGGGGGTGGAACTGCCAAAGGGCGGCTATCGCTTCGACCGCTTCCGGCTGGAGTTCGAGACCAGCGAGCACCGGCCCTGGCAGTTCGGCACCACGACGTGGTTCGGGAACTTTTACAACGGGCGCCTGCTCCAGCAGGAGAGCTTTTTGCACTTCACCTCTCCCAGAGGGAGGTGGCAGGCGGGCGTGGGGAGCGACCAAAACTTCGGCGATCTCAAGCAGGGCAAGTTCATCCAGCGCCTCTGGCAGGTTGACCTGGCCTACGCTTTCAATCCGAACCTCGTGCTGACGAGTTATCTCCAGTACGACACGGAGTCGCAGAACGTGGGCAACAACATGCGTCTGCGCTGGACCGTCAAGCCGGGCAACGACCTGTTCGTGGTGTGGAACCGCGGCTGGCGGCGGCTGATCCTGAGCCGCAACGACCTGACGCTGATTCCGGAGACGGAGCTGCTGGCGGTCAAGCTGCGCTGGACGTTCCGGAGGTGAAGGCTTCGGGGGAATCGGCAATGGTTTGGCAAGTCGGGAGACTTACCCCACCGGCCAGCCTCGGAATTTCCGATGGTTCCTTCCATTGCCGGGGATGCGATAATGACGGAAGGTCTGCGGTGGCGGTTTTCGTCAATTCATTCTTCGAGGAACGAGTGGGTCAACTCTTTGATCTGGCCAGGCTCGTGGAGAGAGCCTTTGCCTCCGCCGGACTCGAGTATCGGGTCGCCGGCGGTCTGGCGGCCTATCTGTATGTGGAAGAGATGGAACCCGATGCTGGACGCCTGACCAGAGACATCGATATTGTCGTCCGGCGCGAAGACCTCCAGAAGATCGCGAAAGCCGTTGAGCCGTTCGGTCTTCAATACCGGCACGCGGCCGGAGTAGACATGCTGGTGCAGACCGGGGAACCCTCGGCTCGGAGGGCAGTTCACTTGGTCTTCACTGGCGAGAAAGTTCGCCAGGACTACGCGGAGCCGACGCCTGAACTCGGACCTTATCGGACCATCGCGGGACTTCGACTGATCCCACTGGCAGACTTGATCCGCATGAAACTCACGAGCTTTCGCGCCAAGGACGAAGCGCATCTCAAGGATCTGGACGAAGCGGGCCTGGTCACGCCGGACATCGAAGCCGGTCTTTCGCCGATCCTGCGAGAGAGACTAGCCCAGGTTCGCGCTCGCGAGTAGGGGCGAGCCGGCATCGTTCTGGTCGGCCTTTTCGCCCGCCGCGGCCTACGTGAAGCGGCCGCTTTGGGAGGTCCACGGCTATAATCTAGGGAGGGGAGAAGAAGCCCATGGTGAAGCGTAAGCCTCGCATGATCGGCCGGTATATCGTCGCTGACCCCTCCGTCTGCCATGGCCAGCCGACCTTCCGAGGTACTCGCATCCTCGTCGCGGACGTGCTGGAGCAGGTTGGCGCCGGCTTGGCATGGGAGAGCATCGCTGCGGAATGGCGCGGGCGGATCTCCAGAGACGCCATCGCCGAAGCGGTCAGGTTGGCGAGCCAAGCGTTTCAAGACCACGCCGGTCAGTACGTCGCTACCGAATACGTCCTTGAGCCTTCACGCCCGTGATCGTCCTCGATGAGAACATCCTCGACGGGCAGCGGCTGCTGCTGGATGGATGGAACATCGCGGTTCGGCAAATCGGTCTGGATGTGGGACGCAAAGGCCTCCAGGACGGGCAGATTGTTGTGCTCCTCAGACGCCTCCGTCAGGCCACCTTCTTCACGCGCGACCGCGGCTTCTATACTCCCTCCCTGCGGCACCCGCACTATGCGATTGTCGTCGCGGCAGTGGGGCAGTACGAGGTTGCGGCGTTCATCCGGCGCTTTCTGCGGCACCCCTTGTTCGACGCGCACGCGAATCGCGCGGGCCGGGTCCTGCGGGTCGCACCAACCGGGATCACCTACTGGCAACTCCGGCAGGAGGACGAGAAGGTCGCCGGATGGGAAGGTCAGCGCTGAGCATCATCTGGGAACCCGGGCGAGAAATGGCGGGACTCCACTGTCACTCCATTGGCGGCCGCCGCGGCGCGCGGGGCCGAGCATGGCGAGGGCCGCTGCGACCACCGACAGCCACAGGCCGGCCAGCAGGCCCTGCACCACCGGTTTCCCGCCGGATCGCTCATGGCTCGCGATGGAAGGCCTCCGGCAACTGGGTGATCCGCGGAGGGCCCGCGTGGAGCGAAGATGTGGGCCAACTCTGTGAGCGCGCGGGACAATGAGGCTCCGGCCTGGAGTGACTCAAAGCCATCCATCCCTGGAGCGTCGTCTGTTGCGACACCCCTCCCCGGGGCGGTTTGTGTCGTCCAGGCAGTTCGCTTGCCAATAATACGGCCGACTGACTTACCGAAGCGCGAGTGGGACACTTCGATGGAAGCATGGGCGCCCAGCAGGATCTATGTGCCTGCTTACTCCTGAACCTGACCTAACAGAACGCACCAACTAACGAACGGGACGCAGGGCGCACCTTACGCGCTTTCGGCCTCTTTCGCTGGCGGCTCATCGGTCGCAATACTCCCCGCGATTTCGGGATAGTGCTTCACGATGAAATATGGATTATCTGCCTGTTCGAACTCGAAAGACACAGCCTTCGTCTCGTACAGGCAGCAGTTGATCAGCTCCGCCGCCTGCACGTCGAAGAGGGCTATATTCTTGCCCCGTTCATCCAGTAGGCTCTTATAGACGATGCCATCATAGCCCTGACTGCGAAATGCCTCAGCCAGCACTTGAGTGGGAACGTATTCGGAGTGTGGCTCATCGAGCATCACCGGTTCTGACAAGGCATAGGCTATATCGCCCCACACGCCGGCCTCTTTGGCAGCGGCATCGAGCTTGGTTGCTTCTCGGCCGAATTCCAGAAGAATACTCCTTGTCTTGTCCTGAGAACAATCAACCACGAGAGAGTCGCGCATCACCTTGAACTGAGCTAACGAAACGCGCGACCCCAGCCACGGACGCACTTCCGCCATAGCTGTATTTAGATTTGAGGCCATGTACAGACATGGAATCCCCCTAGGATTCACGCGCCCGTCACCGACGTATTGAGCGCTCGGCCGCATGCGCTCGGGCGGATATGCCGCCTCGACATCAAACTCGTCGTCTTCACCCCTATTCTCCGTTTTCCAGGTGAATCCGCGCTGCGCTCGAAAAAGAATCTGATCCTTCGGTACTGTTTTCCGGCGTGACGCGCTGGTCTCAAGGACGAGTTTCAAGAACTCCCGTACCTCCTCATCGTGCACAAACCTGGCCTTGCGCTTGACGCTCTGCGCAAAGTGCCAATAACTTCGGAGGGAAGCAAATTCGGCCATATTGGGCCATCGTATCACAGTGCTGCAACGGTCGTTGCCATTGCGGTGTGGTCTAGCACTCAGGCGCGATCGGTGTTCGCGGTGATGGTGTGTGGGGCGTGTCGGCGGGATTGTGGCATTTGTTGGGGGCTCGACGCCGGTCTTTTGATGCAGGACCCGAGCGAACGGGAGGTGGCAAGGAGTGGCGAGGGAAAGGACAGGCGCAGAACGTAGCCCGAGGGGCACAACATGGATAGATCGCAGAAGGCCCCCTCCACGCCAATTGGACGCGAAACGCGCAGTCCGGAAACGTCGCTGAGCTAGGGGCTGGGCGGCGTTGGTTCGGGTGAGGCGGCTCCATGAGCGCTCGGAAGCGAACTTGTCCGCGAGTTTGGTCTGTCTCAGACTGCCGGGGCGGAGCCCTATTGGCAGCGCAGGGCATCCAGAGGGTCGGATGTGGCGCCGCGGCGCGCGGCGCCGCAGCAGAGGAGCGGGTTGGCGGTGTCGAGGCGGAGGGGCGAGCCCTGGAAGCTCCGCTGAAGACCCGCGGCCGTCGCCACCGACAGCCACAGGCCGACGATGAAGCCCTGCACGACGGGCTTCCCGCCGGATTGTTCATGGTTCGCGATGGAACGCCTGCGGCTACAGGGTGGTCCGGGAAGGGGAGGCGTGGAGCGAGTGCGCTCGCTCCAAGAGGCGGGATGATGTAGGCTGCTTGTCTATGGCGTACATTTCCCCTTGGCTGACCCATTTCATTGGCCGCCAACAGTCTACCGACGAGGCACGATGCGAGCTCCTTCTCAAGATCCTTCGAGAGGGAACTCTCGGACAGTGGGGCCAACAAGGCAACGTCTTTTTCGGCCCAGGAACGATGTTGATTTCTGGTACTGGCAGTCTTTGTAGGGACGAGTTCATCAGCTTTAGGCCGGTCTGTTTCAGTGACATCCCAGAAGAGAGCCTCGAACGCCACACCAGCCTCTACGGACGGTTTGGCCTCGCATTCAAGAAGGACTTTCTCGTGGCCAAGGGCGCGAACCCGGTTTTCTACGTCGCCAAGGGTTCCTTGGTTTGCCACGAGCGACCGGCGGTTCCCCCGCTGACGATAGAAGATCTCGCGGTTGATGCTGAAGAGGCCACCAGGAAGTATTTCGCCGCCCTCGGTGCGGAACCAGTTCCCGTGCGGCGCTGCGAATTCTTCGACCGTCTCGTTAAGGACCTGATGCGGGTCCTCCCTCCTCCCTGGCCGGCTGGTACAAACGCCGGCGAGATCGATCCGGTGCGAGAAGTCCAGATGCGGGTCCTCTTCGATCTACTCCGGCATGTCTTCGCCTTTACGAAGTTCTTCGATGAGTCTCTGCCGGAAGAGCATCGCCAGAACTTCTACATGGAGCGTGAATGGCGCGTGGCCGGATTCGTGTCATTCGAGGTTCGCGACGTTCAGAGAGTCTATGTGGCACCTGGGTTTCGGGAACGGATCGAATGCGAATTCTCGGGGCTTGCGTTACAGGAACTGGGGTTCTAACAGTCGCGACTCTGCAGCCTGTGTTCTGGGACGCGGTTGCCTCTGGTCGTAATGCAGGGCTGGGGAACGGGTTTGGCCGATCACTTGCACGAATCACGCGCAAACCGGAGATGTCGCAGGCCCGGGCGGCTGAGCGCGGATTCCTCACCAGACCACAACTCTGGTTCAGTTGTGGCGCGGGCTTCAGCCTGCCGCGTCGAGACTCGTCTCGACGCTCGCGCTTCCCTATGTGCGGCGCAGTGTGTCTCGGCACGAGTGCCGAGACGGCAGCCTGAAGAGGCTGCGCCACGAAGCCCAGAGAGCGGGCTCGACCTGCCGGGGCCGCGGGCTATTCGCAGCGGAGGGCATCCAGGGGATCGGAGCGGGCGGCGCGACGCTTGCGGCTGATCAAGCATGCCCGCTATTACTGGCTGCCGCTGGCCGAGGGCCATCTGACGCGCCGACTGAAATGAAAGAGGGGGCGCCAACGGAGCCGGCTGGCGGTATAATCGACGATGGCCACAATGAACCGATGCTGTGGGCTTCTTGTCTTCCTGGCTATGAATTGGGGGCTCTTTGCTCAGGACTACACGCCCAGGCTCGATTTCGGAGCCAGGCTGGAACCGCAAGGCGCCCTAATGCATGGAGCAGGGCAGAGCACCGATGCATTTTCCGCGTATTGGAACACGATGCCCGCCGGACGCCGTCCCCTGGTCTACATGCACTACATCAGTTTGCGGAATCTGCCGCACACATGGGCGGACGAGCTGAGGGCCACGCTGATGGGCTATGCCGACGCCTTTGTTATTCCCCAGGTTGGACTGGAAATGACATCTTCTCAGACGGGACATTATGAACAACAGGTTGCGTCGGGCGATTACGATCCACAAATCGATAACCTCATCGAAGGCCTTCGGCGGCTTGCCTTGCCCGTCTACTTACGCATCGGATACGAGTTCAACGGTCTTTCCTGGAACGGCTACCAGCCTGCTACTTATAAGCAGGCGTTCATTCGCATTACTAATAAGCTGCGGGCCGCGAACCTCGAAGTAGCGACCGTCTGGGACGCGGCAATTAGCGGCGTCAAGAACTATTTCGACTACTACCCCGGGGACGAATACGTGGACTGGTTCGGCATGAACATCTTCCGCCCGGCAGAGTTCAACGACCCCTCGCTGACAGGTTTCTTCAATGAAGCTCGGATGCGGCGAAAGCCCGTGATGATCGGTGAAACCACACCCAGAAACGTCGGCGCTCAAGGGGGGGCCGCGAGTTGGTATGGCTGGTTCGTGCCCTTCTTCGACTTCCTGCGAAACACCGCCGTGGTGAAACAGTTCAACTACATCAATTGGGACTGGGCGTACTGGGCGCGACAAACCGGCCAAGACTGGTGGAATTGGGGCGACGCTCGCCTGGAGACGGAGGCCGCGGCCTACGTCCGCGTGCGCTACATCGATCAGCTTACAGACCGCGTCATGCTTCATGCCGGCTCGGAAACGGACTGCCGCCGCCGGCTCGGCTACAACGATTCCAGCGCTCCGGCAAGCGTCCGGGATCTTCGCGTGGCCCCCTCTCCGGGCGGGGCCAACCTGGCCTGGACACCCGTGACGGATCCCTCCGGCATAGCCCGTTATCTGATCTACCGAAACAACACGCTGCTGAATTTCACCCTCGCGCCGCCCTTCCTGGACCGGAGCGTCGCCCTGGGCACGAGCGCGTACACCGTCTCCGCCATCGACCGCGCCGGCAACGTCAGCCCGCTGTCTGCGCCCATAGTGGTGACTCTGGACAAGATTGAGCGGCTGGTGAATGGCGGTTTTGAGGCCGGGTTGACCGAGTGGCGTTTTGAAGTTTACGACGTGGGGGCCGCGGGCAGCGTCGTGACCGATTCCGCCAATCCCATCGCGGGCGCTGCGTCGGCGCGTCTGTCCGTTTCGAGAAGTACAGGCACCGCCTGGCACCTTCAGCTCCGCCAGTTCTTCGACATGACCGAGGGGCGGAGCTACACCTTCCGATTCAAAGCCCGCGCGAGCGCGCCGGTGAGCCTGGTGATTGGCGTTCAGGGGGTGCCGGCCCCCTACAGAACCTACTTGAGTCGCTTAATTGGCCTGACCACGGCCACCACGGGATTCGAGTATTCCTTCCGCGCCCCGGCCACAGAGACCGTGGCCGCGGCTTTCTACTTCGGTAACATTGGAACCGCCGCCGTGTGGCTCGACGACGTATCCATGGAAGAATCGGACGCGGCCCAAGCGCTCACCCCGCATGTTAGCGAGGGAGGAATCATCAGCGCCGCCGGCTCGCAGCCCGGAATCGTAGCAGGTTCCTGGGTGACCATCAAGGGCGCCAACCTTTCCCCTGTTGCGAGCAGAACGTGGGACGACGCCATCCTCAACGGAAGACTGCCCACTTCACTCGGTGGCGTCAGCGTCCGCATGGGGAATAAGCCGGCGTTTGTCAGCTTCATCAGCCCGGCGCAAGTTAATGTGATCGCCCCGGATCTCGATCCCGGCCCCACCACTGTGACGGTAACGACCCCGGCCGGCGCCAGTGCGCCCGTAGCTTCCAGCGTGCTGCTGCATTCGCCCGCATTCTTCATTTGGCCCGGAAGCCAGGTGGTCGCCACGCGCCCGGACGGCAGTTACGCGGTAAGAGCCGGCACGTTCCCAGGCGCCACTACCGTAGCCGCGAAGCCCGGTGATGTCCTGATCTTGTGGGGCACTGGCTTCGGCCGAACCAACCCAGTCGTGGAGCTGGGCGTTCTGGTTCCAGCCGGCACCCTGTACAACTGTGCCCCGGTAACCGTAAAGCTGGGTCCAGCCGATCCGCTCGTGTTCGGATGCGCGCTTTCGCCCGGCTGGGCCGGCCTCTACCAGGTCGCCATTCAAGTCCCCTCCTCCATCCCCGATGGCGACTATCCGCTGAAGGTCACCGTGGGCGGGGCTTCATCTCCGGACGGTGTGGTTTTGTCCCTCAAGCAGTAGCTCGGTCTGGCAGCCCGTGGAAAAAGTCCGCAAATCGGACTGATCCGTGCTCGGAAGCGCGACTGTGGGCGAGTTTCGTGCGGCTCGACCTGCTGCGGGACGCGGAGCCGCGGGCTATTCGCAGCGCAGGGCATCCAGGGGAGCGGGGGTGGCGGCGCGGCGGGCGGGGCCGAGCGTGGCGATTACCGCCGCCGCGGCGGCGGCCACCCAGAGCCACAGGCCGACGAGCAGGCCCGACTCCCGCGCGATCTAGGGAGCTATAATGAAGGTCAGAGATCAATGGAGATAGTCAGCATAGAATCGATTCCAATCGTCGTGGGACGGGAGGAAGACGGCCGCTGGTGGGCCGACATCGAGTCCATGCCGGGAGTAATGGCGTATGGCGTGACTCGCGAGTCCGCGATTGCCGCGGTGCGCGCCCTGGCCTTGCGCGTTGCCGCCGACAGCATCGATCACGGGGAGGAAGTTCCCGGACCGTTCGCAAAGGTCTTCTCGGTGGCATGAGTCGCTGGCGGTCAGTCAAGGCAAGGCAACTTTTCGCCGCGCTGCTCCGAATCGGATGGACGGTGGCGTGGCAGAGTGGCTCTCACCGGCGACTCAGGCGACCGGGATGAGCCAACTACACGTTCGGCTTTCACGACAACGACGAAGTTGGCCCTGGACTTCTCGCACAGATCGCCAAGAAGACGGGCCTCGAACCTGAGGACCTGTAGGCTTCTCCTATGGCCGCGTCTGATCGGCAGAGGGATCCCCTGAATAGACCGCAATTCGGAGTTCGGATTGCTGATTCCGGAGAACCAATGGCAACACACAGCTTTCTACCAAAACTACTCGCAGAGCTGAGAACAGGTATCAAAGCCTTTCCCGAGGGCTTCTATGATTCTTTCGAATACACCAAGACCGGCAATAACCTTACCCACCCTTGGACCATCGGATTACTTTCGAAGATCCTCTGGAGCCTTGACGGGATTACTGAGGTGGGCATTGATGTGAGGATCCGCCGTGACGGCACCAAGTTTCAGCCGGACTTGGTGGCGTACAGGAGACCCAAGCCCGTCTTGCTCGTTGATTACGAGAGCCCGAACTCCAGCGACGCCCGAGTTCCTAGGAAGGATGTCACGCCCTACTTGGAATGGGTTGCTGGAGCAGCCAGTCCGGCTGAGTACATTATCATCACCACCTTACCGGCCCATGCTTGCCCGTTGTGGGAAGTGCGCTACACAGCCAAGGGTCAATGCAACCAGAAATTTCATGACCGACGTGATGAAATTCGGAAGAATCCGTTCGAGTTCTGGTACTCACACTATCGGGACACTCTGCGGCACAAGCTGCTTGGCGCCATAAGCTTCGTCAATATAGATGGTCGGAGGGTTACGCCCGTTCGCGATGTCGGCGCCTGACAGGCACGTGCAGCCGACACGCGAAGAGCGCACCCGATGCGCAAAGTCGTCAGGCCCCCGGAGGCCGCCCCCTATTCGCAGCGCAGGGCATCCAGAGGATCGGAGCGGGCGGCGCGGCCGGCGGGGGCGAGCATGGCGAGGGCCGCGGCGGCCGCGAGGAGGAGCGCGGCGGCGCAGTAGAGGAGCGGGTTGGCAGTGTCGAGGCGGAGGGGCGAGCCCTGGAAGCTCCGCTCGAGACCCGCGGCGGTCGCTACCGACAGCCACAGGCCGACGAGCAAGCCCTGCACCACGGGCTTGCCGCCGGAGAGGAAGACTTCGCGGATGATGTCCAGCTTCTGGGCGCCCAAGGCCACGCGAATTCCCAACTCCTTGGTCCGCTGGTTTACGGCAAACGAAACTGCGCCGTAGATTCCGGCGGTGGCCAGCAGGGTCGCGACCAGGCCGATCACCACCTTCAGCCATCCTTCGGACGCGGAAGCCATCTCGCCATCGAAGAAGCGCGCCAGGAAATGGCGCACCAGCTCGAGGCCGGCGCCGTGCGTCTCTTCCCACCAGGCCCGGAACCGCGCTATCATGCGGCCACCACCTCCAGGATGCGGTGGGCCTGACCGCCACGCGGCATTTGGGTGAGTGTCAGGCGGCCCAGACGTCTTTGAATTCAACTTCGGTCAGAGAACTTGGCAAAACGGATGCGGCCGGGCGGCGGAAGTGCGCTCATGTCTCGGAGAGTTTGCGGATTCGACAAACTCTCTCAAATCCTTCTGAAGAGGCATCGCCTTCCTTCCGGGCAGAGTCGATCAGTTCCAGCAGGATCTTCAGCCTTGCTGCGGGCGATAACTGGCGGTAGTAGAGGAGCGTGGCTTCACGGGCCTGCTGGGGGCTGGAGAACTTGGCTACAATCTGCTCCACTCCTTATATTTTAGCCTGCCGCGCAGGCCTCTGCCGCGGAATCGTCCGTAATCCGTCCGTAAGAAGGAGTTCGGCCAGGGGGCCGAACGCGGACGGGGGCGTCCGCCCTACAACGGCCCGCAGCCAGCCCCTGGCTGGCTCAGCGGGCCGGCGCAGGCCTCGGCCGTGGAATCGTCAGCGAGTTGATGTACTCCTCGAGGTTGGTGTAGCCGTCGCCGTCGCGGTCGGCGGCAGCGTCGGCAGCGTTGTTGGGATTGAGGCCGTGGGCGCGTTCCCAGGCGTCCGGCATGCCGTCGCGATCGGAGTCGAGCGGCGGGCGAGCGGTCTTGTATTCCGGCCAGCCCCCCACCTCGAACTGGGAATCGATGATCGCCCCGGAACCGGACCGGCACTGGGCCACGATGCGGCGGTCCACAGCGTCGCGCAGCGGCAGGGTCGCCCCGGCGCTCTCCAAAACGAGCCGGAGCGCTTCGGCTGCTGAGACGGTCCGGACCGGGGCTACTTCCAGCGGGCCGCTCAGAAGCTCGATCAGCCGGCGCCCGCTCACTTCCAGGCGGCTGAACAGGCGCTCCGGCTGGCGCGTCTCCTCGGGCCGGCCCTCGACGACGTTGCCCTGGAAGAAGAACCTCGCCTTGGTCGCGTCAGTCGGGCTGAACCGCCCGTCATTGGGGCCGGTGCTGGGCCCGGGCTTGAGGTAATTGCCGATGTAGTTGACGCCGAGCGTGTCACCTACCACGGAAAGCCCCTGGTAGTCGTACATGACGTTGTTTCGGATGTCCAGGGTGGGGAATGGAAGCAGGCCGTAGTTGTCGCCGAGCCGGGGATTGCGGCCGTGGTTGTGCGCCCAGAGGTTGTGATGCATCGAGACGCCGCCGATCGCGCGGAGGAGCGAGCCGTATCCGTGCGCGCCCTTGCTGTGAACGCTCTGGTTCAGCGACTCGGCGATGATGCACCAGGAAACGGTCACCTCCGCAATGGCGCCGCTGGGCGAAAGGTTCTCATCGACGGCCCAGGAAGCCGAGCAGTGGTCTATGACCACGTTGCGGCTTTGCCCGCCGATCGAGAGGGCATCGGTCTCGACTCCCAGGATGTCTCCGGGACGCGAGCGCAAGTGGCGCACCACGACGTCGTGGGTGGCGATCTCCAAGGCCCGCCCGCGCAGGCAGATGCCATCACCAGGGGCGGTTTGTCCAGCGATGGTGAGGAAGGGCTCGCGGACCCGTAGGGGCGTCTTCAGGTCGATCAACCCGGAGACGTGGAAGACGACGATGCGCGGCCCGGCGGCCTCGCAGGCGGCGCGAAAGCTCCCGGGGCCCGCGTCGTTGAGGTTGCCGACGATGATCACTTTGCCGCCGCGACCGCCGGGGGTTCGGGAGCCGAAGCCCTCGGCGCCGGGGAAAGCCGGGATCTCGGCAGACCAAAGAGCGATTCCCGGCAAGATGAGCGAGGCGACCAGAGCCAGCCGTGCCGCCCTGGCGCTGGCGATGAACAGAGGCATGATAGTCAGAGGCTAAAACGTCAGCGAGATCATGGCTTCCAACTGGTTGCGTTGGGTGTAGCTGGAGAAAGTGTTGAACGTCCGGCCTGCCCAGCGGGTGTAACGCACTTCCGGCACGACGCGCACCCCCATGGGATCGATGAACTGCACGCCGACGCCGCCCACCACGCCGCGCAGAGACTGTTGCGCGGGTTTGGCCGGCGCATCGGTCCAGGCCTTGTCCACTTTGGAGCCGAGGGTAACGGTCGTTTCAACTTGCGTCTTGATCCGGGAGACGCGGCGAATGACGCCGCCGCCCTCGACGAACCAGCGCGGACCCGCCTGGCTACGGTCTTTGCCATAGTAACGGACGACCACCGGGACATCGATGAGCCGGCCGCGGGTGTCCTCGTTGCGGACGGTGTGTCTGCGCTCGTCGGCAGTGGTATACGGGTTGTCGGTGCCTTCGTAGATGTCGGTCTCCATCTTATATCCGGTCCGCCGCACAAACACGCTCGCATTCGCCGCGAAGCGGTCTTTGACGACGGCCTGAGCCGTGATCCCGTAGCTGACGCGGCGCGACAGGCCCGTGGTAGTGTACAGGGAGTCCACGACTGGACTCGTGGTGAAGGTATTGGTGGACCGGTTCCGCAAGATGCTGAGACCCAGAACGCTGAGCGACGCGCCGACTGAGATGCGCCGCACGTAAACAGGCGATTCCACGACTCGCGCAGCCGAGGGCTGCGCCGCCGGCTGGGCGGCTGGCGGATTCTGGCTCTGCCCATGAAGAGCGACGCCGGACAACAGCGCGGCAGCGAGAGAGAGTTTCTTAGGCATGAGGACGGCCAAGACCAATCTTACTAGACATCTCAGCCGGATGGCCACGCCATGATCGCGGAACGCGCCGGGGCGATGGCGGTCACTCGAAGAAGAGGATCTTCGGCCCGAGCCGGTATTTGCCCATAGCGCAAGGTCCGCCGGCCAGGCGGTAGTCGGGGCGGGCGGCCCGCACCAGGGCGGGTATGCGCACGGGATCGTCCCGGTGGTGGTAGGCGGAGAGGGCCAGCCTGGGGCGAAAACGGCGTAACGTCTCCTGCGCTCCTTCGAGCGCCTGTTGCTCGGAGCCTTCGATGTCCATCTTGATGAAGTCCACGCGCTCGAGTGAAAGTTCGCCGACCAGGGTGTCGATTCGGGTCAGGGGAACCTCGATGCCGGGCTGACCGGCGACGCGCGGAATGAGCAGGCTGTCGCCGAGGGAGCTGTTCGGGTCGATGAGCAACCGCAGCGTGCCCTCGCGGTTCCAGACTCCTTTGGGATACACGATCAGGCGGCCCGCGTTTATCTCGGCGGCGAGATTCCGGCGGAGGCATTCGACGCTGTCGGGGCCGGGCTCGACGGCTACCACGGTGCGCGCACCCAGGCTGAGCGCCTGCCGGGCGAAAGTGCCGATGCTGGCGCCGCAGTCCAGCACGACGTCGCCTGGGCGGACCCGCACCGCACCGTGTGCGTAGAGGTCGGCCTGCGCTTCCGCGAGCAGGTCCGCCAGCCAGTAGCCGGTGCGCCCGCGACGCGGCGTCCAGAGAGGCCCCGCCGGGGTGTCCCAAAGCTCAAGGGCCTCAGGATCAGCGCGCAGCCGCCGCAAGGCTTTCTCGATCCGCTCCCGCGCCTGCTGGTGCCCGCGCGCTTCCGACGGGGCCTGTAGGGATGCCTCCAGCGAGCAGCCGCCGTTCCGGCCGGCCACCCATAGTGCGGCCGCTTTCAGGTAGGGGAAAAGCAACGCGACCGCGGCCGCGGCCGCGGCCAGCGCCGCCAGGAGGCGCGGGCTCTTCAGCCGCTTGCTGGTCAGCCGCACTAGCGCCGCTTGGCTCCGGGCCGCTGCCAGTCGCGGATCTCGGAACCTGGGCCGGCTGTGGGCTTGAGATCCCACAGGAGCCAGTCGTCGTTGGGCACGTAGCCGTCGCGGGCGGTGCTCCACTTGCGCGGCAGCTTCTGGTTCAACTCCTCGAGGGACCGCAGCAGCGGACGGCGGGGACGGGAGCGGGTCTCGCGCTCATCCAGGGGAATCGGCTTCCAGGGGAAATCCTGCATGTAGTCGTCGAAGCCGAAGCCGTCGAAGAAGCTATCACTCCCCACCAGCGGCATGTACCACAAGCTGGGGATACCGCGGGGGTTGGGCTTGATCGGCACTTCCTGTTCGAGAGTCGCCAGCAGCTTGAGCCCTTGGTCGTCTTTTGCGCTCTGAAGATGGCTCCGCAAGTTCTCCAGCGACGGGAACTCCACGGCCGGGCTGACAAACAGCACCGGCTTGCGCTGCTGGCGGCAGAGAATGATCTCGTGCGGCGTCCCCACGCTGTAGATATTGGTCGGGCAATAGGCAATGGTGAAGTCGCTGGTATCCACCATCCGCAGATCGATGTGGAGGGTCTGCCAGAACTTCCAGGCGCAGCTCGCCCGGGCCCGCGCGCCGGCTGGAGTGGGCCTGAAATCCCAGATCTCGCGGGCCTCGGCGGACACCTCGTCTTCGCGACCGTATTCGTGGAAGCCGCGCACCTCCGGCTTGAACCAGGGGTCGAAAACCGTGGCGCCCATCGCCCGCAGGAACTGGCTGACGCGGTTGCGCCAGCCGTACTTTTTCTCGTCGGCGCGGGAAGCGACGAAGTCCATCGGTCCGGACAGATATATCCGCGTGCCCCACAAGAGACCACGCTTGAATTTTTTCCGTGCCATTAGAACGACCTCCCGGCCCGGGCGGCCCGCGCCCGCGGCGCGCCCCCGACCATGCCGACGCGCGCCTTGTATTCCGGCGTGCTCTCCTGATAATGCTTGCGGGCCCACCGGGAATCCTCTTGCAGCTTGTAGGTTTCGAACTGGCCTTCCATGTAGCGATTCCACGCGGCGCGGGCGCGATAGTGCTCGTACAACCGCAGGAATTCGGTGAGGTAGATGGCCGCCAGGCGGGTACTGCCCTTGATCTCCAGCAGGTTCTCGTCGTTGCGGTAGAGCGAGTTCTTGCTCATGTTGGCTGAGCCTGTATAGATGATGGGGTGGTCGGTCTCGGCGTCGATGACCACGAACTTGTGGTGTATGTAGACCGGCCATTGCGAGCGTGGGTCGGGCAGCTCCGCCGTCTCCCACCAGAACCCTCCGGGGCGTCCGGCCCCGGCGTACATGTTGTGCGCGAACACGTCCCGATCGCGGCGGGAGCGGTGGAAGATCTCGACCTGGGCCTCGGCGCCGGCGTTCTCGGACTCGCCCTGGGGCGGGCGCTCGCTGATCTTGTTGACCAGGCCGAACATCATCAGGCCCCGGTCTCCGGCCTCAAAAATGGCGCGGCGCAACTGGGCGTCGGTGGGCATGAAGAGGCAGAACAGCACCGAGCTGGTGGCCTGGCGGACCGCCTTGACGACCGCGTCGATGGACTTGCGCTGCCCCTGCCGCTCCGGCGAAAAGAAGACCCGCACCTGGGCCTCGTCCACCTGGACGGGATCGGACCAGCCGGCCTGCTGAGCGGTCTCCGCCAGGGTGGGATCCTCCTCCAGCAGTTTCTTCCGGTCCAGGTACAGCCGCGCCAGGGCCGGCGAATCAAAGCTGTGAATGAGGTTGGCCTGAGTGGTCAGGCCCGCGGTGGTGAAATTCGCCGAGCCCATCAACACGGCGGCGGGCCGCCCGCGGCGCAACCGGACGATGAACTTGTTGTGCATGATGCTGGCCCGGGTGCGCGGGGAGAACTCCTTCCTGTCGCCGCGCAACCGCTCGACGGCCTCGCGGTTGGAATCGTCCTTGCGGGTCTGGTTGTAGACCAGGGAAACGCTGCCCGGAAAGGCCTCCAGCGCGGGGATCACCCAGTGCCCGTCCGTCAGGTGGTAGATGACAGCCTCGAGGCGCTCAGATCCGGCGAGGAATCCCGGAATGACCTGCTCGAGCCCGTTGGCCAGCCAGGCCAGGGCTTTCTCTAAACGCTCCCCTTCGAGCTGCCCGCCGAACTTCCTGGAAAAAGCCTGGGAACTGGTCACCGCGCGGTTGAAACAAGTCCCGATCCTGCCTTCGACGAGCTTGGGGACGGCGATCACGGCCTGGGCCGCCGACTCCTCGAGCCGTTGGAGATTATTCCTGGCGCCTACGACGGGCATGGCCTCGTAGGTGAACTGCCGGCCGCGATCCGCGTCATCGACGCGGGCGTCCCACCACAGGAACTTCTGGATCGGGTTTTCGTGGCTGGGCAGATCCTGGCCTTGGGGGGCGGGCCCGTCGAATCCCAGACGGTTGGGCAACCAGCTCTGCGGCTGATTGCGAAAGCCTGGCGTCCGCCGGATGGCGAAACCGAGGAAATCTTCGCGACTGCCGCCGTCCGGCCAGTCCAGCGCCAGCAAGACACAGTTGGGAGAAACGTAAGGTTTGATCAGAACGCGTGCCATGGTTGAGTCCTGTCGCCTAGCCTCCGGCCCGTGCCACCTTCACCCGGCGCGGATCGGCCCTTTCGAACTCCTTTACCAGTCCTTCCACCAGGGGCCGCTTGATGCTCTGATCTTCTCGGCCCTGTTTCACCTCGGTCCGCGCTCCCGTGGCGTGCCGGGCCGCGCCGCCGAAGCAGATGAGGTCCACGCCGCGCCGGACCAGATCATAGACCTCCTCGCGGGTGATGGACCCGGCGATCCAGAACTCCAGCCCCTTTTCGTGAGCGCGGCGGGCCAGCTCGGCCGTGTCCTCCAGCGGGTAGAAGTTCTTGTACACCTTGCCCGTGCGCTTCTCGAAGGTGTCAATGAGAACGCCTTGCCAGCCTCCCTGGGCGGTGATGTCGATACCCTTCTCGGCGATCTCCCGGGGCCGCTCGCCGTTCGAGTCGATTCCGATCTCCGGGAAGAACACGCTGATGAGGGGATAGCGGCCGGTTAGATTCAGCGGCATGATCACGGCCCGCTCTTTGACCGCCCGGTCCACGGACTGCCGCACCAGCTTCATGTGCTTCACCACTTCCTCGCTCCGCAGATCCCGCTTGTAGGGATCCAGGTGGGCAAAGCCGACCTTCACCACGTCGGCGCCGGCGTCCAGCGCAGCGAGGACCTTCAGGGCGGTCAGGGCGGCCGAGGCGCGCGAGTCCACGCGCCCGGTCTTCAGATCCCGCACAAGCTGCGGGGTCTCGGAAACGTTGGTCGAGATGTAGACGTGCTCGCCGATGTCCCTGCGAATCCGGAAAATCTCGTCCACCGTGGCCGGGCCCAGGGCCTGCTCCATGTGCTCGACGTCCACCATCACGCGGTCGTAGCCCACCAGGCCGGGGATCTGCTGGCCCTCGTTGCCGCTGATCAGGCAGAGGGCGGCGATCGAGCGGGGATGCTCGACCCCGGTGTAGCGGCTCATTCTGAAACCCTCCTCGTGATGGGGCGCCTGCTTGAGCCGGGCCAGGGCCTCCAGCCGCATCTTCAGGATCAGCCGGGCCTGCTCATCGAGGTAAGGCTCGGCGTCTTTCAGGCTGAGCCAGTCTGCGTGGGATGTCGAGACCCGCTGAATGTCCCGGAGCACCTCGCTGCCCGCCCGCACGGCCGCCCATCCGGCCGTGCGGCTGTCCTTATGGTTGCCCTTGCGGCGGATGGCCTCGATATCCGCATCACTTCTGGTCACTAGTGGTTCTGGCATGTTCTTCCTCCGATTGGGTTCCGCGACGCGCGCGGTCAGATGTTTTTCAGGTCCTCCCGGACCGCGGCGACCGGGCTCCATCTCCCGATCCGCCTGGAAAACATGTAGTAGCGAGGCGGGTTGTCCCAGGCGAGCGGCCCCACGGCCTGGAGCGCTTTGGCGGGCTCCGCCTCCAGCAGCAACCGCTCCGCAGCCGCAGGAACCGCCACCGGAGTGGTGTCCCACAGCGCGGACTCCTTGCCCACCAAGCCCGCAATCACCATGGCCCGAAGCTGCTGGGGATGGCCGTAGTCGCGGCGCCCGCGGGCCACCGTGGGAACGAAGCGGTCCCCCAGCGCGGCCACCAGGGAGAGGTAAGCGCGCAACACCGAGGCGCCGATGCGGGCAGACGGGCGGATGTCGCGCAGGGTGCACCAATGCTCCCACACCTTCCCGCCATCCGCATCCGTGCCGGGAGGCTGGTCGAAATCCTGGCGCCGCCAGAGATTGAACAGGGTGGGCGGGTCGTTGACTCCGCGGGCCGAGGCGCGGCCGACCGAATTGCCCTCGACGTAGCCCAGTAAGGTTGCCCCCTGTAGCAGGGCGCGCCCCTCGGGCGAATCCAGCCGCTCGGTGCGCGCCCCGCTCCGGTCTGCGCCGGTGACCGTGGCGACGTACTCATCGACTCTCGGCTCGTGCGAGAGCTCCAGCCAGAGCAGCCGGCCGTCGGCGGCCCGCATCACTCCGCCGGCCGCCACCAGGTGACAGGCTACGTGCCAGGCGCCGTTGTCAAAGTCCCCCGCGTCGCCGGGGCCCAGGTCGTCGCCCTGGATCAGCGTGCGGTCCAGCCACAGCCGGCGCAGCGTCTCGACGTTTGCGGCGATGTCGAGAACAACGCCCTGGTTGCTGACTTCAAATCCGAATGTTCCTCGCTTCATTAGTTGCCACCTATGCCTTTAAGTTCGTTCTCGACCTCAGCCCTTTGCTTAGCCCACCACCGTACCGCGATGGCCAGACAAGCCGCCGAAAACTCACAGTGCCCTAAACCCAACTCGTGAAACACCGCGGGAAGTTGCCCTCTGCCGGCGGCCCACTCCAGTCTCTGCTGTGTGCCGCTCTGCGCCCTGGCGCGCGCCTCGCGCCTCAGATTGTAGAACACCACGGATGCCTGCCCCTCCGGCGTCGAGCCGCGCTCTCCCGGCCAGACGCAGGCGGATGGCGGGCACTGCCAGCAGGGCGATCGCTATCAGGATCCAGCTCAGCCCAATCGCGCGCCCCGTCTGGTTCAGGGGCCGGATGCTGCTCAGCGTGGCAAACGCCAGCCGGTCCACGTCGGGGTAAACCAGGTGCGGGCCGAAGAAGGCCAGCCGCTTCACCAAGACATCCGGGACGAGCTCCTGAGGTGGGGCATCCTCGGAGATCAGGTAGATTCCCCGGAAGTCTCCCCCGACGATGATGCGCCGCTCGTCATGGAAAGCCATGGCGCCGACCACGCCTGGCGCGACCAGGGTGTTATAGGCGCCGAAGACATCCGGCCCGGCTGACCCAGGTCCCGCAGGCGGAGACAGCCGCACCGTGCCGTCGTCGATGGCCACGGCGAGCCGCCCTTCAGGCGACACGGCCACGGCGGTCCATTCCCTCAGGTCCACCATGACTTCGGCGGGCGGCTGCCCTTCGCTTACCGACCATCTCTGAACCGCCACTCGGCCGGCCTGCTCGCGGACGCTCACCAGCGTGTCTGGCCTGGAGAACCAGAGACCGGAGAGGTATTGCGCGCCGGGCAGCGGCTGGGCGTGGGAGGACTGGCTTCGGATTTCGGTGTTTCTGCCCCAGTGGTCAAGGGCTGACAGAGCCGCCAACCCCGCGTCTAGGGCGACCACCAGGGGAGCCACAAAGGCCACGAGCGGCCCGGTTCCCGGAGCAGGAGCGCCAAAGTTGGCAAAAAGCGCGCGAATAATCGTGGAATATCGCTGAACAGCGCCGCCCAATCGGCTCGCCCTAGGCACCCCGGCACCCTCCATGCGCGCGGACCGCTTCAGACTATAGCTCGGGCGGTCAGATGGTGTCAAGCAATTGCTCCGAAAAGCCGCGATATAAACGCTAGCAGCCCCGGCCCGCCCCGCCGGCGCAAGCCGCCTCTAGGCGGCCTCAGGCGCCTTCAAGCCCGGGCCCAGCAAGTGCAGCGGGAGCACCTTGCCCGTGCGCGTCACCAGCGGGTCCGCGTGGAGCACCTCGACGGCGTGCGTGCTGCGCAGAACTCGCATGGCTCCGGTGCCGCCCTGAAGTTGTCGCAGTTCCCGCAGAAAACAGTCCCGCACCGCTTCAGGCGAGGCCAGCGGGACTCTCCGGCTCACGCGCAGCGTCAGCCGGGCCTGATCGGCCGCGTCCTGCTCGACAAGCTGGTAGTCGGTGGGCGCCCCGCCGAAGCGCGCCGGCAACACGTTCTCGAGTATGTGCAGCACATCCGTGCCCACCAACGTGATCGCCTGGCCGGTGAGCTTCCCGTAACTGAAGATGTCACGGATCTGAGTGGTGAAGCCGGCGCGGCTGAAGGTGCAGTCGCAGGCGGTTCGGTCCAGCACGCCGGCGTCGTCCATCTCGGCGTTGATCAGCACCAGCCCCGCGGACAGCAGCAGAGTGGTGAACAGCAGCGAACTGACTTCCGTTCCAGACAGGGGCGCTGTGCGGGGGTAGCTGACGACGGCGACTGAGTCGTGGAAAAGGTGCCCGCGGTTGCCGGACTTCATCTGGCGACAGGCCGAAACGATGGGACCGATCTCGCTGATCACATACTGGGGAAACACTTCCGCTCCCGTGGCTTCAATCACCCGGCGTTTGGCGTCGGTCAGCGTCTCGCCGCTTACCACGAAGGTGACGCCGCGGATGTCCAGCCCTTTTTGGGCAGCGGCTGCTGCCACGCGCACCGCCGGGCTGGTGTGGCAGGTCACAACGCACGGGGCGCCCGTCCGGCCACGTCTGGCAATCCATTCCGCCACCGGCGTGAAGTCGTTGGGCGGCAGGTATGGGGGAAGGGAACTCTCACCCCATACAGGCGCGCCAGGCCCACCAGGCAGCGGGTGGCCGTCTGGTAGTGCGTCGAGTCCAGGGCCCGAGCGTAACTGGAGAACCATTTCACGATCGGGCAGCCCAGCTGCGCGGAACTGATGGGGAACAGGATGCCGTCCCCGGATGGCAGCACCGGCTTGAGCTGGATGTGCGGCCTGCCAATCATGCCGAACTCGCGGAATATCAGCGCCAGGTAAGTTTCCCAATGGCGCCACTCGGACGCGCTCTTGCGGGTTTTGGTGCCTTCACTGCGGCTGCCCCCGCTGGAGGTAACTGTTCCTCCCTTTATCAGCGGGTTGCCGAAGCTGTCCGGCCCGGCCGGGATCTCGCGGTTCGAGCGGCGGATAGGCTTCTTTCTCTTGAACTCGTCGTGGGACAGGTAGACCCCCTGGCGGTGCAGGACGACCAGCGTGGCCTCCAGGCCGTCGCGGCGCACCGCCTCCGCCAGGTCGGGGTATTTGCACCCGGCCAGTTGAAACATCTGGTGGTACGGGTTGGCGGGGTTCGAGAAGATGACGCGGCGGGCGAGTTCGAGGAAGCGTTCCTCGCGCTTCTCCATCTGCTCCCGGATGACGCCGTCCGGGTCAACGTGCGGCCGCGTGCGCAACAGGGATGCCACCCCGGAACTCATCCGGACGTAGTATCCGAGCTTGCTCAGCAACATGGCACTCGAAGGACTCCTGAGAGAGTGTACATCATTCCCGGCCGGCAGCGGCGCGGCGCGCCGATCTGCTCAGTCGAAATCCGCAAGATCGTCTGGACGGTCACCCGTCCCACGGTATGGACCAGTTCGTCCACGGCCAGCGGGGACGGCTCGACCAGCTCCACCATTGGCAGCAGGTGCTGCCCGTTGCGGCTGAGGAACTCAGCCAGCTTGCGTTCGTTGACCTTCCCGCGGTTGTCCAAGGTGTGGCAGTCTCGTTTCACGGCAGTTCTGCTTTCATAGGATTTGGCTAGCCCCCGATTCTATCCGGGTCGGGGGCGAACCGCCGCTCAACTTTCAACTATCCCTGGGGCACGCTCGCCACCGCTCCCGTGTTTGCAATGAGTTACGCGCCTAGAGCGCAAACATGGGCTAGCGACAATACTGTTCACTTAAGAATCCTCACCTTCCGGCAGTAGTTGATCTTCACTGTCTTTTCCCGCGCGCGCGGCCGCAACGGGTAGCCACTCATCTTGCGCTTGACGCCGCGCGGATTCCGGCGCTGACGGCTCGACACCACCCGCTCCTGAAGAATCTCTTCCAGGGTGGCTTTATGAAATGCTTTCCTGTGCCGAGGGGGGAATAGCGACAAAGCGTGGGAGCCGACGCCGGATCACTCGGACCGAATGCACAAACGAGAGCCGGTCAGGATCCTCGCCCGCTTCCAGCGCCGCCTCATGCATCAGGCCGCGAATGGCAAAGTGCGCCAACATCAGGCCGTAGAACTCCTGACGCACCAGATCCGGCCGCTTGCTCCGCAACACGATCTGGGCCCCCCGCAGGTGCGTCTTCAATTCGTCCAGGGCCGTCTCGTACTCCCAGCGCTCCGGGTACAGAGAGGCCAACTCGTTGGCCGGCGCCTGGCGGTGATCCAGAATCGTGGTCAGTAGACGATAGATCGGCTCGGCGTCCGGAACCCCCTCCAGCATGTATTCAATCACTCGCACGACGATGCCGTGGCGGCGGTTTCGCTGGTCCGAAGTGGACTGGTAGATGCGGCTCAGGAACGAGCCATCGGGCAACCGTTTCTCGCACTCCAGGCGGAGATTCTTCCGCCCCCGCCACAGCAGATCCGCTCCCGTGGACTGGGCCTGTCGCCAGAGCTCATAGCCGAGATAGTAGCGGTCCGCCAAACACAACATGGCTGGACCCAGTTTGCCAATCACCTGTCTGGCCAGCGTGAGCTCATCGCTCCGGCAACCGTCCATGGCCACGGCGAACAGCACGTGCGGTCCGTTCTCCAACAGCCCGACGAAACGCACCTGCGGGAAGGCGCTCGCACCCCGACTGGCCGCCGGGCGCCCGAACGCTTGTTCGTTGTCCGCGGTGTCGGCCACGTCCAGGGTGCTGCCATCCAGACTCACCAAACGCCAATGGCGATACCACGCACCCACCGTCTTAGACGTGGCGATGGGCGCGGCCACCTCCTCGTATAAGCGTTTCAGCGGCTCAGAGCCTAACCGAGTACGGGCTTGGGAAATGCCCGACTTGCCGGTCACCTTGACGGTAGCGCTCGGACGGAGCAACCATTGGAGCCCTTCCAGAAGGCACCGCAGGACTTCGCGATAGGAGGCTCGCATGTACAGCGCCAGGGCGATGACGTAGTACACCACCACGTGGGCCGGCAAGTCGCGCTGTCGAACCCCGGTCTTGCCGGTGGCCCTCAGGACGGCGTTCACCTTCTGCAACGGGAAAGTCTTCGTGATCACGCCGAGGCTGACGTAATCGGTCATGCGGCTCCCGGCGGGCAAAGTAGCGACGGTTCGAGCCATTCTGCGGCCTCCTGTCTGAAAGAGGATACCACAGAAATGTACTTAAGTGAACAGTATTGGGGCTAGCGACTGTTGCGCTCGCGCCTCCACCAGCCCGTCGGCGACACCGCCGCCTCAACAAACTGCGGGAGGGTAAGGTCGATTTGCCATTGCGAAACTTCACGCCCTGGTCTATTCTAGGTGGGTGGTGCGCGCCCCCGGGGGACGGCAAGTCCCACGGGAACGATTCGCGAGCCTACTTTTTTTCTGAGAGGAATACGATGCGGCACTCGCCTCGGCAATTCGCTGTTCTGGTATTGGGCATGCTCCTGTTCGCCGGCGCCGCTCGCGCCGGTTCCGTCCTATATGGCCTTACAACCACGAACCTAGTGATCGTCGATCCCTCGGGAGTGACGGTGGTCGGACCCACGGGCTTGAGCGCATTGGGCGTCGCGTGGACGACACAGCTCACGTGGCATCCGGGCGACGGATACCTCTACGGCATCGGCTTCGATGCGCCCACGGGACAACCTCGCAACCAGCACTGGCTGTTCCGTATCGACCGCCTGACGGGCGCCGCCAACATCGTCAGGGCTTTCGGCGATCCCGACGAGTACAAGTTCGAGGCCCTGGAGTACGTCGAAACGCTGAACTCGCTGGTAGCTGCCTACGGCCCCAACCAGTACACCAGCTCCCTGATGACGATGACCACCGGTGGCGTTTTCACGCCGCTGGTGAATAATGGTCGCGACAACGACTATGGCGTGTTCGATTCGTTCTTCGATGTCTTCTTCTCCGTTGACCCGAACGGCGTGGGACAGTTGGTGAAAACCGATCTCGGGTCGGGCGCTGCGACGGATCTCGGCTCCGTACCCGTGAACCTGTCTGACATGGCCTACAACCCGGATGATCATTACATCTACGGGGCCGACTCTCCGTCGGGCGGCCCGCGGCCGTGGTATCGGATCTGGACCACGAACGGTGGCGCGCCAGCGTACTATGAGGTGATTGGCACAGTGGCCGGCGATGAATGGATGTCCGGACTGGCCTTTGCCCCCGCGATTCCCGAACCCGCGACATGGCTGACTTGCGGCGGCGCGCTCGCGATCCTCGTGCTGCGCCGCCGTCGGCGTCGGTAGGTACTGCTTCCCCAATCTCTTGACAGCGGTCAACCTGGTGGCGCAGGCGGTTTGGGCTGCGGCGCGGCGGGATGAAGTGCTGCCCCACCCTCTGGCACTGTCGAGGTATCTGCGAAGCAGGAGCCGATCAGCTCAGCTCCAGGGGCGCCAGCCTCAGCCCGAACTGCTGCTCGAGATCGTAGGGGATGCCGTGCACCACGCCCTGGCCTTCGGCGATGGTCAGCTTGCGCGCGCGGACCTCCTCGACGAACTCCGGCCGGCAGGCCGCGGCGCGCCGGTTGGCGATGATGCGCATGCGGGCGACTTCGGCCTGGAGGGGGTCTTCCAGCTTAGGCAGCGTGGCGAAGTCCTTCTCGATCTGCGCGCGGACCAGCGCGCCGATGGAGCCGTTCTGCACTGAGATGTCGAACATCAGCGCGGCGGCTCGTTCGGTGGTCAGCTCATAGGTGGCGCACATCTCCAGCGACCGGCCGTGGATGCGGGCAGCGTGGCGGAGCTGGACGGCCTGGAACTCCGGGGTGCGGCCCAAGGTCTTTAGGAGCCCGCGCCAGGGTTCGAGCACCTGGAAGCGGCGGTCCTGGATCGAGCGCGCCCAAGCCATCTGCTCGGCCGGCGGGGACATCAGCATGGCCACCAGCACCGGGAAGTGTTCGTGGAATAAATCCTGGCAGAGCGGGCGGTGACGGTCCACCATTTCGTGGAGCAACGGCTGAAGAGTGCCCTGGCCCAGGTTCCAGTGGAGCGCCCCGAGGCCGAGCCCCTGGCCGTCGAAATCCCCCGCCAGGCCGGCAAAGCACTCGGGCACGCCGGCGCCGGTTTCAAACGAGCCGGTCAGGGCCAGGCAGCGGTGCGCCACGGGCTGGCTGAGCAGCTCGAGGGTGGGCTGCGGCTCGCTGGGAAACAGCCGCGCCCAGGTGTCCGGGCCCACGATGCCGTCGCAGGCCAGCTTCTGCGCCTTCTGGAATGACTTGACGCCGCTCTCGGTTGCGCCGCCGTACAGCCCGTCGAGCGGTCCCAGGTACAGGTTCAGCTCTTTGAGCCGTTGCTGGATGCGGCGGACCGGGTCGCCGCCTGAACCGCGCTGGAAGATCATCTGATGCGCTTCTACCGTCTAAGTTCTTGTACCACAGTTGAGTTGTGGGATGGTGGAGAGTTGCGGAGGGTCCCTGACCATGGTAAAATGACTATGGTCATGACAGAACAAATCGCCGCCGGGGTTTTCAAGGCCAAGTGCCTCCGCCTGCTGGACGAAGTGCGCCAGACCGGCAAGGAGATCGTCGTTACCAAGCGCGGGAAGCCCGTGGCGCGCGTAGTGCCCGTCAAGGACGGGCTGCCGGAATGGTTTGGCCGCCTGGAAGGTACCGGGGTGATCCGCGGCGACATCATTTCTCCGATCGACGAAATCTGGGATGCCGAACGCTGAACGGCTCGAGCCCCTGCTACTCGACACGCACTGCTGGGTCTGGCTGGAGTTCGGACATCAAGACAGGTTCTCCAGAAGCGGGTTCGTGGCGTTCAGAGAAGCGGCCGAGCGGCGCAAGCTGCTGGTGTCGGTGATCTCGATCTGGGAAGTGGGCATGCTGGAGGCCAAGGGGCGCATTGAGCTGTTCATGCCCTGCGATGAGTGGATCAAGCGCGCCCTGGCCACTCCCGGTTTGGCGCTGGCGCCGCTGACGCCGGAGATTGCCCTGGACAGCACTCGGCTGCCGGGTGATCTGCATGGCGATCCTGCCGACCGCATCTTGGTGGCCACCGCGCGGCGGATGGGGGCGCGGATCCTCAGCAAAGACCGGCGGCTGATCTCCTACGCGCGCCAGGGGCACGTGCGGGTTGTCCCGGCCTGATGAGGCAGGCGAAGGCCGTCACTTCCCGCTGCGCGGCAGGGCGCCGACGCGCTCCTCGAGATTGACGCGCGCCCGGGTGTCGGCGTAAGCCTGGCGGATCTCTGCCGGGAAGCCCTCCATCAAGCGGTCGATGCGCCCCTGGATGTCCTTGACCACGTCGGGGTGCTCGGGGGCGGCGTCGTAGCTCTCTTCGGGGTCGGCGACCAAGTCGTAAAGCTCGGGCCGGGTGAGCGGCAAGTTCACCCGCCCGGCGGCGGGCGCGGGGCTGTAAGCGAAGGTGTTGTAGCGGGCGACGTGCAGCTTCCACTGCTTCCAGCGGGCGCACTGGAGGTGGACGTTGTCGAAGTACAGCAGGGCCTCGCGCTCCAGCTCCGGCTTCTGGCCGGCTAGCAGCGGCCAGATGTCGATGCCGTCCAGCGGGTTCTTGGGGAGAGGCACATCGCACAGGCGGGCCACCGTGGGCACGAGATCCATCATTGAGCCCACGCCGTGGCAGACGCGACCCCTGGGGATGCGTCCCGGTAGCCGCGCGATGAACGGCTCGCGCACGCCGCCGTCGTAGGTGCTGCCCTTGCGGCCGCGCAGGCGGCCCGGGCTGCCCTGGTACCAAGGGCCGTTATCGGAGGAGAACATCACCAGGGTGTTGTTGTCCAGGCCGTGCTTCTTGAGGGCGGCGAAGACTTCTCCGACGCTCCAGTCGATCTCCTCGACCACGTCGCCGAACAGCCCCTGCGGGGACTTGCCGCGGAAGCGCGGGGAGGCGGCCAGGGGAATGTGCGGGTAGGTGTGCGCGAAGTAGAGGAAGAAGGGGGAAGCCTTGGACTGCTCGATGAAGCGCAGGGCGTGTTCGGTGTAGCGGGGGGTGAGGGTCTCGAGCGTGGCCTGCGGCTCGACCACCTCGGTGTTGTGCAGCAGCACCCTTGGATTCATGTCGTTGCTGTAAGGGATACCGAAGTACTCGTCGAAGCCGCGGTTGGTGGGCAGGTACTGAGGCAAGTGGCCCAGGTGCCACTTGCCGATGCACATGGTCCGGTACTTGCCGGCCTTGAGCATCTGGGCCATGGTGACTTCGGAGTCCGGCAGCCCGGTGGTGTCCTTGGCGTTGAGCACGCGGGGCACGCCCACGCGGGTGGGGTAACGGCCGGTCATCAGCGAGGCGCGGGAAGGCGAGCAGACCGGGTTGGCCGAGTAGAACTGGGTGAACCGCATTCCTTCCGCGGCCATGCGGTCCAGGTTGGGAGTGCGGATGTTGGAGCCGTAGCAGCCCAGGTCTCCGTAGCCCAGGTCGTCGCAGAAGATGATGACGATGTTGGGGGGGCGGGCGGCGGCCAGGGCGGGCTGGCACAGCGCGGCAGCGCCGGCGGCCTTGAGGAAGTCGCGGCGATTGATCGGGGATGGAGCCTTCATCACTGCGCAATATAGCACGCGGGGGGCGACGGTGGCTTCAGACTTCCAGCCCTACCGAGCGCATCAACTCGAGCGCGTTGCTCTTGCGAGCTGATGCCGGAGCGGAGCAGGTAGTCGAAGGTGATCCTGCCGTCTTCGA
>CAYGVJ010000043.1:0-38539 GCA_964353255.1 uncultured Solibacteraceae bacterium | reverse complement strand
GTCCGCGCCACATCTTGTTCCTGAGCGCGGCTTATCTTAGCGCTTATGGGCCTCCCGGCCTGCGAGCCGACCCCCTGGTCGGCTCCTCGCGGGGCCCGTGCCGAGGCCGTTTTTTGCGGGTTTCGCCATGCATCGACACCAGTGTCGATGCGGCAGACTGAGAGTCCGCGCCACGTCTTGTTCCCGAAAGGGGCTTAAGTTAACGCCTGTGGGCATTCAGCCTGTGCTCGTAGCCGGCTCGCAAAAGACTTTTTCAGCAGCCTCTTTGGCGTGGCCGGAGGGCCGGTTCTTTCGCCGCCTTCCCCCTACAGTAACTCCGTGTCCAGGGCGGCCTCCGGCTCACTCGGGGGAGTCCCGGCGGAGCCAGGCTCGCGCCCCCCCAGATAGCCGCGGAGTTCTTCCAGCGAGCCGCCAAAGAAGGAGTCCGCCAACTGCCGGACCGCCAGGCGACGGAGGCTCTCCCGGTCGAGAGCGGGCGTGTAGACGAACGAGCGCGAAACCTTGCGGCGGACCACGGCGCCTTTGCGGGTCAGGCGATCCAGGACGGTCATCACCGTGGTGTAGGCCAGGGGCCGCGTGGCGGCCAGGGCCTCGCGCACCGCGCGGACGTTGCCTTCCCCCAGATCCCACAGGGCCTTGAGGCACTCCAGCTCCAGCGGAGGCGGAATGTCGGACGGCGGCATCCTCACTCCTCCTCGAGGGAGCCGTCCAGCGCCCGGCTCAGTTTCTCGCCGAACAAACTCACCGGCTCGGATCCCGTCCGATCAGGCTCCTGTTGAGCCTCTGGGGCGGCCTCGGCCTGGTCCTCGGCGCCCTCCGCCAGGTACTTCAGCTTCTTGAGCACCATCCGCTGCAGCGCGGTGTTGTAGCTGGTCCAGTGACCCTCGATCTGGCGATCCTGCTCGACAATGGCCCGCATGCAGTCCAGCTTGGCGTCCAGGTCGTCCAGGTAGTGAAGCACCAGCGCCTCGGGGAACAGGGGCAGCTTGGGGGAGCCGAACTCCAGTTGGCCGTGATGACTCACCACCAGGTGCTCGACCAGCGCGCGCAGCCGGGCCGGGAACTCCGGCAGCAGGCGCAGCTTCTGGTCGATCAGGCGCAAGCCGATGGCGATGTGGCCGACCAGTTGCCCTTCGCTGGTGTAGCCGAAACTGCGCTCGTAGGCCAGCTCGTAGATCTTGCCCACATCGTGCAGCAGGGCGCCCGCCACGAGCAAGTCCGGATCCAGGTTACGGTACTGCCCCGCGACGAGCCGGCAAAGCCGGGCCAGCGAGAGCACATGCTCGAGCAGGCCGCCCAGATAGGCATGGTGAATGTACTTGGCCGCCGGCGCGCGCTGGAAGCGCCGCATGGTCTCTTCGTCGTCGAGGAACAGCTCCAGCAGCGCGCGCAGGTGCGGGTTGGCCACCTCGCTGACGAGTTGCCGGAGTTCGGCCAGCATCTCGGCGGGGTCGCGCCGCGAGGCGGCCAGGTAGTCGGCCAGATCGATCTCCGGCTCCTCGAGCCGCCGCAGCTTGTGAACGATCAACTGCGGACGGTTGTTGTAGATTTGAAGGCGGCCTTTGACCTTGACGAAATCGTCGCGCTGAAAGGCGTCGATCACCTCGGCGACGTTGTCCCACATCTTGGCCTCGATCTCGCCGGTGCGGTCGCCCAAGGTCATCGACAGGTACGGCTCGCCGGTCTTCTTCTGCCGGAGTTCCTTGGAGTGAACCAGCAGCGTGGTGAGAACGTCTTCGCCGGGCTGAAGCTCGCTGAGGCGGGGGAACTGGCTCATGCGGCTACGTCCCCGAACTCCTGGTCCTCACCGCGGTCTTGGTGAAGGGCATGGGGATGAGCCATAGCAGGCGGCGGCGCCGGATCCGGGAGGCCACCTCTTCCTTGGTGACCGTCTGCGGCTTGAACTGGGCCGGGTCCTTCCAGGTGGTGTCCTTGCCGGCCGGCGCTCCGCTGTCCACCCAGCCGCTGCGGATCTCCAGGAAGGCATCCAGCCGCAGCTTGGTCAGGTAGGCGCGCACGGCGGGCTGCATGCGCGGCTCGAACAACCGGCTCATGACCTCGTTCTCGACGAGCTCGAACGGTTGGAGTCCCGCCTCGTAGTGGTCCTCCAGCCTCAAGATCAGGAAGCCGTTGGGCTGGCGGATGGGATCCGTCACGTAGCCCCGGCTCTGCTTGAAGACGATCTCCTCGATGTCCTTCCTCAAATCCCCGCGCTTGAAGGCGCCCAATTCCCCGTAGTTCGGAGCCGTGGCCGCGTCGGAGTTGTCGCGGGCCAGGTTCCCGAAGTTCTCCTTCTTGCGGGCGCGCTCGACCAGCTCCTTGGCCTTTTTCTCGGCGGCCGCCACCCCGGCGGCGTCCTTGCCCTCGGTGGAAACGAAGATCTCGCGCAGCAGTACCTGCTCCTCGCGGACAAACTCGTTCTTGTGTTCCTCGAAGTACTTCTGAGCTTCCGCGCGGGAGACGTTGATCTTGGAGCCGACTTCCTGCTGGATGACGCGGCGGGTCAGGAAACCGTCTTTGGTCTGCTGCCGGAAGTCCTCGAAGGGCAGGCCGGACTGCTCGCGAACGAACTCCTGGAGCTTGTCCGGGTCGGAGATCTTGAATTGCAGTTGCAGCTCGGCCAGGTACTTGCTGACCTCCGAGTCCACGTTGACGTTGAGGTCCCGGGCCTTCTGCACCAGCAGCAACTGGTCAATGCGCTCGCGCAGGAAGTCCTTCTCGGCTTCCTTCAAGGTCTGCTCCAGCTTGGCTCCGGACAGAGCCTGGCGCTTCAGCTCGGCCTCGAGCTGGCGGCGCGATCGCGCCACCTCTCCCTGGGTGATGATCTCATTGTTCACCTTGGCGACGATCTGCTCGACGAGCTTGAGGTCGGGGCTCTGCGCCGCGCCGGCTGCGACCCACAGCCACAGCGGGAACGAAAACCTTGCCAGCATCTTATCGCTACCAGTTTACTATCTACCGGAGTAGTGGTGAGAGGTGCTGCTTGAGGAACTCCAGAACCGACGAGGCTCCGCTCATCCCGTCCAGCGGCAACCGCAGCAAACCCGCCGGGGTGAACTGCGCCCCCGCCATCCGCTTGACCAGGGCCATCAGGCGCTTGGGGTCGGCCTTCGAGCCGGGGTGGAATTTCACCTCCAGCCACCCGGTCCGGCGGTGCACGGACTCGATCCCGAGCCTCTCCGCCAGGCTCTTCAGCGAGGAGTACGCCAGCAGGTGGGTCACCGCCTCGGGGGGCGTCCCGTAGCGGTCCTCGAGTTCAGCCCGGATGCGTTCGGCCTGCTCGGGCGTGGCAGCCTCGGCAATTCTCTTGTAGGCGCGCAGGCGCTGGTGCTCGTCGGCGATGTAATCCGGCGGGATGCGGATGTCCAGGCCCAGGTTCAGCGTGGTGTGGATCTCCGGCAGCACCTCCTCGCCCTTGAGTTCACGCATGGCCTCTTCGAGCATGCGCACGTACATCTCGAAGCCGACCGCGTTGATGTGGCCGTGCTGCTCCCGGCCCAGCAGGTTCCCCGCCCCGCGCAACTCCAGATCCAAAGCGGCGATCTTGAAGCCGGCGCCCAGGTCGCTGAACTCCTTGAGCGCCGCCAGCCGCTTGCGTGCCACCTCGCTGAGCTCGGTGTCCGGGGGCACCAGCAGGTAGGCATAGGCCCGGCGATTGGAGCGGCCCACGCGGCCGCGTAGCTGGTAGAGCTCGGCCAAGCCGTAGCGCTCGGCGTTTTCGACAATGATAGTGTTGGTGAGAGAAATGTCGATCCCGTTTTCTACAATGGTAGTAGACAGCAGCACGTCGTAGTGATGCTGCATGAAGCCCAGCATCACCTTCTCAAGCTGCGCTTCTCTCATCTGCCCGTGCCCGACCACGATCCTGGCCCAGGGCACCAGTTCTTGGAGCATGGCGGCGCGCGACGAGATCGTGTCCACCCGGTTGTGAATGAAATAGACCTGCCCGCCGCGCCCCAGCTCCTGCTCGAGGGCGGCCCGGATCAGCTCCGGTTGGAAGTGCGTGACGACGGTCTGGATGGCCAGCCGGTCCTTAGGCGGGGTCTCGATGACCGAAAGGTCTCTCAGGCCGGCCAGGGACATGTGGAGAGTGCGCGGTATCGGCGTGGCGGTCATGGTCAGCACGTCCACGTTCTTCTTCCACTGCTTGAGCCTTTCCTTGTGCCGGACGCCGAACCTCTGCTCCTCATCGACAACCAGCAGGCCCAGGTCGCGGAAACGCACGTCGGCCGAGAGCAAGCGGTGGGTGCCGATGACAATGTCCACCTTGCCGGCGGCCAGATCGGCCAGTATGGCCTGGATCTCCCTGGGGGAGCGGAAGCGGCTGAGCATCTCGACCCGCACCGGAAAGGGAGCGAACCGGCGCTGGAAGGTCTCGTGATGCTGGAAGCACAGCACGGTAGTGGGGGCTAGCACGGCTACCTGCTTGCCGTCACCCAGCGCCTTGAAGGCGGCGCGCATGGCCACCTCGGTCTTGCCGAAGCCCACGTCGCCGCAGAGCAGGCGGTCCATAGGCCCCGGCTGCTCCATGTCCCGCTTGATGTCGCCGATGGCGGTGACCTGGTCGTCGGTCTCAACGAACTCGAAAGTGTCCTCGAACTCCCGCTGCCAGTTGGAATCGGCTGAGAAGGCGAACCCTTCGGCCAGGCGGCGCTCGGCGTAAAGCTTCAGGAGCTCCTCGGCCATGTCGCGGAGCTTGGCCTTGACGCGCGTCCGGGTGCGGTTCCAGGTGACGCCGCCCAGCCGGTCCAGCACCGGGGCGTGGTCCCCGGCGCCCCGGAATTTCTGGACCAGGTCCATGCGAGCCAGCGGCACGTAGAGCTTGTCCTCGCCGGCATAGGCGATGAGCATGTAGTCGCCGGCTTGACCCGCCTGGGTGAGTTCCCGCAAGCCCAGGAATCGGCCCACGCCGTGCTCGCGATGTACGACGTGATCGCCGGGCTTCAGATCAGCCAGGTCGGCCGCGAAGGCCGCCAGGCTGGCTCTGGCCGCCGCCGGGCGGGCCAGGTGTTCCGTGGCCCCGAACAGGTCCTCGGAGCCAAAGATGGCCAGACGCGCTTCCGGGAAGACCGCGCCGCGCCGAACCAGCCCTTTGACCAGGAAAGTGCCGGCCACCGAACCGGCCAGATACGACCGCTCGGCCAGGTAAGGGGGCACGGCCTCCTCAGGATCCAGGCCCAGTTGGTAAGGGACGCCGTACTCGCCGAAGATCCCGGCCAGCCGCTCGAGTTCGCCGCTCGAAGCGCCGAAGAAGATCACGCGCCCGCCGGCCTCCACCAGCGCCCGAGCTTCGGCCACCGCCATCTGCACGTTTCCCTGGAAGCTCATAGCGGGCCGCGCGCTGATGTGCAGGCCTTCGCCGGCGGCGGCCACTTCGAGCTCACGGAAGGACACCTGGGCGGCAGAGGAAGCTTCGGCGGCCAGCTCCTCGAACCGGAAGAAGATCCGCTCCGGGGGGCCGGGGGCAGAGTCTTCGAGCCGCTTCCACAGCCGTTCGGCGGCGGTGCTAAGCTGCTCCGGCTCGTCCCAGAGGATGACCGGCTTCTCCATCAGGCCGATGAGCGAATGGCCACGCGGCCTGACCAGCGGGACCAGGAGTTCCCAGCCGGGGAAGGCTTCGCCCAAGCCACGCGTGGACTCCGGGCTGAGGCATTCGGCCAAGGCCGCGAACAGCTCACGCGACCTCGGGTATTCGAGCAGCGGCAGCAGCGTCGATTGCTCGATCTTCACCACCGAGCGCTGGGAGTCCACTTCAAACCGCCGCATGGACTCGATCCGGTCGCCGAAGAACTCGATGCGCACGGGTTGGTTCGACTCGGGCGGGAAAGCGTCCAGCAGGCCGCCCCGGATCGAGTACTCGCCCACCATCTCGACGGGCTCCCGCCGGCGATAGCCGATGCTCTCCAGATGGGCCGTCAGTCCTTCCATCGGGATTTCGTCGCCCACGCGAACGCTCAAGGCGAGCTGGCGGTAGAAGTCAGCCGGCTCGGTGCGCAACAGGGCCGAGGCGACCGGCGTAACCGCGATGGGGATGCGCTCGGTAGCCAGCCGCCAGAGGCCGACGGCCCGCTGTTCGCTGATCTCCGCGTGGGGCGAGAGGCGCTGGCCCGGGAGCACATCGGGCGCCGGCAGAATCTGGGGGCGCAGGACGCCGCGGCCGGCCACCAGCAGGTCGAAAAAGGCGCCGATGGCTTCCGCCAGAGCTTCGGCACGCTTGTTGCCATCAACCACAACCAACAGCGGGCGCTGGCTGGCCTGCCACAGCAGAACCGCATAGAGCGCCTTGGCGGTGGTGGTCAGCCCGGAGCAGCCCGCCTGGCAAGGCTGCGGGGCGCTGAGCGCGTGAAGCAGTTGCTGGAAAGCCGCATGGCGCCCCAGGCCCAACAACAAGTCGCGAATGGCGGGATGAGTCAAGGCTGGTGTGAGAGGATCCCTTCTACTATTCCAGTAGTAGAATAGCCGGGCTCCAGCGGGAGTGCCAGGACCTTGCCCCCGGCTGCCTCCACCTCCTCGCGCCCGGCGATGAAGTGAGCCCAGTCGGCGCCCTTGACGAGGACATCCGGCAACAGGGCGGCGATCAGCTCGCGCGGGGTGTCCTCGTCAAAGAAGGTCACGGCGTCCACGGCCGCCAGGGCGCAGGCCAGCTCCGCGCGCTCCTGCTCGGGGAGGAAGGGGCGGAGCGGACCCTTGAGACGCCGGACGCTGGAGTCGGTGTTGAGCGCCAGCACCAGCAGGTCACCCAGCGAGCGGGCGCGCTCCAGTAGCCGCACGTGACCGGGATGAAGAATGTCATAGCAGCCGTTGGTGAAAACCACCACTTTGCCGGCGCGCTTCCAGGCGGCGCGGGCGGCGATCAACTCCTCGCGTGTGTACAGCCGGCTCACTGGCGGGGCCTCTCGCGTGAATGTGCCCGTCCCCTACATGCTATCGTAGCTTGATGGGGTCCTGTGCAGCGGTTTGGGCGTTTGGTGTGTGCCCGGCGCTGTGCGCGTTCGCGGCCGAACCCCCCAAGCTGCGCATCCCGCGAGTGACGCAGGCGCCGAAGCTGGAGGAGTTCCTGGACGGCGCTTCCCCCGCGTCCGGAGTCCGGGTGAGCGGCTTCCGCCAGTACCAGCCCGGCGACGGCACGCCGGCCAGCCAGGAGACCACAGCCTATCTTTCTTACGACGACCGGAACCTGTACGCAGTCTTCGTTTGCCGCGAAGAGCCGGGCAAGGCGCGCGCCCGGATGAGCAAGCGTGAGGATTTCGAGGGCGATGATCACGTAATCTTGATTCTGGACACGTTCCACGATCATCACCGCGCCTACATCCTGGCCGTCAACCCGCTGGGGGTTCAGTTTGACGGGACTTTCACTGAGGGTCAGGGCGAGCCCGAGTCCAGTTTCGACACGCTATGGTATTCCGAGGGGCGGCTGACCGCGGCAGGATTCGTGGTCTGGATGGCGGTCCCCTTCAAGAGCCTCCGCTTCCCGAACTCGCCCGTGCAGAGCTGGGGGATAACGGTGGCCCGGCTCATCGCCCGCAAGAACGAGCTCTCAACGTGGCCGTATCTCACCCAGCGGGTGAGCAGCTTTGTGGGGCAGATGGCCGACCTGGAGGGCCTGGAACGGATCTCGCCGGGGCGCAACCTGCAGCTGATCCCTTACGGGATGTTCGCGCGGACCCGCTACCTGGACACGGAGGCGCCTGCGTTCCGCCGGGAGACTGAAGGCCGTGCCGGACTGGACGCCAAGGCGGTGCTGCGCGACGCGCTCACCCTGGATGTGGCCTTGAATCCGGACTTCAGCCAGGTGGAATCCGACGAGCCGCAGGTGACGGTCAACCGGCGCTACGAGGTCTTTTTCCCGGAAAAGCGGCCCCTGTTTATCGAAAATTCTGGGATTTTCGAGACGCCCATCAACCTCAAGGGATTCTATGAGCCGGCCCTCAGCCTGTTCTTCTCACGGCGCATCGCCGACCCGCAGTACGGGCTGCGGCTGACGGGCAAGCTGGGGCCTTGGGTGGTGGGGGCGCTGGCGATCGACGACCGGGCGGCGGGCGAGGGCGAGGCGGCAGAGCACGGGCCGCCGAGGGACCGCCGCGCCGGCATCGGCGTACTGCGCCTGCGGCGGGATTTCGCCGGGCAGTCCAGCGTCGGCCTGCTGGTCACCAGCCGCGATCATGGTTCGTCCTTCAACCGGGTGTTCTCTCTGGACACGCGTCTGCGGCTCAACCCCAACTGGACGGTGAGCGGCCAACTGCTACGCAGCTACACCCGCGAGGAAGACGGCGGACGGCTGGCCGGGCCGGCCTACTACGCGCGCCTGGAACACCAGGGCCGGCACCTGCACTACTTCTCGCGCTACCTGGATTTCAGCCCCGACTTTCGCGCCCCGCTGGGGTTCATCCGCCGGGTGGATATCCGCCAGACCGAGCACTTCGCCGGATATCGCTGGTTGCCGGAGCGCCGGCGCCTGGTGCGTTTGGATGTGAATGCCGCCGTGCTGGCCAACTGGAACCGGCAAGGCCGAGTGCAAGACTGGACAGGCGGGGCGGGCTTCGAGGTCGAGTTTCCCGGCCCGACCATCCTCGGGGGCGGCCACAACCAGAACTACGAGCTTTACGAAGGCCGGAGCTTCCGCGAAAACTCGACCGGCCTGAGCGCCACCACCCGGCGCTGGAGATGGCTGGAGCTGAAGGGACAGCACACGGCCGGCAAGAGCGTCAACTACCACCCGGCCGCGCCCCTGGCGCCTTCCAGCGCCAACTCGGCCGAAAGCCAGGCGGGCTTCACCCTGCGTCCGACCGCTCGCCTCCGCGCGGGGCAGACTTACATCTACAGCCGTTTGAGCAGCCGCCGGGACCGAGCGAGCATATTCAACAACCACATCCTGCGGTCGAAGGTGAACTACCAGTTCACCCGCCCGCTCTCCCTGCGCGCGATCCTCGACTACAACGCGGTGCTGCCCAACACGTCGCTGGTGGACCTGGAGCGAAGCAAGCGCTTCACCGCAGACCTGCTACTCACCTACCTGGTGAATCCCGGCATTGCCTTTTACGTGGGTTACTCCGACCGCTATGACAACCTGGAGCTGCTCCCGGGTGCACCTCCGATGCTGCGCCGCATTGGTCCGCCGCGGCTGGCTACGGGCAGGCAGCTCTTCGTCAAGCTGAGCTACCTGCTGCGGTTCTAGGGGGGTGCTGAAAAAGGCCTTGGACAAGCTGAAGCATGTCCTACGTGGGCGCGCAAATGCCTGATTGGGCATTGTGGGACATGCTTTAGCTTGTCGTCCTCGGGCCTTGAGGGAGAGGCCTTTTTCAGCACCCCACTGAGCCCCCTACAAGCCAGCCGCAAGCTGCCGATAAGAGTAGGGAGCCTCGCGTGTACGTAAACTTGCGCCGTCTCTCCGGCTGGCGACTGGCCGCAGTAGTGTGTTTTCTGGGCTGCGGAATCCTGGCTGGTGTCTGGGGAATCCGGAAGTGGCAGGCCCGCACCCCACCCCGCGGACCGTTCCGCATCGGCTACCAGCAGTCTCCGCCGTACCAGTATGTTAAGGCGGACGGCTCACCCAGCGGCCCGGTCATCGAGATCATAGCGGAGGCCTGCCGCCGGCGCGGCATTGGCCTCCAATGGGTCCACCTACCCATGGGTCCGGACCGCGCCTTACCGCAAGGCACGGCCGCCCTTTGGCCCCTGGTGGGCTGGCTGCCGGAAAGGGAAAAACTCTTCCACATCACCGAGCCCTGGCTGATGATGAGCCCCTGGATGGTGACGCTCGGCCCAAGCAGAATTATGCACCCCAGGGACACGGCCGGGCGCACTGTGGCCCACAGCAAGATCAACATACACGTACGCATGGCCCGCACGAACTTCCCGCGCGCCCGGCTGGTGCCGGTGGGCGACGTGGGAGAGGTACTGGCGGCCGTATGCTCGGGGCAGGCTGAGGCGGGCTTGGTGGGCGGCAGCGCCGGCCATACCGCCCTGCTCAGCCAGGCTAAGGCCTGCGAGCACACTCCCCTGCGATTCGTCCTGCTCCCCGAAGGCCGCATCTGGTTCGGAGTAGGCGCCAGCCGGGCGGTGCCGGGCGCGCGCCAGGCCGCGGACGCCATCCGTGACGAGATCGGGAAGATGGCGGCGGATGGTACGATCTCCGCGACCTACTTCCGGTGGTTCCTTGACCCGAACAACGAGGCCTCGTTGATCTACTACCTCACTGCGGCGGAGCGCCGCACGTGGTACCTGATCGGGGGGCTGTCGCTAATGGCCTTGCTCCTGGGCCTGCTGGCCTGGCAGACCCAGCGTCTGCGCTCTGCCCGGCGGGCCGCTGACCGGGCCAACGCCGCCAAGTCGGAGTTTCTGGCCAGCATGAGCCACGAGATCCGCACGCCGATGAACGGGATCATCGGGATGACCGGCCTGTTACTGGAGACACCTCTCGACGCCGAGCAGAAAGAGTACGCCGAGACCATCCGCAGCTCCGCCGATGCCTTGCTGGCCATCATCAATGACATACTGGACCTGTCCAAGATCACTTCCGGCAGGCTTTCCATCGAGCGGGCCCCCTTTGACCTGGTCGCGCTGGTTGAGGAAGTGGAAGCGCTGCTGGCGCCGCGGGCCAGGGAGAAGGGTCTGGACTTCGTCTGGCGCCACGCCCCCGGCTGCCCACGCCGGTTCATCGGAGATGCGCTGCGCATCCGGCAAGTGCTCACGAATCTGGTCAGCAACGCCGTCAGGTTCACGGCTCAGGGGAGGGTCCTGATTGAGCTGACCGCCGAGAAGACCTCCGCAGCGGCGTGCCGTGTCTCGGTGGCCGTCGAGGACACCGGTATCGGGATCCCGGCCGACAAGCTGCCTTTGCTTTTTCAAAAGTACGCGCAGACGGGGACTTCGATCACCCATCGCCAGGGAGGCACCGGCCTGGGCCTGGCCATTTCCAAGCATCTGGTGGAACTGATGGGCGGCGAGATCCACGTCAGCAGCAGCCTCGGCAGAAGCTCCCGCTTCTGGTTTGTTCTATACCTGCCGCTGGATCAGGTGGCCCAGCCTGCCACCGGGGACTCGGGACTGCGCCAACTACAGACGGCGGTCGAGGGCCGGCGCCGCGGGCCGCTCGCGGGCCGGGTGCTGCTGGCCGAGGACAATATCGTCAACCAGCGAGTCACCATCCGCATGCTGGAGAGACTGGGCTGCCGGGCGGAAGTGGCCGCCAATGGAAGACAGGCCGTCGAGATGGCCTGCCAGTCCCCGTACGATGTGGTGCTGATGGATTGCCAGATGCCGGAGATGGACGGCTTTGAGGCCACGGCGGAAATCCGGCGGAGGCTGCCCACGGAGGCGCGGCCCCCCATTATCGCCCTCACGGCGCACACCATGGAGGGGGACCGCGAGCGGTGCCTGGCGGCGGGCATGGACGATTACCTCGGCAAACCGCTCAAGATCGCCGAACTGGAGGCCATCCTACGGCGGTGGCTCGTGCAGGGCACGGCGGCGGAAGAGCCGGCGGCCAAGCGCGAAGGCTACCCCGGCTGATCCTTGCCCCCGTACAACTCCCGGACCACGTCGCGGAAGTTCTCCAGGATGCGGCTGCGGCGCAGCTTGAGCGTGGGCGTCAACTCGCCCTTCTCGATGCTGAAATCGCGCTCGAGAACCCGGAACTTGCGGATCTGCTCGAAGGGCGCCAGGCATCGGTTCACCCGCTCCACCGCCTCCCTCACCGCTGCGCCGAGCGGGGCCTGGAGGGACTCGGCCACGCCGGTGTTCACCGTCACCAGGGCGGCTATGTAAGGGCGCCGGTCACCCACCACCAGTACGTGGCTGACGACAGGCTCCATGCGGAACAAAGCCTCGATGCGCGCGGGGAAGATCTTGCTCCCGTTGGAGGCTACGATCAGCTCCTTCTTGCGGCCGGTGATGTGGACGTAACCATCGGCGTCGATTTCCGCCAGATCGCCGGTGTGCAGCCAGCCGTCGCGGAGCACTTGAGCGGTGGCTGCCGGGTCCCGGTAGTAGCCGGAGAACAAGCTGGGGCTGCGGAGCAGCAGCTCGCCGTCCTCTGCCAGGCGCACCTCGACGCCGGGCAGGGGCCGGCCGATGCTCCCAGGGCGCGGGGCCTCCAGCGGATTCATGACTACCACTCCCCCCTCGGTCAGCCCGTAGCCCTCGATCAGCGGCAGCCCGATAGCCATGTAAAACTCCGCCAGATCCTTGCCCAAGGGCGCCGAGCCGGAGCCGCACACGCGCATCCGGCGGCCGAAACGAGAGCGCAGCCTGCGAAACAGTATCCTGTCGGCCAGCCCCAGGAGCGCGCCCCGCCAGGCCGGCAGGGGCTGACCCGCTTGCTGCCGCCGGGTGGCGTCCAACCCTAGCTCGAAGGCCGCCTGGAAGAGCCGCCGCGCCCAGGCGGGGCGCTTCGCCAGCTCCACTCGGATGCTGGCGTGGACCCGCTCCCAAAGCCGCGGCGGCGCCACGAAGATGGTGGGTTCGACCGAGCGCAACTCCTCGGGCAGTCTCATGAGGCTTTCCGAGAACCACACCGGCACGCCGCACAGGATCGGCAGCAGCTCGACCACCACGCGCTGAGTGATGTGGGCCGCGGGCAGGAAGGCCAGCATCGAGTCGCGCGCGTCGAGATGGAGCGCCGGCGGACCCATCTGGATGTTGGCCACCAGGGCCTGGTGGCTCACCAGAGCCATCTTTGGTTCGCCGGTGGCGCCGCTGGTCAGGTAAAGAATGGCGGGATCCGAGGGCGACACGTCGGCCTGCATGCGCTGCCGCAGTTCCGGATCCTCGGACAGCGCCTGGCGTCCCAATCGCCTCAACTCTTCCAGGCTGAGCGCGCCTTCGGCCTCGCCGGTCAGGAGAATCCACTGCACCGCTGGAGGCGGATCCGCGGCCTGGCGCAGCCGCCGGAGAGCTTTCGCATCCTCGATGAAAACGGCCCGCGCATCGCAGGCCCTTAAGACGCCTGCCTCCTCGGCCGCCGGGTAGCTGGTGTAGAGCGCCGCGGCGATCCCGCCGGCAGCCATGACGCCCAGATCCGCCAGGTAAAGCTCCGCGCGCGTTTCCGAAGCCAGGGCCACCACGTCGCCTTTCCGGATTCCGAGGCGCTGTAGCCCCGCGGCGATCTCCTCGGCGGCGCGCCGGTAATGGCTCCAGGAATAGACCCGGTAGCCGGGTTCTCCACCGGTGGGTTGATAGAGCGCGGGAGCGTCGCCGTAGCGTTCGGCGGCCTCCACCAGGAGGCCAAAGACTGTAGTGGCGGGCATCGGAATCAGCGATAGCGTAACACCCTTTCGGGGTACAATGGCGCCCATGGCGTGGGAGAGAGAATTGAACGTGGCCCGCCGCCTGGCCGCGCAAGCGGGTGGAGTGGCCCTCAGCCTCCAGGCCCGGGGAATCCGAACGGAAAGCAAGCCGGACCTTTCTCCGGTTACCGCCGCGGATCGTGAGTGCGAGCGGCTGATCGCCCACGGGCTCGAAGAGGCCTTTGCCGAGGACGGGCTGATTGGGGAAGAAGGAACGCTGAAGGAGGCGGCCTCCGGCCGGCGCTGGATCATCGACCCGATCGACGGCACCAAGGACTACGTACGGGGCTGTCCCACCTGGGGCGTACTGATCGCGCTGGAGGCACAAGGCGAAGTGGTGACCGGTGTCTGCCATCTGGCGGCGCAAGGCGCGATGTACTTCGCCGCGCGTGGCGGCGGGGCATACGTGGACGGGAGCCGGATCCGCGTGTCGGGCGTCAGCGAACCGGCCCAGGCAGTGCTGTGCGTCAACGGCCTGAACGAAGTCGGGAGAATGCCTTTCGCGGAGCGGCTCCTGGAGTGGACGAAGCGGTTCTGGTCGGTCCGCAGTTTCGGAGGGTGCCAGGACGCCATGCTGGTGGCCTCGGGGCGAGCGGACGCCTGGATCGAGCCCTACGCCGCAGCCTGGGACTTGGCGCCGCTGAAGATCATTCTGGAAGAGGCGGGAGCGGCGTTCTTCAACTTCGACGGCGGGAGCAGCATCTACGGCGGCAACGCGGCCGCCTGCGTGCCCGCGCTGGAGGCCGAACTGCGGCGCTTCATCCTGGGCGAGCCCGGGGGAGCAGGATAGGCGCCCAAAGACCGAATGCTCTTGGGAACCTGCCCGAAACGGAGTATCCTGGGAGTAGACGGGGCAGTACGGAGGCTGCCCGTGGAAGCATGAACGAGAAACTCAAGATAGCCGTTTTTATCGATTACGACAACATCGAAATCGGCGTGAAATCCACCCTGCAACGCGACCTGGACGTGGCCGCGCTGCTGGACGCGCTCAAAGAGCGCGGCGACATCGTGGCCAAGTTCGCCTACGCCGACTGGGGCCGTCAAGAGGGCGCCAAGCGCCAGATGGCCGAGAACGCTGTCCAGATGGTGCAGCGCATCCCCTCGCCGCGCGGCGACAAGAACGGCGCCGACATCAACTTGGCCCTGGACGCGCTGGAGATGGCCTTCACCCACGGCCACGTCAACGCCTTCGCCATCGTCAGCGGCGACAGCGATTTCATCCCGCTGCTCAACAAGCTGAAGGAATACGGCAAGACCGTCTTCGTGGTGGGCGGGCGCGCCTTCACCAGCACGATCCTCCAAAGAAACTGCCACGAGTTCATCAGCTTCGAGTCGCTCTGGGACGAGCCGCCGCGGCAGAGCCGCCCAGCGCCGCGCGGCGACGGCAAGGAGACCGAGCCGCCGCCGCCGCCGCCACCGCCGCCGAAGGGCCCTCCGCGCCAGCAGCAGCCCCGGCAACCCCGACGGCGTCCCCCGCCTTTGGATCTGGCCCAGGCCATGCCGCTGGTCGAGCGCGCCCTGCACGTGCTGGAGCGCCGCGAGGTCACGCCCCAGCTCGGCCTGCTCAAGTCCACCATGCTCCAGCTCAATTCCACCTTCACCGAGAGGGCTTACGGCGCCGGGAGCTTCAGCGAGTTCGTCGAGAAGCTGAAGGCCGCCGGCTACGTCAATGTCAGCGGCGGCGAAGGGCGGTACGTCATCGAGCGCAAGACCAAGCCCGAGGAACCGGCGCCCAAGCCCGAGGAGGCGCTGCCGCTGCTCCGGGACTTCCTGGAGACACACCGCCTGGAGCTGGATGCGGGCTGCTTGGTCGATGATCTGGCGGCCTGGGTGCGCGAGTCGCGGCCGGAGTTCGATTGCAAGAGGTACGGTTTCCAGGAGTTCACCGAGCTGCTTAACTTCGCCCAGGACAAGCTGCTGGTACGGCTGGAACCGGACGAGGAGAAGGGCCTGCTGGTGTATCTGGGCGCCGAGTTCTATCCGCCCGCGCTGCCGGAGGCGCCCGCGACTCCCCTGCCGGAGGAGGAGAAGCAACCGGAATCCAACGAGAGCGCTCCACTGGTGATCGGTGCGCCGAAACGCAAGCGTGCCCCGCGGAGGAAGAGCGCCGAGGGGGCAGCCGTTCGCGGTAACCGCGCGGCCGGCCGCCGGGGGCGGAGGAAGCCGCCGGCTGAGCGCCATGATCGAACGGCTTAGGCCGCCCGGCTCGCCGGCGCCGCGCGGTCCGTATTCACCGGCGGTGCGCGCCGGCGGGTTCATCTTCGTCTCCGGCCAGGGACCTGTGGACCCGGAGACCGACGTCCTGTTCACGGGCGACATTCGCCAGCAGACCCGCCTGACGCTGGGCAACCTCCGCCGAATACTGGAGGGCTGCGGCGCCTCACTGGCCGACGTGGTGCAGTGCTCGGTGTTTCTGGCCGACGCAGCAGATTTCGCCGCGATGAACGAGGTCTATGCGGAGTTCTTCAGCGACCAGAAACCCGCCCGCACCACTGTGGAAGCCCGCTTCGTGGCCCCGGGGATGAAGGTCGAGATCGACTGCGTGGCTTACCGGCCGAAATCCGTGGGGTAAGACTCCCGTCTTGCTGGACGCGACAAGTCAGGAGACTTATCCTACTTGCGGTCCCAGGGATGTGCCAGGGTGGGCTGGTTCTGGTGGTTAGGCCGCCGCCCTCAGGTGACGCGGGCCGCGCCGCTCCCGACCTTGCGCAACTCAATCACCAAGCGCAGGGCCTCATTGACGGCTCTCTCGTTGCGAAAGGCCTTTCGGACGTCGGGATCCAATAGAACGAGATTCGTTCCAGCATGGTAGCGCTTCGCGTACTTGCCGCGCACCCCTCCCTTGAGCAACTGGCGCAGGTCGTATTCGGGGCGTAACTCGTCGTTCCCTTCACCTCTGGGCTTCTTCATAGGCTCTCCTCTCACTTCGGGTCAGCCTTCGAGCACTGATGATCCGTGTGCGTCCGCGGCGCTCCGCATGAGCGACCATCAGCAACCGTCCCCGATTTGACAGCCCGACTGTGATGTGCCGACGTTCCTCAGCAGAGCGGTCGGGGTCAGAAGCCGTGATGCCGAGGAAATTGCCAAACACGGTAGCGGCCTCATTGAAGGACACATTATGCTTGCGAAGATTCTGGGACGCTTTCTTTGGATCCCACTCGAACTCCACGCGTCCAGTGTAGCGAGTTCGACCTGGGTTTGCGAGCCCATCGGCTCACTTCCCGAACCAGCCGCGGTCCCAGGGACGCGCCAGGGTGGGCTGGTTCTGGTAGCGCGTCATGCGGAACTCCAGGCGGGCGCCGCAGGCCGGCTCGAGGCGCACCGTGAGCAACGGGCTGTTCGCCGGCATGACCCGCCCGCCGACGGTCACCGCGTCAAATTGATGCTCGCCGTAGCCGCCCGCCTGCACGATCACGGTGCGGGGCTCGACCGGGTTGACGTTGACCAGTGTGAGCGTGGCCGAATCCGCGCCCAGCTTCTCGACCAGCGCCGCCACATCCTCAGGCGGCCCGGCGCGCCGGGCGACGGGGTCGAAGTAGCGGAACCGGCTGTGCAGGGTCCAGATACGCCCGTTGGCGAAGTAGCCCCCCAGCATGAGGTTGACCAGCGTGTTGGTCGCCGCCGGGTTGAAGTCCAGCAGGTAATCGGCCAGCCGGGTATCGGCCGTGGTCGTGTCGGCCCGGGTCCGCTCCATCTGCCGGCGGATGTGCCCGAAGTCAGCCTGGAGCGCCTGTGCCGGGTAGTCTGGTTCCTGGCCTTCGAGGAAGCCAATCCAGCCGGTCTTGGGGACGCGCTCCCGATCACGCCGGTCCATCGACCACAGGTAGATCTCCGTGAGCCGGTCGGTGAACAGGTTGCCGGTGAACTGATACCACTCGGGCGGCCCGCTGTACTTGTAGCCGCGCGGATCGCCGTACATCTGCGGCAGCAGCACCTTGCCGTCAACGACCTTCTTCTGGGCGTAAATGTTGTCCATTTGGCGGCGGAGCACGCCCACATAGGCCTGATCGCCGGTCAGGAGCAGCGCGTTGCCGAAGCCGGGCCACGAGCCGGCGGTGAAGTAGTTGCGGTGGGCGATTCTCTCGATTTCGCCGTCATAGATGGTGAAATTCCAGCCGTAGGTGCCCTTCCACCACTGGCCGCCGTACTCGCCGCCGGGCTTGCCGTCCAGGCCCACGTTGCTGGGGATATTGCCCCCGCAGGCCGCGGCGCGTTCCTTCCAGGCGTTGACGTATTCCAGGGCCCAGTCCCGATACTTCGCCTCGCCGGTCAGCATGTAGGCGTTCAAGGCCAGATTGGTGGCGGCCAGGTTCAGGAAGTTGTCGCCCACGCTGTCCAGGTACTCCGTGCAGTGCGCCAGCATCTTCGGGTAGTAGGTCTTCATGTCCAGCAGCTTGCTGCGGCCCGCCGGGTTGTGAAGCAGGTGGAAGCTGCCTGGGACCGGGTCGCCCACCCAGTCGTAGACGGTGGCCTTGCGCATCATCGGGCCCCGGCTTCCGTTCCAGATGCTGCGGATCAGCTTGTGCACGGGGTCGTAGTTGGGGGCCTGGGGATCTTCGTTCATGTAGAGCCCGGCGAAACGCTTCATCCGCTGCCGGTAAAGCAGGTTGTTCGGCTCCGACAGGCCCAGGAACATGAAGGCGCGCATCCCTTCGCCGGTGTGGAACCAGTCGGACTGGGTGACGAACTCCTTGTAGTAGGCGCCGTGGCTGGCCAGCTCGGTGAGCGTGGTGCGTAGCTCGCCGTACTGCTTCCAGTGGCCTGCCTGGGCCTTCTGGTAGAGCTGGAGCAGCGAGTCGGAGCCGCCGAGTGCGTGCAACAGAGTCCAGTTGAAGAACGTCTCGATGGCATCGTCGGGGCCGTCCAGTGTCCCCCAGCGCGGGGTGTGCAGGAGGTAGCCGCGCTCATCCACGTACTTGGCGGCGAAGCGCTCGCAGGCCAGCGAATTGACGCGCAGCAGGTCCCGCTCGAGGGCCGCCCAGACCGGCGGCGGCATGGGCGTGTTGACAGAGAGCGTAGCTTCGGCGGCCAGGCAAACCGAAGCCAGCAGCAGCATCGCGCACCGGGATGCAAGTTTCAGAGGGTGTGGGGCCATGAGAGTCACTGTCACATTGTAGAATGCCCTGGAGGACTGCCATGCGAAAACTATCACTCGCCCGTGCTCGTCTGTGCTGGTCTGTGTTGCTGGCCTCCGCCGTCTTCGCCTGGGCCCAGGCCCCGGGGCCGGTGGAGCTGCCGAAACCGCAAACCGAGGGCGGCAAGCCCCTGATGCAGGCTCTCAAGGAGCGCCAGAGCGGGCGTCAGTTCAGCCCGGAGAAGCTGTCTCCCCAAGTGCTCTCCAACCTGCTCTGGGCGGCCTTCGGGGTGAACCGTCCCGACGGGAAGCGTACCGCTCCCTCGGCCATGAACCTCCAGGAAATCGATCTGTACCTGGCCATGGCCGACGGCCTGTACCTCTATGACGCCAAGGCCCACCGGTTGCAGCCGGTTCTGGCCGCGGACATCCGGGCCAAGACCGGCAAACAGGAGTTCGTGGCTGTGGCGCCTGTGAACCTAATATACGTGGCCGATGCCGCCAAGATGGGGAAAGCCTCCCCCGAGGACCAAGTCTTCTATTCGGCTGCGGACACCGGCTTCATCGCGCAGAATGTCTACCTCTACTGCGCGTCAGAAGGGCTGGCGACGGTGGTGCGCGGGATGGTGGACCGGCCGGCGCTGGCCCAGGCCATGAAGCTGCGCCCGGAGCAGAGAATAATCCTGGCGCAGACGGTGGGGCACGCGAAGAAATGAGGCAGAAACGAGGGCCAACCACGCCGGCCCGCGCCCTGATAGAATAACCTTCATGAGCGCTGTGGCCGCGGGTCTAGCCCTCCTCCTCTTCCAGAGCTCTGCCGGTCTCTTCGAGAAGGCCCCGCCGGCGGTGGACGAGGCGCTGCGCGCCCGCGTCACGAAGTTCTACCAGGCGCACGTCCAGGGCAAGTTCCGCGCCGCCGACGAGGTCGTGGCCGAGGACAGCAAGGACGCCTTCTTCGTCGCCGACAAGACGCGCTGCTACTCCTTCGAAGTCGTCCAAATCACTTACTCGGAGAATTTCACCCGGGCGAGCGCGGTAGTCACCTGCGAAATGGATTTCTCGATACCGGGAGCGGACAAGGTGCGGGTCAAAGCGCCCAGGACCACCTTCTGGAAAGTGGTGGACGGACAGTGGTGGTGGTACGTTGTGCCGACTGAGTATCACGAAACGCCCTTCGGGAAGATGCACTCCGGCCCGCCGGGGCCGGCCTCCTCGACGCCCGTTTCGCCGCCCAGCCAGCCCAACGCTTTTCCCCGGCCCAGCCCGGCCGATGTGACTGCGCTGATGAACCCGTTGAAAGCCGACAAAGCGGAGGTTCGGCTGCGCGCCGACAAGCCCGGCTCAGATCAAGTCACCGTGACCAATCGTCTGGCTGGCGCCGTCTCGCTGGAGCTGCATTGCCCCAGCCTTCCCGGGCTGGAGATGACCCTGGACCGCAAGGAACTGAACAAGGGAGAGGTGGCCCACGTTTCGATTCGCTTCGAGCCCAAGGACAAGCTTCCCGCCGACAGGTTGACTGCACAGATCCGGGTCCCGGCCACCGGGCAAGTGCTCCCCATCCGCCTCATCTTCGAGCCGCCGCAGTGAGGCATCCTGCTGTTTGAGTACGATCAGGCTTTCAAGTTTCTACAAGTGTCCGGGCGACAGGCGAAACCGCCTGTCCCACACAGGAGTCACCACCCTTGAGCAGAGAAATGTAGAGACGTGAGGGTGTGGGCGGCGGCGTCCACACCCCACAAGCTATGAGCCGGCCTACGGTCCGATAGAGATCTTCGAGGTGGCCGCGAACACCGGCGTCTGGCCCTCAACCGTCACTATGGCCAGATCGAGCGCCACGTCGTCGCCCCAGGCGGCGTCCGTCGGGATCTCGATGGCGATTTCGTACACGCCGATCATGTTGGCGGCGAGTTCAGCGGAGACCACGCGCACGCCCTTGCCGCCGATCCCCACGACCACCGGCAACCAAACCTTCTGGCCGGGGAAACCGGGCTGGTTGGTCACGCCCAGCGGCAACACCACGCCCAGACCGGTTGCGTAGAAGTAGAGGATGTCACCTTTCTTCGCCCGCCGGGCCGCGCTGATCAAGTTGCCGTCCGGTCCCACCGCCACGGCGTAACGCTTGCCGTCGGCGCCTGTAGTTTCGAAGATCCCCGGCATGGCCACCAGCACGGGAACCCTTTCCACCACCGACGAGCCGCCTCCGACCGTCACCTTGACCATGACCCCGTAGCCGGGAGCCATTTCCCAAGGCGCCTGGACAATCACTTGCTCCTGGCCGCTCACGTTGCAGACGGCGTAGATCGGCGCCAGGGTTCCACCGAACATCACCTGCACGTCCGCCACCCGAGTGGGCAGCGGGCCGAGCACTGTGCCCGGTCCCATGCAGCCGTTGATTCCGGGCGCCAGACCGGCCCCCACGATGGCGGTTACGCCGCCCGGCACCAAGCCGGGCTTGTAGCTGGCGCCATTGAGGAAGCTCGCGGCGGTCAGCACCGGTCCGGGCAGGCGGGCAGTCAGACTAAACACGACCGACAGGCTGTCGGCGGTGGCCGACACCGTGATCGAGCCGGCCGTGCTGCCAGCCTGGACGGTCACCGAGGCCCGCCCCTGCGAGTCCGTGACCGCGGTGGCGCTGGACAGAGTCGCGCTGCCCGTCGTGACGGCAAACGTGACGGTGATATTGGCCAGCGCGAGCGCCTGCGCGTCTCTGACCTCTACCACCAGCGCGGCACCGAAGGCCTGGCCAGTCGCCCCGGTTTGGTTGTCACCGGAGATCTTGACCAGCCCCGCTACGGGCAGGACCGCCCTCAGCGTGAAGGTGGCTACGATGGCGGTGTTGCTGCTGGGCTTCACGCGGACCACCACAGTGCCCGGCCTGGGGCCAAGAGTTACGGTGGCGGAGACGCGACCCGCTGAATCCGTGGCCGAACTGGCCCCGTTGAGCCTCGCCCCGGTCCCCTCCGTGCCGAACTCCCAGAGCACGGGAAGTCCCTGGAGAACCGTTCCGCCAGCGTCGCGGATCTCGGCCACCAGGGCCTGCGGGAGTGTTTCGCCCGGCCTCCCGGTCTGGCCGTCTCCCTGGATGATCGTGATCGAGGCCGGATCCCCGGCGGTGACGGTGAAGTCGATGGTCTGGTACAAGAGGCTGGCGACATTAACCGCCAGGGTGCCGTCGCCGATCCTCCTGCCCATGACCAAGTCACACTGGGCGATGCCGCTGGCATCCGTCAGGACGGTGCCGCCCGTGGAGCAACTGGCCGTCGGCCCCGCGCTGGTGTCCGCGATCACGTCCAGGCCCGCGTAGGGGATGGGCACCATCCCCGTGGCAGTGTAAGCGTAGGCGATCGCGCGAATCGCGGCCGTCAGCGTCTGGCTAGCCCTCCCGCTAAGGCGCGTTCCGCTGGAAGGGGTCAGGATCTGGGCGTAGCCGGTGACGTTCGTGGCCAGCGAAGTGAGCCAGAAGCTCGCCGTGCCGTAGCCGGAAGAGGCCGCGATGACGGCCTGCTGGTAGGTCAGGCCGAAAGTCACCACGCTCCCGGTTACGGTGACGCTGGCCAGGCCCAACGTATCGGTGTACGAGTAGCTAGACCCCAGCGTGGCGGTGCCTGTGGTGACCTGCCAGAAGACGGGGGCGTAGGGGACCGGAGTGCCGCTCGAGTCGCGGATCACCACCGTCAGCGGTCTCGGGGCCGTGAGATTCGTCTGGGTGACCACCTGCCCGCTTCCGGAGTAGACCTGCATGCCGACCGTCCCCGTCGTAATCCCGGTGGTGCTCACCGTGATATAGAAGGTCGCCGTCAGGCTACTCACCGTGGCGTACACATAGAAAGTGCCTGTCGTGGATGGAGGGGTGTAGCTCGTCGTAGCCAAGCCGCTGGTGTCGGTGTACACGCTGGAGTTGGTAAAGGAGCCCCCCATGGGGGCGGTGAACGTGACCCACTGGTAAGCGAGCGGCACGCTGCCGGCGTCCAACACCCGGGCGTAAAGCGTGGCGGAGACCCCCGGAGCGACGGTCTGGGTGGGATTCACCGCAACGATGCTGCCCGCCGTGCCACTCCCGCCGGCGCCCACCGTGATGAAGAAGGACGCCGTCATACCGTAGCCGCTCACGGTGGCGTTCGCATAGAAGGTGCCCGTGTAGGACGGAGCGGTGAAGTATGCGGTGGCCAGGCCAAAGCTGTCGGTGTATACCGAGGGGCTGTAGAAATAGCCGCCTATGGGGGCGGTGAACGTGACCAACTGGGAGACAACCGGCTGGCTGATCGCGTCCAACACTCGGGCTTGGAGCGCGACGGAAACCCCCGCAGCAACGGTCTGGTTGGCATTCACCGCAGTGATGCTGGCCGGCGTGCCCGCCATGAGTGGGGAGAGAACGGCGGCACACAGTGCCGTCCAAAGAACGAGTTTTCTGTGCATGATCACCTCATCGATTCAGACAAAGGAACCCTGTTCGGAACACGGAGTTCTGGACGCGGAGCAAAAATCAGTCTACCACTCCTGGGGGGCCTGTGGGAAGGGGGCATACTCCGGAGGGCAACAAAGGTGTGGAAAAACAGCCGCCCGGACCACTCCCCGCCCAAAGGGCACCCGGCCGTGGCTCGGTAGCATTCCCCTGTGCCGGAAAGCATGTGCCAAACCGCGCGCCTGAGCGAGCGGTCGAGCCGGGCATTGTTTCACAGCTTCCGACACGCGGCGTCACAAAAAGAAAGAGGGAGGGGAATTCTCCCCTCCCTCAGGTTGCAAGCCGAACCTCGCCTAATTGTCCAGAGCTTCACGCCCCGAACGTCTCGGCGGGTTTCCGTACTCCGTGGTGATGACCAAGGCCAAGTAGCCCATTGCCAGCTTCTGCGCCCCGAGATCGCTGATGAAGGCGAACCCGTGGGCCATCTGGAACTTGCAATGGACGATCAGGTAGCCCTGGAACCCAGGAGCCGCGTCAATGCCGCTGCCGCCGCCGAACACGGTGAAGACCAGTTGCTTTCCGGCTGCGAGGACGCCGGAGGTCTGGACGGGTTTGGTCAGCGAGGTGCCATCGTCCTTATCGCCGAAGAAGATGAGGTAGCACTTGCCGGCCTGCGGTCTGGTGGCCAGCGGCCAGTCCGTCGTGCCGCCGGGCATCCCTGTGGTGTTGTCGAGCGTGGAGTTGGTGATGACGATGCCGGTGTCGAAACTCGCGCGAGCGGTCACGAACGGGAACAACAGGTTGGTGACGCACTCGTAGATGTTGACCACGTTCTTGCTGATCGGCACGTCAGCGAAGCGCGGGATAGCGGAGTATGCGCTCATCTTGTCATCGCTGCTGATGGGCGCGAAGTTGCCGGTCACCGTCCCGAACGTCGTTGACACGGCCGGTTGACCCAGGTCGGGCCTGGCGCTGAAAGCGACCTCGTAGCCGAACGCAACGGATTCGGTCACCAGGCCGCTCACGGTCTGGATTTCCCAGGTCGCCGAGCCAGAGCCACCCGCGTCAATCGGCACCTGAGCGATGATCTGCTCACCGTTGTTGGTGCAGGCGTTCGAGGTCGCATAGTCCACACCCGTCTTTTTCATCGACCCTGTGGCCGGCACCGGCATTTCGAGGCTGCCGCTGGTGCCGAACGCATCGGATACGCTGATCAGCGCGGCGGTGGTGCCGGCTGTAGTCCCATTTGTCGTTTGTTTGGTGGTCACGAAGAGCGAGATGCCGACAGGAATGTTGGCGAAGCGCACAATCAGCCGGGTGCCCGAGGTGGCGCCCCCGATCAGCGGCACAGTCGTGCCCCCGCCGTAATAGGCGATCCCACCTGGAGCCAACGTCACCAGGTTGACGTAACCGCTCTCCGAAGTGGAGAAGGCGGATCCGAGCGGCGCAGCATTAGCGGGGGCCGTAAGGAGTTGTCCCGTCTCGATCCGTTTCTTGAAGGCGACCTCGAACACTTCGGTGAACTTCAGCAGGCCGGTCAGATCATGCTGCAGCGAAGTCGCGCCGGTGGTACCCGCGCTGGAGCACTGGTAGAAGGGGCTGCCGACGATGTCAATATTGCCGCTGTCGTCGCACTTCCGCAGGGCAAAGTCCAGACCCTTCAGCACCGCCGCCACAACCTGGGTGGGGTTGTTGATGGGGACGGCGGGCGAGCCAGTGATTGAAACGAACATCTGGATCTGCGTCGGGATGACCGCCCCCGACGCCACGCCGGCTTGGGCCGCATTGGCCCGCACATTGGTGATGCGGATGGTCCGGGTGGTCCCCAAGGGATACGGCCCCCCGATGACAACCGGAATGCCGACCCAGAGCAGCGAGTTCTCACCCGCCTTGACGCCCTGGAACACGTTGGCCCCGGCCGCGGGCGACAAGGTCTGGGTATTAGGCTGCCCGCTCGCAGGCACCGGCTCGTCCAGAGTCAACAGCGCCTCGGTAGCCATTGTGGAGGTATTGGTGATCCTGCTGGTGATGTTGGTGCTCAGGAAGATCTGGATGTTGGCCGTGATGGTGGTGGCCCCGGTTGTCCCGCTGCAATTCAGAAGGTAGTCACCAACCAGCTCGGTCCGACCTTCACCGCGCACCCTGGCCGGAACGCCAGTAGGGGCTGTACACTGAAACGCATCCGCGTACGCGGCGCCAACCATGACAACCAGCACCGCAAGCGCTAGAAAACATTTGCGAAAATCTACCATTTGTCTCTCCTTGTAGAAGTCAGTCTCCGTGAATCGATGTGAAGTTCGCTTTCAAACCTGAGCCTCAAAAGCCGCTCTCGAGCGCCGGTGAACGCTGCCGAGGCGGGTCGCAACGCGAGGATTCTCCTCCTGGCGCTGAGGCCCACTGGCCATCACCGATAGCAGCAATTGACACACCACCCGCTTGTTGTTCTTGTTCGTTGTTGTGCTCGCGGGATTCAACCCGAACGATTGCCCTTCCGCTTGCGGGACGCGGACAAACCATTATCGCCGTTTGCCATTGCCCCTGTCAAGGCAAAAATCACATTGGGCCGCTGATGCACAACGGCCCCCGGCTACAACTATGCCGGAAGGTGATTTAACCACGAGTGCCCGCCGCAAGTCAATAGCCGCCAGTTGTTTTTTACTGGATGGACGCAGGCACGCTGTTGCTGACAGCCCCCCCCTGTTTGAGCACCAGAGGCACATCCAGCCCGGGGGGGAGGTTCCGGGGCAAGACCACGTTGACCTGATAGAGGCCCGGATAGCCCGGGGCCAGCCCCGCAAAGGCCGCCGGCAGCTCCAGGCCCTGGAGCACGGCCATCACCGGCTGGCGCACCACCCACAGCTTGCCCGACTGCGACACCGCCCCGAACCCCGTCCCATACACCACCACAGCCTGCCCGCGCAGGGCCGGATTGGAGGGCAGGTTCAGCTTGAAATCCTGGTTGACCACGGCGCCCCGCCCGCCCTCCAATAAGAAGATGGCCGGGGCGATGTCGGCGAATTCGACGGTCTGCTCAGCCACTCCGTAAGGCGAGCGCACCACGACCCTCTGGGGCCCGGCTTTGAGTTCTGACGGCGCCTGGACGTTGAGCTGGAAGGGGGAGGCGGCAACGACCGGGGCGGGCAGGCCGCCGATCTCGACAACCGTGCCGACCCCGGCGCGAGCCAGGCCGGCGCCGAAGATCGCTACCAGGCCGCCCGGAGCCACCCCCGGCATGAAGGTCGCGGCATTCACCACCGCGCCCGCCGAGAAGCTGACATCCTGGGGGGCGATCACTAACTGCCCCGCCGGACGCGTCAGCTTGTAGGCGGCCGCGGCGGCGCCGGAGACCTCAAACCGGCTGCCGCCACTAGCCAAGTCGGTCACGATCAACTGGAATGAGGCCGCGCTCGAAACGTCCAACTGGTAGGCGGCCTGGGCGCCGTCGCAGTAACGCAGGCGGAAGACGCCCGGCGCCCGCTCGGCCGGCGCGGGGGTGTCCGGCCACTCGAGGAGCCGCCCGCAGGGGCCGGCCACCGAGGTGACCTCGAATGCCACGTCGCCCGTAACCAGGAACCCGGTCGCGCTGGGAGCGTTCGGCAGCAACCGGATCAGGCTCGCCACCGTGCCCTTCCAGGTGCGCGAGCCGACGCTGAACCCGCCCAGGTACTCGCCCAAGCTGCTGCGCGCGAAGAGCGGGCTGGGATCGTGAATCTGAACGCCGCCGTCCGCGGCGACGCCGACCGCTACCAGGAAGTGCGAGCCCGCCGGGGCGCCGTCGGCGGCCAGGGCCAGGCCAACCAGGACTGGCGTGCCCTGGCTCACCAGGTCGCGCAAGGTGTCGAGATCGGGCTTCTCGACCGACACCGTCAGGTTGCCGTTCACGAAATCAGCCAGCCGCCATAGATTGGCCACCTGCTCTCCAGACGGCCGCGCGGCGATGAATCCGTCGCAGACCTGCGCGCCCTCGAAGTCGAACAGGCAGCGGTTGGTGAGAAACTGATTGAGCGTGGGGGGGGCGGCTGTCCCGTAGGGGGCCGGCAGCTCACCGCGATCCTGGTGGTAGCGGAGGATGGAAGCCGCCGCAGCCAGCAGCGCCCCCTTCTGGGCCAGGGTCCCTGGGCCTGCGCCCAACGGGGTCTCGCCCGCCTGGGTGAACCCCGGAAAACTGGCGAGAGCCGACCGCGTGGAGATGGCGCTGAAGGTCACCACCTGGCGGCCGGCTTCGGCGGTGGCCAGTGCCACGCCTTCGGCGGGCGGCAGCCGGAGAGTGGCCGCGGCCTCGCCGTAGTCATCCGTGACCGCCGTGGCCGGGTTCACCTGCCCGCCCGGCGAGGCGTTGAAGCGGACCTGGGCCCCGGTGACCGGGTTGCCGCCCTCGTCCCGCAAGGCGATGCGCAAGGGCCTGGGCAGCAATGCCCCGGGGGAGCCGGTCTGCGCGTCGCCGAGCAGCTTCCTCAACTGGAACTGCGTCTCGGCGGCCGACCGGATGCGGTAGCTGCCCTCGGCGCTCTTCGAGCTCGCGGTGTCGGTGGCGCGCAGGGTGACGGTTGCGCTGGCGGCCGCGGCGGGCACAAGAACCTCCCAACTGTAGGCCCCGGTCAGGGTGGTGACCTCGAAATCCGGCTGCCCGGAGACGGAAACGCGCACCTTCGCCCCGTTGTTGAACCCGCTGACCGTCAACCGCACCCGGCTGCCGGCCGTCACCACACCCGGCGCCGCGCTGACGGCGGGCTTCCGCTCGCGCTCATGCGCTGCGGCCTGCGTGTCGCCCGCGCCGTAGTCGATGTAGCCGCCCTCGAAATCCTGGCGACGCCGGTCGCCGGAAGCGAATTCCTCATTGACCGGCATGCCCATCATGCCGGAAGCCTTCCCCAGCGCCCCGTAACGGGCCAGGATCAGACCGCGCACCAGGAAGGCCTTCCCGGCCTGCGGCCCCATCTGACCCGCGAGGATGTCGCCATCCCGGAACGACTGGGTCTTGCCGGCGGTGCCGGCGAAGGTCAGGAACGTGGCAGCCTCCTCGACGGGCGGGCCGGCCGAGCCGGTTTCGTACCCCAGCGTGGCCCACTTGGCCAGGATGGGGCTCGCCACCAGGCGCACGGGTGAGCCGGCCAGCGCCGCGTCATTCTCGAACAACTGGCGCGCGCCCGAAGTGGGATCCGAAGCAGGGTACCCCAGGCTGCCCGCCGGCCCACCCAGCTCTTCATAGCGCGTGAGAATGTCGCCGGTGAGGAAGTAGGCGGTCGCGGAGCGGTCCGACTTGGCGACCAGCAGGCGCGCGCCGGTAGCGGCGGCTTGGAGTTCCTGCACGTAGCCATTGCCCAGGCGCCGCACCGGGTTGGGCGCCGGCAGCCGCACCGACAGGCGATTGCGCGTCACCGCGTCCTGGAAAGCCTGCTGGATCACGGCAGTTGGGGCGCCCTCGCCCACCTGGCAGCAGGGCGCCGACACCGATACCGAGACCGGAGTGCTGACCTTCCCCTCGCTGGTGGCGGTGATAACCGCCGTGCCCCCGCCCACGGCGCGCACCGTAGCCGTCAGGCCGTTCCCCACGGTTTCCACGGTGGCGACCCGGCCGTTCGAGCTGGTCCAAGACACCACGCGATCGGGCATTTCGGTGCCGTCGGCAACCAGCACCTTCGCCGTCAGGGTGACCGTGTCCCCCAGGTTCAACCGGAGCGTGTTGGGGACGACGGAAACGGAGCTAACCGGCCACCGCAACACCGGGACGCCGCCGGGATCGTATTCGATGGCGCCGTTCTCGAAGTTCTGCCGCCGCCGGCCGCTCGCCAGCGTCAGTTCCTCCGAAGAGGGAAAACCCAGGAAGACGGCGTGCCCGCCTGATTCCACATACACATCGTAGATGGGCTGGCGAACCCCCAGAATCCTGCCCTTGAGGGTGCCCGAGGTGACGTTGTAGATGACGCCCCGCTCGTAGCTCTGCGCGGTGGCCGTGGCGCCCGAACTGGAAGTCACCGTCGCCTCGGCCGTGACGGCCCCGCCCATGCCGCCAATGCCCCCCAGCGCGCTCCACTTCGTGAAGAAAGGATCGCGCAGGGTGTATTCCTGCCCGCCGCCGATGGTGCTTTGCTGGAAGACGAACAGCACGTAGCTTAGGCTGAAGAACTGGTACTGGCAGGTGTTGCTGGAGACGGCCGGGCAACCGGTCGTGTCCATGGTGGGGTAGCCGGCCGTGGAGGCCCCTATTGTACTGTAGTATTCGTACATGGCGGCCAGCACCTGGTAAACGTCGTTGGCGGTCGTGGAGTCGTCGCCGGTCGAGAGGGTCGCCGAGGTGTCGGCCTTGATCAGCGCCAGCCGGATGTTGGCGGTCTTGGCGGCGTTCTGGAACTCCTGGATCAGCCCGGTGGAGCCGTACCGGCGGACGTTGCCCACCGGCGGCAAGGAGACCAGCAGATTGAAGCCGCCGCGCATGTAGGCCGCCTGGAAGAGCTGGCGTACGCCCTCGTTGGGCGCTCCCGAGCCCACCCCGGTGGTTTGGCAGAGGCAGACAGCCGCGAGAGCAAGAGCCAGGCTGTAAAGGCGGCAGGCGGACATCACTCTGAATGCACCATCATAGTCTAAACCCGGCTCTGTCGAGCCAGTTGCGGGGCCCGCGGCTTACGGGCTGGCGGGCGGGGGTTCGTTCTCCACGGTGTACTTGAAAACCCGGAGGGCTCTCGCCTCGTACTGCCCCGCCATTCGGAAACGACGGTCCCGCTCGAAACCGCGCTGGAGAGCATCTCCGGGTGGCGACCAGAAGAGGTTTCGGACGACATAGAAGTTGCGGCCGCCCTTCCGGAGGACCAGGGCGCGAACGGCCTCCGGGTCGCGTGTGCCGGCGTCGTAGACAATGCCCCCCGGGCTGGGCGTCGGGATCTCCGGATACATGGACCAGAAAAACTGCCTCAAGGTGAGCTTCAGCCCGGAAAACGGCCCGGGCGGAGGGGTGTTGTACTCCCGTTTCCGGTAATCGCGCAGCCAGAGTTCCCGCTCCTCCACGAAGCGCGGATTGTAGTAGGTCAACTCGGCCGACGGAACCTCGACAAAGACCGGGACGAATCCCGAGGACGCCGCCAGCTCAGTCGAGAAATAGCGGCTGGCCGACCTCCAGTCCGGATTGGGCTTGTAGACGGTCCACTGATCGCTCTTGCGGTAGGAATTGAGCAGCACGGCGAACACAAACACCGCGCAGGCTGCCAGCGAGATATGCCGGAGGCGGGCTTTCGCGGCGCTCCAGACGCCGGCGCTCACCAGGATAACGAAGAAGGGAAGAGCCGTGAGCGCGCTTCGCTCGAGGTAGGTCTTCCCGAATCCGGTGAGACTCAGAAGCAGCAGGCCGGCCGGAATGGTCAACAGGAACAACGGCAGGTCCAGAGACCGTTCACGCTGTGGTTGCCGGAACAGGTGAGCCAGGCCGGCGATCAGTGCGACCAGCACCAGCAGGCTCATCGCCAGGGGAAGGGGCTGGCGGAACAGTCCCGCGAAACCCGTGCCCCGCGCCGGCAGTCCTGCGATGGCGTTGCCGGTGGGAAACCAATGCAACAGGAGCACCCAGAGCTCGGTGAGACTGAAGCTCCTCAGATAGGACAGCCCGGTGAACGAGGTCCCCAGCGCCAGCCTCGCAGCCCAGAACAAAGCCACGAGGGCAGCAACCAGGCCGTTCACCAGTAGGATCGGTCTTCGGTTTGGAGTGGGCCGGATGAAGCAGAGCAGCGTCAACACGCAAACGTATCCGGCCAGGTAGAAGTGCAAGAAAACGGCTCCCGAGAGGGCCGCCGCGTAGGCCGCCACCCAGGCGTGTGTTCGTCCGGGCTCCTGGACATGGTAGAAGGCGAGGAGGGCGGCGAGCACGCAGAACACCGCCGCCGAGTAGGGCCTGGCCTCCTGCGAGTACCAGATGTGGACCGGAGAGGTTGCCAGCAGAAACGCGGCCAGCAACGCCGCTGCCTCGCTCAGCCATCGGCGGGCCAGAAAAAAAGTCAGCGCAACCGACAGAAGACCGAAGACGAGAGGCGGTATCCTCACGGAAACTTCGGAATCTCCGAAGATCCGGATCCAGCCGAACATCAGGGAATAGTAGACGGGCGGGCTGGGGTCAACCACGCAGAGTCCAATCAGGTCTTGAAGGCCGGAGAGTATGACTTTGGTGGACCACAACTCGTCGTACCAGAGGCTCTCGCGCAAGCCCGGGAGGCGGAGCAGAAAGGCGCAGAGAACAATCGCGCCCAGAGCCAGACGGGCTCGGACTGATCCTGGCGTCACGTGGAAGTTATTCGATGGCATTGTGCCGCGAGTCTGTCCGGAGGCCCAAGCGGGCGCGCCACCAGACAGTGTAGCGCTCGGGGCTCGCCTTCATCATCCCCACCGCGACGTTCAGCAGCACGACGCCCAGGCCCAGGGGGATCAGGCGCGTCCAGCCGATGTCCATCAACTGGTCGTAGCGGCAGCGCGGCCAGGCGCATAGCAGCACCGGCACGGGCTGGATTGGCTACACTGTCGTTTGCTTAGCCGTTTCAGCGGCCTTTTTTGCCTCCTCGGGCTAGTTGCGCCCCTGCCTTCCGGCGTCGAGTTGCACCTCCACTTCCGGGCCCTGGACCGGCTGCTCACCGAGCAGTTCTTCACGCCGGAAGGGCGGATGTACGTAAGAGGCAGCAAGGCGGCGCGCTGCAATTTCGCCTTCCTGGAGAACCCTCGCGTCGGCGGAGAGAACGGACGGTTGCGCATCCGGGCGCGCTTCAGCGGGCGCTCGGCGCTGGACCTGTTCGGCAGGTGCGTGGGCCTGGGTGATTCCTTCGAGCTGAGCATTCGGGCGACTCCCGCCTACAAGGACGGAGTCATCGGGCTGGAGAACGTGGAGGTGTCCGGCCAGGAGCGGTCCACCTTTTACAGCCGCAGGGTCTCGAAGGCTCTGGCTGCCAGCCTGGCGAGAGACTTCCGCTACGATGTGCGGGATCAGGCCAGGAAGATCCTGGAAGAGAAGCGGCCGGGCGTCTCCTGGCGCCAGGAGGTGTCGGATTTTTCGGTCACGGCCATCCGGGTCAGCGAAGAGGCCATCGTGCTGAGCGTGGCCTTCCGCCTGGCCGTCAAGTAACCACGACCCCGCGACTCTGGGCCACGGGCCAGGCAGGGAAAGCCGGGAGCGCAGAAATGTAGTATCCTTTTCTCCAATCCGGATTAGACGGAAAAAGGGAGGAATTCGATGCCTATGCGGATTGCGACATTCAACGTGGAGAACTTGTTCGAGCGGCCCAAGGCCATGAACCTGCCGGGCTGGAAGGCGGGCAAGCAGATACTGGAGGACTACGCCAGGCTGAACCAGCTCTTCCAGAAGGACACCTACAGCGCCAAAGACCAGCAGGGAATCCTCGAACTATTGAAAAGGAATGGGCTGCTCTCGACCGCCGAGAGGGGCAAGTACATGATCCTGCGCCGGAACCGGGGCGCACTGCTGCATCGGCCGAAAGGCAAGCCCGTCGAGGTGGCGGCCAGCGGCCGCGCCGACTGGATCGGGTGGGTGGAGCTCATCCCGGAGCCAATCAACGAGAGAGCGGTCCAAAACACCGCGCGCGTCATCAAGGAGCTGGCCGCCGATGTCCTCGGGGTGATCGAAGCGGAAAACCGGCCGGGGCTTCAGCGCTTCAACGGGCAAGTCATCCCCGATGTTCAGGGGACGCCTTACGATCATGTGATGCTGATCGACGGCAACGACGACCGTGGAATCGATGTGGGGCTGATGACCGGCGCGGACTACCCCATCGGCTCGATACGCAGCCACGTGGACGACCGGGCGGACGGCCAGCGGATCTTCAGCCGGGATTGCCCGGAGTACGAAGTGCGGCTGCCGTCCGGCAAGAGCCTGTGGGTCTTGCTGAATCACCTCAAGAGCAAGGGTTATGGCAAGCCGGCCGACTCCGACGCCAAGCGAAAGAAGCAGGCCCAGCGCGTCCGGGAGATCTATGAGGCGCTTCGGGCGTCAGGGGCGCGCTACGTGGCCGTGATCGGGGATTTCAACGACACCCCGCAGCGAGATCCTCTGTCGCCCCTGCTCGGCAGCGGGTCGGACTTGAAAGATATCAGCACCCACCCGCGGTTTCAGTCCGATGGCCGTCCCGGCACACACGGCAACGGTACGGCTTCCGCCAAGCTGGATTACATTCTGCTCTCCCCGGACTTGTACGGCAAAGTGCTGAGCGGGGGCGTGGAGCGCAAAGGCGTCTGGGGCGGGACCCACGGAACGCTGTGGGAGCATTTCCCTACCATGGAACGCCTCGAGGAGGCCGCCTCGGACCACGCCGCGCTCTGGGCGGAACTGGACGTCTGAGGCCGACAGGCTGAAGGCCTGTCCGACAGTTGCGGCCGCACAGGGGCGGCCCCAGCCCCCCCTCAGCATTCCCGCCGCGGCGTCCGCCAGCACGGCGGCGATGCCCAGGGGGATCAGGCGTTTCCAGCCGACGTTCATGAGCTGGTCGTAGCGGAAGCGTCCGTGATGGACCGCCGCGACCCGGCTATACTTGAGACGTGGGAAAGCCCGCCATGTCGGTGGATAGTCAGGGAAGGCGGTTCCATTACACTGTGTTGTTCGAGCGTGCGGAAGAGGGTGGGTACGTCGCCCACGTTCCCGCGCTGCCCGGCCTATGGACCCAGGGCGAGACTCTCGCGAAGACTCGGGCGATGGTCAGGGAGGCCATACTCGGATACATCGAGGGCCTCGTCAAATCCGGCGAGCCGATCCCGCCAGACAGCTCTCCGAGGAAGCCGCGGAGGGAAGTCCTGGAGGTGGCTGTTCCCGCCTAAATGCGCCTGCCGACCCTCAAGCCCAGGCAGGTGATTCAAGCTCTCCAGCGGGGCGGCTTCGCCATCCATCATCAGCGTGGCAGTCACGTCTACTTGCGACATCCCCAGAGACCTGGAATCCAAGTCTGCGTCCCCGTGCATGGCGCGGATCTCAAACGAGGGCTGCTGCACGGCATCCTCAAGGATGCTGGAGTAGCTTTGGAGGAGTTCCTGCGCTGGCTGTGACTTTCCGCTACCCCTTCACCATCCCCACCACGGCGTTCAGCAGCACCACCGCCATGCCCAACGGGATCAGGCGCTCCCAGCAGATGCTCGGCCGCGGAACTCAAGGCTTGCAGGGAGCTTCCCCGCCAACATGAAGGTGCGTGATGTGATCAGGCTGCTAGAATCAGAGGGGTGGGTTTGCGTGAGGACCAAGGGGAGCCATCACCAGTACAAGCATCCCTGGAAACCTGGACGGGTTACCGTTCCCGGCCACCCTGGAGATGATCTGCACCCCGGCACGCTGAAGAGCATATTGACTCAGGCGGGACTGAAGAAGGACACCCCATGAAGTATGCGGTCGTGATCGAGAGCGGGTCCAACAACTACTCAGCCTACGTCCCCGATCTTCCTGGTTGCGTTTCCACTGGCCGGACCCTCGAGGAGGTCGAGCGCAACATCAAGGAGGCAATCGAGTTCCACCTGGAGGGTCTGCGCGAGGATGGGGAGCCGGTTCCTCCACCTTCCACGCTGTGCGAGTATGTGGACCTCACTGTAGCTGAAACCCAGTAAGCGCTTACCCTGCCTTCAGCATCCCCACCACGGCGTTCGCGAGCACCGCGGCCATGCCCAGGGGGATGAGGCGTTTCCAGCCGAGGTTCATCAACTGGTCGTAGCGGAAGCGCGGCCAGGTGGCGCGGAACCAGATGATGGCGTAGATGATCACCCAGACCTTCAGCAGGAACCAGAACAGCCCGATCACCGCGCGGTTCACTACCGGCACCATGAACACCAGGCCGAACAGGATCAGTCCCAGCCCCAGCGCCACCAGGAACAGCGCCCGCGGCCGGTTCTTCAGCCGCTGCGCCATGCGCAGGCACAGCAGGCCCGAGCCGCCCATCAGCGCCAGCGGAACGCCGTAATCCAGCGGGTACTCCAGCCAGCCGACACTGGGGAAGGGCCGCAGCCAGCCGCCCCAGAACAACGTCGCCGCCACCGAGGCGATCACGAAGATGTTGCCGTACTCGGCCAGGAAATACCAGGCCCAGCGCAGGCCGCTGTACTCGGTCATGAAGCCGGCCACCAGCTCGGACTCGGCCTCCGGCAAGTCGAACGGCGCGCGGTTGGTCTCGGCCACCGCGGCGATAAGGTAGATAACGAACGGCAGCAGCATCAGGCCGTAGTTCTCGAAGGCGAACCAGATTCCCCGCTCCTGCTGCGCCCGCACAATGCCGGCCAGGCTCAAGGTGCCCGCCATCATCACGCCGTTCAGCAGCGCGAAGGCCAGGGCCACCTCGTAGCTGATCAGTTGCGCGCCACTGCGCAGCGTGCCGAGCAGCGCGTAGTGGCTGTTGGCCGACCAGCCGCCCAGCACGATGCCCAAGACACCCACTGCGGACATGGCGCTGCTAACGGATGAGGGAACTCTGTACCAGCCGCAGGAACGGCTCCGGATAGACTCCAACGGCGAGCGTCAGAGCGCCGCTCACGCCCAGCGTCACGCGCCTGGCACAGACCGGATGCGATCTGCTGACGCTGGCGGCCATCCTGGGTCATTCCGGGCTCCGCATGGCAATGCGGCACGTTCACCCGATGGCCGAGCACCGCAAGCAAGCCGTGCGCAAATACGAGGCGCTGCTTAAGCCGCGGCTGAAGGTGGTCGGATGAGGCTGAGGCAGGGACTGTGGAGCCAGCTTAGAGCAGGCGCGCAAGAGGAGAGAGGTTCCGCCGACCCTTGCGCCAACTGACCCGGCCAGGCGGTCAACTCAGCCTACGCCGATTCGAGAAGACGGAAGTACTCGTCGCGAGTGAGATTGGCTGTCTTCAGATTGCTCTTGATAATCGAAACCGGCACCTCGTCGTAGGTTGGGATCACCACCGGCCGCGGCGTGCCCGACCTGAAATACGATCGGTGACTGCCCTCTTGTCGCACGAATCTGAATCCGGCGGCGAAGAATACCTTTTCCAGACGCCTCCAGTGGATCGGAGCCAGGCGGACCATCGTCAGGCGCTCAACAGAGCGAAGTGCCGTTCAACGGCCACCCACTCCGGCGCTTGCCAAGAGCCTTCGCGAAACTCGTAGGAGCACTCCTCCAGCACCTCGCGGAGAGTACCCATCTCCTGAGCGGTCGACAGGAAGAGGCGCACCGCTTCATCCAGTGCGGCGCGGGCCTGATCAGGGGTAGTGCCGGAACTGACCACATCGATGGGCATCGCGTGCGCCACGAACTGCGATCCTTCTTTCCAGATCTGTGCCGTGTAGTCGATCCGCACTTGACCTCCCTCCTCCATCATAGGACTATCGGTCTTCAATGTGCTCGACCTTGGAGCTGCTGGCCTATTGCCTGCGCATGTCGGCAAGCCCCTTGGATTACCTGCCGCGCCGAAGAGGCCCCGGCGAGGACCAGACTGGAGGCTCGAGGAAATCGGATGGGCGCCCACCCGCCTGTGAAAAAAAGTCCCGCTGTCGGTTCCGGTGCGCAAACGGAGTTTCGCGGAATTTCCAGGAAGTTCCGGGAACTTCGCGGAAGATGGATCATCGCCGCAAGGGGCTGGAAACGCTGCAAAATGTCAAAGGTTTCAGGAAGTTCGGAGTTGGTGGCGAGGGGCGAACCGAACCGGGGAATGCTAATGTTCTGCAAACGCCCCCGTTGAGCGCGCTAATCCGGGTTTCTCCCCGGACCAGGGACTCACGTCAGCCGCGCCAAGTGAGCACCTCCGCCGCGCTAACAGATGCGCTGACCTTACTGGCAAGGTTCTCCCGTGGCAGTGATTGAGATCACCACCGGGTTGGCGGCGATACCGCCCGCCTTGACCTCCACGGGCACGTAGCAGCCCAACGGCACGTCCGCTGGCACCACAAAGTAGACGTTATCCACCGCCGCCGTTTCGGGCTGCCTGCCGGCGTAGATTCTCCTGGCCGCCTTGCCACCCACCATGATCTCGACCGGGACTGCTGCAAGGTCGCCCGCGCCCGGCGCCACGTTGTCCGCACCGGCGATCGGCCCCAGCCCGGTACCCCAGAGGATCACAATCTGCCCCGGCTTGGCCGGCGTGGTGGTCGTGTTCAGCGGGTATTCGGTGGGCGAGGCGACATTCTGAGCGATCGCCAGATCGCGTCCCTCGGTACGCTGGAAAAACAGGCCCAGGTTGGCGCTGGCGATCCGCACCGGGGCTGGCGGGCTGGTCCTGCCCCTGTAACTGACGACCACCTCGCCATCGCCCAGCGGTACCCTGGAGGGCAGAATGGCGTTCATCTGGCCCTTGGAGACGAACACCGGATAGGCCTCCATCACCGTTGTACCCTGGGTCACGGTCACCGTGACGTCGCCGAGAGACGTGGGGATGGGATAGGCTTCCGCCTTGACAAACTGCTCCGGCCCCACATCCGACCCGTAAATGCTGAAAAACGATCCCTGAGCCAGGCTCCCGCCCGGCGGGCTGCCGCTCCTGTAGCTGGCCGTGTTCACCACGCCTCCCGTCCCGACCGCGGGGGTGCCAGGCGGAGTGCCGGCGGCCTGGTTGATGGTCACCATCTGCCCCGCGATGACCACTGATCCGCTCCGCGCAGTGGCGGCCGGATTGGCTTCCGCCGCCCAGGAGACGGCGCCGTTGCCGGTTCCGGAAGCCCCGGAACGGATGGCTACCCAAGTGGCGTTGCTGCTGGCCGTCCAAGCGCAGTTCTGCGCGGTGATGATCTGAATTATCGCGCTGCCCCCACCGCTGGCCGCGGTTTGCTCGGACGCTTGAACGAGATAATTGCAGCCAGCCGTCGTATCGCTAGGCGTGCCGCTCTGGTTCACCGTGTAGATCTGCCCGCCAATCACTATCACACCAGTGCGCGGAGCGCCCGTATTCGCGGCCGCCGTAAAGCTCACTGTGGCGCTGCCGCTGCCGGTAGTTCCCGAGGTGATCGTGATCCAAGTGGCATCGGTGGCCACTGTCCAGCCTGCGCCCGCGGGCGCCTTGACGCTCAGGCTGCCGCTACCTCCGGTGGGGCGCATGGACTGGCCTGGGGAACTCAACGTCACTACGCGCGGCGTGCCGGTGGTCCACTGGTAGCTGTAGGTCCAGTAGCTCGATGTAAGAGTAAAACAGTTGATGTGGATGTAGAGCTTATCGATGTTACCTGGTTTTGAGGGAGCCTTGGTTGGAGCGCTGTGCGCCTCGTTTCGGTCCTCAAGCTTGGTGCCCGCCGGGTGATTATTGAACAACTGGCCGGTGTCCGCAATACGGGTTTCACCAGGCGTCTTGGGGTCGGCGCCGAAGCTCCAATAAGCCACCGTTGCGTGCCCAAATGCAGGGCAGTCGCAGCTGCTCTTGACCGAGGCGATGGACACTGTCATTGGAATCACCTGCCCAGGGAGCAGGAACGCCGGGGGCGTCGTCCAGCTATGAGACGTGGCATGCATCGCCGGGCTAAAGCTGGAAAGCTGGGTGTGCGTGAATGCGCCCGCCCCACCTTCCTTCTTGCATGGGTAGTATGGATTCGTGCAAGGATCGACGATGGACTTCACGTCAGCTAGATGCCAGCCGCCGGTGGTCTGAGCCGGGAGCGGTCTCAAGCCCACCACCCCGAACACAGACAGCGCTAAAAGAAACACTACTCTTGGGGTCTCAGCGCCTTCCGGCCCGTAAGCCCCGACAGTTCTCGAAGCCGCCATGATATTCCCCCTGGGATGGACGTTCTTCCGCATCATCCGCATCGCGCCGTCCGGCCCAACTCTAGCCCGAAGTTCCACCCCGCGGCAGGCAGTCCTGCGTTGATTTGACTGGACT
>CAYGVJ010000042.1:0-38741 GCA_964353255.1 uncultured Solibacteraceae bacterium | reverse complement strand
GGTGATTCTGGAGCCACTGGCGCACGCCGCCTGATCCATTTTCGAAGGAATGCCTATTCCACCTTGGGCCACGCGAGACTGGGGGAGGGCAAGGTCGGACTGCCCTGGACAGGGCAGCGCGGCGTGCGCTACAATCGGCTCACGGCTCATGCCACCTGTGCCTTCCGTTCTCGCAATCCTGATTTGTGATAGCGTCATCGTGGATTCACAGACCGGCAAGCCGAGCGTTATTGGCATCTTCGACAACGTCTACCGCGTCCAAGCCTCGTTTTCTCAACGAGTTGGGTTCTATGCCCGCGTGACGGACGCGGAAGGGGAATACAAGTTTGCGGTCCGTGTAGTGTACCTTGGAGATGAGGAGAAGGTCGTTGCCGGTCTGGAAATCTCGGTGGTTGCGCCGGACCGGCTCAAGGCGCTGAATCTGGCACTGAACCTGCCTCCGGTTCCGTTTCCGGAGTTTGGCCGATATGAGTTCCAGTTCTTCGCCAACCAGGTCTTCATCGGACGGGCTGTCATCAATGTCGTGAAGCTAGAGGTGAGGTAGCATGGAGGCACAGACCATTTCAGAGGTCACACCGTGTGGGATGCCCGTTCCACCGGTCACAGCGGAGACGTGTTTACGTTCTGCCCTGGTGCGCGTGGATGCTGTGGCGCCGCCGCGCGAGGCCCCGGATTTCCTGAGGCGCAGCACAGTTGCCGAGAAGCTGCTCTTCGCCCCCGCCATCGACGGCCGGCTCAAGATCAACAAGCCCTTTGAGGTCACCGTTGAACGGAGCGGAGGCACGGTCACCGCTCACGTCGAAGAAATAGACGAATTCGGGTACGGCTCTAACAGCAGCGAGGCCCTCTACGATCTTGGTAAGACTTTAAGCGAGTTGTACTTCTCCCTCAAGGAGGACGCCGATAGGCTCTCTCCCGATCTCCACTCGGTCTGGCTCAAGCTGAACGAGCACATCGAGCGCATTCAACCCCGCCAGGAATGAAGGTCCACGAGTTCCGCCGCCTGGAAACGAAGCTGCACCTGAGAACCCGCGATTCCGGCGACAGACTGGCTTGGTTCGAGTACGGCGGAAAGAAGATCACAAGGACCAAGCGCTCGCACGGAAGCAAGGATCTGCCCTCCCATCTGATCCGACAGCAGCTCAAGCTGAGCGAGCCGGAATTCCGGGGCGTGCTTTCCTGCGATCTGGAATACGACGACTACGTCGGGATCCTGAAGGACAAGGGATTCCTCCCCAGCCCGGACGCCTGACGCCTGCGCCACAAGGCGAACAACAAGGCAGCGCCCCTGCCCGCCCCAGAAACGCTAGAAAAACGCCTTCCCCTCGCGGCTCAGGCGCGCCCGCCGGCCTTTGAAAAACGCGATGTTAGCCAGGTGCGGACCGGAGACGGCGCTGGCGCCCACCTCGACCGGGCAGTTGGGTTCCTTGCGCGACTTGATGCAATCCAGGAAGTTCTGCACGTGGGTTTCAACAGGCACGCCTTCTTTTACTTCGTGTATGGGCTTGCGGTTCTCCGGCTTGGCCCACGGCTCCTGGTAGATGCGGAAGCCCTCCTCGTCCAGGATCAAGGTGCCCTCGTCACCCTCGAACTCAATAGACCAGCCGTTCAAGTATGAACTGCAGTAGTTGAGCGTCCAGATGGCCATGTGCTGCGGGTACTCGAAGACGGCGCAGAAGACGTCCGGGCCCTGTGCTCCGGTGGTCTTCTGCACTTGCCCTTGGCAAACCGCCGAGCTGGGCTGGGTGGTCTTGGTGAACCACTGCGTCACGTCCATCAGGTGCGTGCCCTGATCGGTCATGTTGCCGCCCGCGTACTCCCAGAATTGGCGCCAGGCGCGGAAGCGCATGGGTTCGAGGCTGCGCTTCTTGGCCGCCCCCTGGAAACGCATCCAATCGAGCTTGCCAGGCAGAGGCGAGTTGTCCAAGGGCTTGGCTATGTTCCAGTTCCACATGGGCTTGACCAGCGAAACCCGGCCGATCGCGCCCTGATCCACCAGCGCCTTGGCCTTCAGGATCACCGGGGCGCTCCGGCGCTGCATGCCGATCTGCACGATCTGCTTGGTGCGGCGCACCGCCTGAACCATCCGCTGGCTCTCGGCCAGATTCAGCGACATGGGTTTTTCAAGGTAAACGTCCTTCTTGGCCGCCAGCGCCGCCAGCAGGTTGGGGCAGTGATGGTGATCCGGGGTGGCGATGAGCACGAAATCCACGCCCGGCTGCCCGAGTAGGTCGTGGTAGTCCACGTATGGCTTGGCAGCCGGCGCGTCCTTCTGGGCCAGCTCCAGGTAAGGCTGATAGACGTCGCAGATGGCCACGCACTGGCAGCCGAGCTTTTGGAAAACCCGGCTCACGGAGCGGCCCCGGCCTCCGGTGCCGATCACGCCGTAGCTGAGGCGGTCATTAGCGCCCCGCGCCGCGGCGGGGAACAACATCGGGGCAGCCCCCAGGGCTGCCGTCAGGAACTCTCTACGATCCGATGACATCGACTCCCTCCTTCGCCCCATCACTTTACTGGATTCCGGGGAAGTTTGCAGCAAGTTTTTAAGGCGCCGCCGGCGGGCTGACTTGCAGCTCCGGAATCTCGATCTCGATCCGCGTGCCGCCGCCCGGCCGGCTGTCGATCCACATGCGGTAGTCCGAGCCGAACAGCACCTTCAGGCGCTCGTTCACATTGCTCACCCCGATGCCCTCTTCGAGCAAAGTGGCCAGCTTGGCCTCGGGGATTCCCACCCCGTCGTCCTCCACCATCAGCCGCAGGCGCCCGTCCTTGAGCGAGCTGCTCACCCGAATCATCCCCCCATCCACCTTGCTGGACAGGCCGTGCCGGATCGAGTTCTCCACCAGGGGCTGGAGCAACATGCTGGGCACCAGGCGGTCCAGAGTGGCCGGGTCCACCTGCTTCTCGAATCTCAGCTTGTCGCCGAAACGCACCATCTCGATGGCCAGGTAGTCGTTGATGAAATCCAGCTCCTCGCCCAGCGAGCTGAAGGTGTCGTGCTTGCGCAGCAGCCGCCGCAGAATGTTCGACAGCCGGTAAACCACCGCCCGCGCCTGCGCCGGGTCCGTGCGGATCAGCGAGGAAACCGAGTTCAGGGTGTTGAACAGGAAATGCGGATTGATCTGCTTGCTGAGCGCGTCCAAACGGGCCTGCATCAGCAGCCGGTTCTGCTCCTCCAGCTTCTTCTCGTTGCGCGTGTTGTTCCAGATCTTCAGCGGCAGCATGACCGCGAACAGCGCCGTCACGTAGCCGGCCACCAGGTTCATGGGATGCGGATCCGGCCAACCCGGATTCAGCGAGAACAGCCGCTTGGGGAAGTAGTGGCCGATGGTCGAGCGCAGGAACTCCGCCAGCACGATGGCCCCCAGGAAAATGATCTGGAAAGCCGCCCGGTAGCGGTCCACCTGGGCCTTGAAAAACCGGTATATGCTCAGGTCGAAGAACGGCGTGAACCGCCAGATCTCTTCCGTGTCCGGGGCGCACTCCCTCAGCAGCCCCCCCATGGCGCCCACGCCGGCCAGCAGCGGCAGGGCCAGGAACTCCTTCCCGAACAGCGCGGGCAGCGAAATCAGGCCGCCCGAGATCAGCCCCGTCACGTACCCCCCCAACAGGCCGCTTATCAGGCTGCCCTCCAGCGCCAGATCCACCGCCGCGTAGCTGTGCGTGACCACCCGGATGGCCACCCCGGTCCCGAAGATGCTGGCGAAGCTCAGCGACAGCAGCAGCCGCTGGGTCAGGGTGCGCTGCTCCCGGAGCAGCATCCGCTTGAAAGCTTCCGAGCGCACCAGGATGCTGGCCAGGGCCGCTACTACTCCCAGCCGGATCAGCAGCACCACTAGGTGCTCGTTCCGCATACCGTCTCGCTGTCAATTATAAGCCGCCGCCTGCTAGAATAGTAGTAACAGGGCGCATTCCCGCGGTCATGTCCCAACCTGCGAGCAGCAGTTTCAAGAAGGTCGCCGAGGCTGACTTTCCCACCCGCTTCGGCCGCTTCCGCATCCTCGGCTTTGAGGGCTGCTATGACGGCGAACTGGAGGAAGCCGTAGTGCTCAAGCTGGGCGACCTGTCCGACGGGCCCCCGCCTCTGGTGCGGATCCATTCGCAGTGCCTCACTGGCGATGTCTTCCACAGCCTGCGCTGCGACTGCCGGGCCCAGCTCGAGCTCTCGCTGGCCCGCATCGCCGAGGAGGAGCGCGGCTTGCTGATCTACGAACATCAGGAAGGCCGCGGCATCGGCCTGCTCAACAAGCTCCGCGCCTACGAGTTGCAGGACCAGGGCGCCGATACGGTAGAGGCCAACGAGCGCCTGGGCTTCCAGGCCGACCACCGCAACTACGAGCTGCCCGCCGACATCCTGCACTACTTCGGCGTGCGCCAGGTGCGCCTGCTGTCGAACAACCCGGAAAAGATCGCCGCGCTCGAGCGGGCCGGAATCCGCGTGGCCGAGCGCGTCCCCTGCGTGGTCGAACCCACCGACACCACGGAGACCTACCTCCGCACCAAGAAAGAGAAGCTGGGCCACCTGCTGGAAGGGCTCTGAACCGTGATCCACATCCTGGGGTTTGAGTCGCCCCAGGCGCCGGCGCTTGCGCAGAAGTGCTGCGTGGTGGCGCGGGCGATGGCACGGCCAGCAGAGTAGCCGGGCCTGGACACAGCGGGGAGCAGGCCCGCCGTCACAGGCGGTAGAGGTAGGAGAGCTTGAAGAAGAAGGCACGGCGGGTGTTCAGAAAGCTGCCCTGGCTGGGCAGCCACTCGCCGCCATCCCACCCGCGGCGCTCGTGGAGCGCGCCGTAGCCGACATAGGCGACCGTGCCGGGGACGAACTCCCACGCTCCCAGGAAATCGCCCAGGATGCGCTTGCGCGAGCTGTCGAAGCGGGCGATCGCCCGAACCGAGAAGTGCCGGTCGAACTGGTAAGTCGTGCGGGAGTTGAGGATGTTGACGGCGTAGACGCGGCTCCCGTCGGAAAGCCGGTTGAAGGCATCCCGGTCGAAGGATAGTTCCTGGCGTACCTGGTCGTTGGGCTGGAAAGTGGCACTGAGCCAAAGCGTTCGCTTTCGTCCCGAAAACGGCGCCACAGAGTCGTAGTAGACCGAGCGCGGGTGGAATTCGATCCTGCCATGCAGGCCGAGCCAGCGATACAACTGGGCGTCACCCATGACGCGCCACAGGCGGGTCGGGAACTCCCTGTTGCGCCAGGGCGTGTGGCCGCCGCCGGCGTCCAGGCGCAGGAATCCCTGGCGGGTGAAGTTGAAACGCACGGCCACCATGCCGAAGGCCTCGTCTCCTCCTTGCGGCCGGTCGCGCCCGCCCATTGCGAACACGAAGGTCTCAAACCTCTTGAACCACGGCCAGCGCTTCGCATCGGGGTAGAAACTCCGTCCCAGGTAAAGGTTGCCGCCCGAAAACCCCGTTCGATTGTAGAAGGCCGTGTCCATCTGGAAACCGGTGTCGTAGTGCTCGAGCTGAATGTTGGCCCCGTAGCGCTTGCTGTTGTACCCGTAGGTGGCCTGGCCCGCCATACCTGACTGCCGGGATAATCCCTGGGAGGCCTTCGTCTGGGTTCCGATCAGTGTCGTGCTCCACCGGTGGTGTTCACGGAAGCGCAGGGACAGGTCTCCTGCCGCTACCCGGTTGTAGCCCTGGCCGAACTCCGTGTCAACCGCCAACCCGCCCACGTAGCTGCCTTCGCCAAACGAGTAGACAGCGCGCGCAACGGTGAAGTGCTTGTCCTTGCCCGCGAGCGAGGACGCCACGTCTCCCGTGCCGGGCGCTTGGTCCGAGGCCGAAAGTGTGGCGAAGTTCACCTTGCCGACCGTTCCCGTGAGCTTGGCGCCGAAAAGCGGGTCGATAATGCGGCGGGTGTGCACGGCGGTCGCCATGTTCCCGTCGCCGCCGGTGCCGGCCAGCTCGAACGTCCCCATCCCTTCCATGAAGAAGGGGCGCTTCTCGCTGTAGAAGATGGGATAGCGCCGGTTGACCTCGATCTGGTAGGCGTCGCTTTCCACCTGGCTGAAATCGGGGCGGAACGTTCCGTCGAGGGTCGTCGAAGAGGTGACGCCGTACTTGAAGGTGATGCCTGCGTCGGGCTGCGAGTCGCCCGGGCCCCAACGGGTGGGAGCGGCTCGTTCCTGGTTCCACGAATAGGTCAAGTTGGGCATCAACTCCAGCTTCAGGGGCGCCTTGAGGTCTTCGAGCACCAGCGGAGCGTGCCGGGTGAAGAGGGAGCGGCCGGGCGGGAGCGAAGGCCAGGCGGCCGAGATGCCGAGACGGCTGACGCGCCGCCAGAACAGGATCCCCATACGCACCTCGGCGCCGCTCCGAAACCGGATACTCTTGAGCGGCAGGCGTATCTCCACGTCGTATCCGCGGTCGTTGCGCTTTCCGGCGCTGCCCCAGACCCAATCGACGGATGTCGATTCTCCCGCCGTGCTGCTGTTCAGGATGTCGCCCTGGACGCCGCTCGGATTCACGAACATGTCGTAGGAACTCTGGTGGCTGCCGGTGGCGTCCAGGCTCAGTCCCACCCAGTCGTCATTCCACTGCGTGTCGCGCCGGCTGATGGCGCTCTTGATCTTGTCGGGCTCCGGGTCCAGGCAGCGGAAGGCGAAGTAAAGATACTGCTTGTCGTAGGCGACCCAGACTTCCGTCTGCTGGGCCAGCCTGTCGCCGAAGAGCGGGCTGTAAGTGATCCACGAACCGAGACGCAGCGGAGGGGACCGCCACGCCGCGTCGTTGAGGACTCCGTCGATCACTGGCGGCGACGTGAGAAACGGCGGCTTCAGCTCATGGGGTTCCGCATCCGGGGGAGCAGGCGCGCTGTGGGAGGCCGTGAGCGCACCCAGGGTGGCATGCAATGCGGCAGCCAATAGGAATGGGTAGATAGCGGTTCGGAACGAGTGTGTGCGCATGGTGCGTGTGGGAGCACGCCACTAGCTGCTCCCCCACTCCACAATTACGCAAGAAAGCGCGATCTGTCACCACGCCAAGATTTCCATTTTCGGATCCTGGCCAGCCTCCATTCTACACTCAAGGGCCTCTGTGGAAGCCGTTCTTTTCATCGGCCTGCTGAACAAGCTGCGCGCCTACGAGTTGCAGGACCAGGGCGCCGATACGGTAGAGGCCAACGAACGCCTGGGCTTCCAGGCCGACCACCGCAACTACGAGCTGCCCGCCGACATCCTGCACTACTTCGGCGTGCGCCAGGTGCGCCTGCTGTCGAACAACCCGGAAAAGATCGCCGCGCTCGAGCGGGCCGGAATCCGCGTGGCCGAGCGCGTCCCCTGCGTGGTCGAACCCACCGACACCACGGAGACCTACCTCCGCACCAAGAAAGAGAAGCTGGGCCACCTGCTGGAAGGGCTCTGAGGCGAACTCCTTAGTTGCGGTCTCCGCGCTCCTTTCTCTTCGCCCGCACGGCCCGCCGGCCTGCCACGCGGGCCTCCACTACTGTCGCATCTTCCAGCCTCCCCAGAACCATGAAGGCCACCAGCAGGAAGCCTGGCCAGAGCTGGCAACAAAGGCGGCCCAGCGAGGTGCCCAGGTGCCAGGCCAGATCTGACGGCGTGATCAGATACACCGCCAAATAAGACGCGAACACCAGAGCGAGCGTGACCGAGGAGTATAGAACCAACCGCTTGTAGCGCTGCTCCGCGCGGAAGCGCAGCGCGAACCCCAGGATGGCCAGCAACAGCAACGGGTGCGTCACCCCGCCCCCGAAATTGACGGCTTCCGCAAGCAGCGCCTTCCCAATCTGGATGTAACGGCCCAAATCACCCAGCTTCTGCGCCGCTTTGAGAGCCGTCTGCCTCAGCAAGGGGTCGGTGGGAGGCGCCAGAAAGAACTTGAACCAAACGACCAGAAGCAAACCGGGAAGCGCCCCCAGGACCAGAAAACGCCACCTCTCGAAGGCCGCTTTCAGCCCGGATGCCCGCCACTCCATCAGGAAGTAGCAACCCAGGCTGAGCGCCAGAAAGACCAGCCCCTCGTTTTTCGTCCACGCGGCGCAGGACGCGCAGGCGCCTGCCATCGCCAAAAGACGGCCCCGGTTGCCGGGAGGGCACGCGCCACTCAGCAAGATCAGCGCCAGCGCGGCCAGGTAGTAGAAGCTCAGCGGCACATCGGCGTACTGCGTGGTGGACTCCACCAGATACGTCGTACCCGCCAGCATGACCAGACCGGCCAGCAGCGCGGCGCTCACTCCACGCAAAAGCGCCAGGGCCCCGAACAGCAGGCCCACCGCAGAGCCGGCAAACAGGAAGCCCGTGACCACCGGAACAAGGGTGCCCGTATCGCCGGAGGCCTTCCAGACCCGGGCGACGAAGCCGGAGAGCAACAGCGGGTAGTCGGGATGCGTGCGCCCGAGCAACGGGGACACGGCGTTCTCCCAGGTCTTGCCGGGACCCGCCAGGAACTTCGCCCGCAGGTTCCAGATGCTCCAGGCATCCCAGGCCCCGTGCGGGTTCGCCTGGGCCACTTCCACCAGCGCCGAGACGACGGCCAACCACCCGAGCAGCAAGGCGAGGCCGAGCACCCAGTTCCAGCGGAATCCCGCGGCGGTTTCCACGCCCGAAGCCTCCACCGCGGGCTTAGCTTGGCGGCGCCGCCAGAGAAGGCCCGCCGCCACCAGCAACAATAGCGAATCCGTGATGTAAATCGCTGCCGGAGAGGCTATCTGGCCCACCAGGAGCAGGAAGTACACCGCGGACGTCAGCCCTATCCCGCTTCCCACCCCCAGCGCCACTTCAAACAGCCACACCGCCCAGCGAGGCTTGAGACCTATCCGCGCGCCAGCCGACCGGACGAGCAGCCATCCGATCAGAACCGCCAGCCCGATAGAGAGCATCCCGGTCATTCAGCGGCCTGCCTTCGGAACAGGACGATACCTGCCCCATAGGTCCGTACCACGCTCAAACCGTTCTCCCGTTCCGTCTTGCCCAGATCCACGGCTTGCGAGAAGTAGCCCAGCACCCACTGGCGCCGCTCAGCGGGCTTGTCGAGCACCAGCAGGCGGGGCGCCAGCGCATATTGCACGGCAAAGAACGCGGCTGCGCCGCGGGTGTCTTCCAGCAGAAGGTCCGAGAGGAACCCGATCACCGAGTCCGCCGGCAGGAGAGCAGCCACTTCCCGGAGCCGCTCCTGATGCTCGCCGATGCGGTAGGGGTCTTGGTAGAGGCGGTCGGCCGTCGCAGTGGCGCCCAAGAAGTCCAGCGCAGCCAGCAAGGCCAGGAAGACCACCACCCCTATGCCGAACAACTTGAGAAAGGGGTGGGCCCGCTTGCCTGTTCCGGCCACCTCTCAATGATAGGTCACTGGCTCCAGGTGCAGCCGCTGGCCCACCCACCGCATGGTGTCCAGGCTCAGGCGGCGGCCGTCCGAACGGACCGTCACCAGTCCCCACAGGTCGGTACGCAGCACTGCCACGCGGCGCTCGCGCAGCCGTTCGAGCACCTCCGCGCTCGGCATTCCGTAGCTGTTCTCGAATCCGGCCGAGATGATGGCCACTGCGGGCAGCGCCGCCTCTAGAAACGGCGCGCTGCTCGATCCCTTGCCCCCGTGGTGGGCCGCCTTCAACACTTCGCTTTTCCCGACCAAGCTGCGCTCCAGAAGCTCCGCCTCGATCCGCCGGTCTATGTCGCCGGCCAGCAGGAAAGAGTGCCGGCCGTAGGCGAGGCGGAGCACCAGCGAGTCGTTGTTGCGCGCGCTGGCGCCCACCTCGTAGTCCGGAGCCGGCGCCAGCACCTCCACCTGCGCTCCGGCGTATTGGAACCGCCGCCCTGCCTGTAGCGGGACGACCTTCACTCCCAGCCGGTGCGCGCGCTGACGCAAGGGCGCCCAGAGCGGGTCGCGCTCCGGCACAGCGCCGGTCCAGAGTTCCCTGGGGCGGAAGTTCTCGAGCACCGCCGCCATCCCGCCCATGTGGTCCTCGTGCGCGTGCGACATAACCACCACGTCCAGCCGCTTGATCGAACGGCTCCACAGGTACGGCGAGACCACGTCCTCGCCGATGTCCAGGCGCGGGCGCCGGCGGGCCCCGAACACCGGTATGCCGCCGGCGTCCACGAGCATGAGCTTGCCCTCGGGGAAGGCCACCAGCAGACTCTCGCCTTGTCCCACGTCAATGGCTGTCACCTCCAGCATCCCCGACTGGACCTGGGGCGGGAACGGGTGCCAGACGATCAAGACCAGCAGCCCTGTGACTAAGCCGAGGGCTCCCAGCCTCCAGCCGCGAGCGGCGCGCGCCGCCAAGCCCAACCCGAGCAGGGCCGCGGTGAACGCGGCGGCCAGCCACAGGGGCGGCGCCGGGACGCGCCAGGCCGGCTCGAACCGGACGTGCCAGTCCGCAATGCCTTGGGAGGCCGCCAACAGCCAGCCTGCCAGTGTCGCAGGCAGCCCCCAGCCGGTGAGCACGGCCACAAACCCCACTGGCACCAGCAGGGACATGAGGGGAACAATGAGAATGTTCGCCGACAGGCCCGTGAGCGACAACCGATGGAAGTAGATCGCCATGGGCAGCGCCAGCCCGACCTGCACTGTGGCCGAAACCACCGCCAGCTCCCAGGCGTAGAAGGCCACCCGCAGCAGCGCCGCCGCAAGCGCCAGCAGCCAGCGCTGCGGAATCCGCGTCCACAAAGCGACGGTCTCAGCCAGCAGACGCAGTTCGAGCCGGAAATGCGTCACGCGCGGCTCCAGATGCACGTCCCGGCCCACGTCGGCCAAGCCCGCCAGCCCGCGCGCCAGCGGCGCCGAGGTGCGCTCCAGCAGCGGAACCGCCAGCGCCCCGAGGGCCGCCACCGAGAGGAACGAAAGCTGAAAGCTGGCCTCGAACATCTGCTCCGGGTCCAGCACGATGAAGCCGATCGCCACCGCCGCCAGCAGGTTCAGCAGGTTCCCCCGCCGGTAGAACCAGCGCCCCACCACGAACAGCGTGAAGCCCGCTGCCGCCCGCACCACCGGGGCCTGCCCGCCGCACACCAGCGCATAGAGCCAGCCCGCCAGCGTAGTGAGCGCCAGCGCCGGTCCCTCCGGGCAAAAGCACAGGCGCAGCAGGAACAGGAAGAAGGCCGCCAGCACCGTCACGTGCAGCCCCGAGATCACCAAGGCGTGAAAAGTGCCCGTGCGGCGGAAGTTCTCCGTCCACACCCGCTCGACCCTGGACGACTCGCCCACCAGGATGGCCTGGATCATCACGGCCTGGTACTGGCTGTGGCTATAGAGCCGCTCCAGCCGCTCCAGTGCCGTCTGCCGCAGGCCGTAGATAGCGCGCCAGAACTGCGAGCCGCACTCGCCGCCCAGGATCCTGACGGGGCTCCCGGACGGCATTGAGGCGTTCCAGAAGACCTGCTGGCGGGCCAGGTACGCGGCGTAGTCGAAGGAGCCGGGGTTCAAGAAGTTGTGCGTGCGCCGCACGCGCGCCTCGACCTCCACCCGCTGGCCGTAACGCAACCGCGGCGGCGCCTCGCCCGCGCGCGGGTACAGACTCACGCGCGCACGCGCGCCGGGTTCCAGTTCCAGCACGAACTGCTCGCGGTTCTCGAAGAAGACCGGCGGCTCGACCACGCAGCCCGCCAGGATGACGATTTCCCGGGCCTCGGCATCCAGCCCCGGGGCCGGCCCCGGGCGGTGAGTCATCTCGACGAGCGCCCCGGCGAAGACCAGCGCCGCCAGGCAGGCCAGCCCCGCCGCCCGCCGGGTGCTCTTGAAGCCGCCCAACAGGGCCAGCGCCCCCAGCGCGCCCAGGATTTGCCAACACTCGAAAGGCACAAAGCGCCCCAGCAGCACTCCGGCGACCAGAGCGACGAGAGGGGGAAGGAGTGGGACATGCTTTAGCTTGTCCCCAGTGGGACATGCTTCAGCTTGTCCTTCTAACTTCTCCCGCCTCTGCTGGCGCTCGAGCACGGCCACTCCTCGATACAACTGACCAGCCCCGCCGACACTGAATTGGACTCGATGTAGCGCACGATACGGTGACACTCTCGCTCGTCACGCGCCCAATGATCGTACGATTCGTGCTGCCAGAAAGACTGTCCCGCTCGTTTCAGAATCCGGTTGGCTTGGTGGGCGGAGTACCCTTTGACCCAGTGCGTGATTCTCCCCAGCGGTGCCAGCGGTTCGAGCAAGACGTGTACGTGATTGGCCATCACGACCTATGCGCAAAGCCGATAGAGCTTTCGCTCCGCCTCTCCCCGGCGCAGGGCCTCGACCACCACCTCCGCGACGCGGGGATCCTTCAACCACAGTGGGCCGCAAGCTGCCCGATCCAGTTGGCGGTCAAGCCGGACAAATACCTCCCCCGCCGTTTCATCCGTCGCCTCCTGGCAGCGGTGCGCGGGCAGAGAGCCCTCGAGCCTCCAGGTGACGAACAAAAAGGCCCCCTCCGGATGCCAGTGGGGCAAGTGGCGCTCGTAGTAGCTCATCGAAGGAGGACAAGCTGAAGCATGTCCTACCAAATATAGTGCCCGCGGACGGGCTAAAATCACACGTATGAAAGGACTGGCTCTCGTGCTACTTGGCGTTTCCGCCGCCGCGCAGACCGACTACGACCTGCTGCTGAAGGGCGGCCACCTCATCGACCCCAAGAACCGCCTCAGCGCCGTGATGGATGTGGCCATCCGCGATGGGAAGATCACCGCGGTGGCCCGCGACATCCCGGCCGCGCAGGCGCACAAAACCGTGGACGTCTCTTCGCTCTACGTGACGCCCGGCCTCGTGGACATCCACGTCCACGTCTACGCCGGGACCGGCATGCGCGGGGCCTATTCCGGTGACCTGAGCGTCTACCCCGACCCCTTGACTTTCCGCACCGGCGTGACCACCGTGGTCGATGCCGGCAGCTCCGGTTGGCGCAACTTCCCGGACTTCAAGGACCGCGTCATCGACCGCTCCCGAACGCGGGTGCTGGCCATGCTGAACATCGTGGGGCGCGGCATGGGTGGCGGCAAGATCGAGCAGGACACCTCGGACATGGACGCCAAGGCCACCTCCGAAATGGCCGCACGTTTCAAGGATGTCGTCGTCGCGATCAAGACGGCCCACTACGCCGCCCCGGACTGGATCGCCGTGGATCGCGCGGTCGAGGCTGGCGCGCTGGCCGGCCTCCCCGTGATGGTCGATTTCGGCGCCTTCCTCCCCGAACGCCCCTTCCAGGACTTGGTGCTCAAGAAACTGCGCCCGGGCGATGTCTACACCCACACGTACCTCGCCATGGTGCCTATGCTGGACGAGGGCGGGCGCGTTCTTCCTTACCTGTTCGAGGCCCGCAAGCGCGGCGTGCTCTTCGACGTGGGCCACGGCGCCGGCAGCTTCCTGTTCCGCCAGGCCGTGCCCGCCATCCGCCAGGGTTTCATCGCCGACTCGATTTCGACCGACCTGCACGTGGGCTCGATGAACGCCGGCATGAAGGACATGCTGAACGTCATGTCCAAGTTCCTCAACCTGGGCCTGACGCTGGACGACGTGATCGCCCGCTCGACCTGGACGCCGACGCGCATCATCAAGCGCGAGGACCTCGGTCACCTCTCAGTGGGCGCCGTGGCCGACCTGGCGGTGCTGCGGCGGGAGAAGGGCAGCTTCGGGTTTGTGGACGTCTTCGGCGCCCGCTTACGGGGCTCCCAGAAGCTGACCTGTGAGTTGACCATCCTCGACGGCAGGGTGGTCTGGGACTTGAACGGCCTGACCCGCCAGGACTGGGACAAGCTCCCCCCTGGCTACCCCTCCCAAGCCGACCCGCGCTGGGACGGGACGCTAGGGGGCGGGGTGAGGGCGCGGAAGTAGCCCCGCTGGCCCCCCCCTCAGCGCACTTCCACGACGCGGTCTCCAGCTTCCAGGCAGGCCTGGATTCGCGGCCAGGCCCTCTCGAGCGCGGACAGCAAGGCCCCGGTGCGACAATTCCCGAGCCGCACCCACACCAGTTGCACGCCAGCTCCGGGGATGCCAGCAAGATGGAAGAAGTCTTCATCCTTGCTGATGACAACCATCTCGCGCTCGGCGGCGAAACGCCAGATCTCGCTGTCGGCGGCCTGTCCCAGGCCGAGGTCGAGGACGTGGTGACACTCCGCGCCTCGCTCAGCCAGCAACCGTGCCAGGGTCGTGGGAAGCTGGTTGTCGATAAGGAATCTCACGAAACCTGGAGCACCGGATGATCGACCTGGTGGGCGGCGTATTCGATGGCGGCCAGAACGTCCTCTCGCTCCAGGAACGGATAGTCCGCCAGAATCTCATCGATTGAAGCCCCCGCGCTCAGAAGCTCGAGCACGTCGGTCACCCGAAGCCGGAAGCCCCGAATGCACGGACGGCCGCCACACTTGCCCTCTTCCACGGTTATCCGATTGACCCGGTCCAGCCTCATAACCCTCTCTACAGTGTATCAACCCATTCACGCGACCGCTGCACCTCCACGGGCGCGGCGAGAACACGCCTGCCAGCCCCGACCGATCTCGGCCAGCATCTCCCCGGATGTCGGCAGTGGGACGGGAATGCTCAGCAGCGCTACCCCTCCGAAGCCGACCCGCGCTGGGACGGGACGCTAGGGGGCGGGGTGAGGGCGCGGCGGTAGCGTCACCGCGACTTCACAGGGAGCAAATGCGCGTGACCGCCGGACACCGGTCGAAGTCCGCATCGAAGCTCATGATGCGCTCCACCCCGTGGCGCTCCATTATCGCTATGTGCAGCGCGTCGCGCGCCGATAGCCCCAGCGGTTCTTCCAGGATCTCGCTGGCGCGCAGCACGTCCGCCTGCTCAACCGGGAACACCTGGTCCACATAACGCAGCAGCGTCCCCAGCGTCGGCTTGATCGCCTCGCGACGACCGAGGGCCGAATAACGGTGGAGGATTTCCTGGAGCACCTCGGCGTCAGCCACCATCCGCTCGCCGGCCGCCACAGACCGCTCCAGCAGAAGCTGGGCGTCGGTCTTGTGCGGATGCGCCGCACCCACCAGGTACATCGGGACATTCGAGTCGATGAAGATCACCGGAGATAGCCCCGCTCGATCTCCGCCAACATCTGGCCGATGTCCGCAGTTGGGAAAGAGTACCCGGCCGCCTCTCGAACGGCCTCGAGTTTCCGCGTCGCCTCGATGACAGGCTCCTGGCTGCGCGCCGCCCGCAGCGCCTGCCGCACCCACTCACCCACGGTGAGCCGGTGATGCCCGGCAATGCGGCGGATCTCCTCCATCTCGGCATCCGGAAGCAGAACCTGAAGTCGCTTGCTCACATGGTTAGTATAACCTGCTCACAGAGAGAGCACAAGCGCCCTGCGCCATAATGGGCAGCATGGCTCCTGGCCTCAGCATGCTCGCCGACGACCTCACTGGCGCCTGCGACGCGGGCGTCCAGTTCGCACTGCGCGGATTCTCCACCGTCGTCCGCGTCAGCCTACAGGCCGGCGAGGACGCCGGTCTGGTCGTCCTGCCCACCCACAGTCGCAACGACCCGCCCGAGGAGGCCTGCCGCAAAGTCCGCCAAGCCTGCCAAACCCTACTCGAAGAGGGCCGAGAACTCATCTTCAAGAAGATCGACTCGACCCTCTACGGCAACATCGGCGTGGAGATCGAGGCGGCCATGGAAGCCTGCCGCTTCCGCGAAGCCTTCGTCGCGCCCGCGTTCCCCGCCCAGGGACGCAGGGTCATCGACGGTTGGCTGAACGTGGAAGGTTCCGACCGCCGCCTCTACTTGCCGGCACTGCTTGGCAACCGTCCCGGCATACGCTGGTTCGACGCCGTCACCCAGGAGGACCTCAAGCGCGCGGCGCAACTGGCTTTCGATGCCGAGGCTCTCCCGGTCGGCTCGGCCGGGTTGGCCGCCGAGGTGGCGGCCCTGCTCCCCGTGGGACAGGCGGTTCCGCCTGTCTGTCACCCTTTCCAGGGTAACGTCCTCTTCGTCATCGGCTCGACCAACCCGGTCACCCTCGCCCAGGTTGCCCACCTCAAAGCGGACCACCCCAAAGCTGAAGTGATCACCGCCGCCGAGCTCCTCAAGCGCCCCGCACCGCGCGCCCTCGTCCTCTCCGGCGGCGATACGGCCCTAGAAGTCTGCCGCGCCTTGGGGGTGCGCGGCATCCGGCTCGCCCGCGAGATACTCCCCGGCATACCGCTGGGCACGCTCATCGGCGGCCGCTGCGACGGCCTTACGGTGGTCACCAAGGCCGGCGGATTCGGTGCGGTGGACGCGCTGGCCGCGGTAGCAGATTCTTTGTGACTCACCGCACCTGCGACCGCGTCCAGGCCTCCACAAAGTCCTTGCCGCGATACCGGATAGTGCGGTCGTTGATCACCTCGGCACCGACTCGGAGCGCCGCGTCCATCGGCAGCGAGTTGCGCGTCGTGTACTCGTACTCGATCGTCACCGGGCCCTCGACGCGGTAGGGCCGGACCTTGCCGAGCTTCTCCATGGCCCGCCGGGCGCTCTCGCGGATCAAGTCGCGGGCCGCCGTCGCCGAAAGCGACAGGCACGTGTACCGTGCCAGGCCCTCCTTCACCACGGCCACTTCAGCCTGCGGAACGATATCGAGTAGCTCCTTCGCGGCGGTCTGATCGCCCGTCAGCAGAATCACCGGGATCTTGTAGAAGCCCGCCAGCGCTGCCCGCGTGCCGATCTCCCCCACCGGCTGGCCGTTCATGAGCATGTTCTGTATGCCCAGCGAGCTGTAGCTGTGCGCCATGATGCCGGCGCGCACGCCGGCCAGGCTGTGCTGCCCCACGAAGGCCACACCCGCGTAGCCGCGCTCCATGGTCATGGTCACGCCGAGGCTGCCCATCAGCAGCCTGGCTTTGGGGTGTATGGTTAGCGCCGAGAGCGTCTGGCTGCCGTCATGGCCGTCCCAGACCACTACCTCGTCAGCCCCGCCCGCCAGGAAGCCCTCGACGGCCGCGTTGACTTCGCCCGTCAGCAACTGGCGCAGCTCCGGGTCCTTCGGTTCGGTCTGGTCCTGCCGGCAGATGCCAGCCACGCCTTCGGCATCGGTAATGACGAAGATGCTCTTCTTGGCCTGGCCCCAGGCGACGCAGGCCGCCACCAACAAAACGGTCAGACACAATTGGCGCCTCATGGCCGATAGTATATGCCGTAGCTGGCCTCCAGCTCGAGGCGCTCGCCCGGCGCCAGCACCTGCGGCTTCGACCAGACCTCCATGGTGACGCGCTTCTGCGCCTTGGCCGTCCAGCTCAGATTCGCCCGCGCCACCTGCTCGTTGCGGAATCGCACGGCGAGCGCCGTCCCGCCGCGGCGGTCCACGATCCGCCACTCGCCGTCCGGCAGCCGCGCCCCGGTGTAGCTCTCCGAGCCGGACGGCTGCTCTTCGGGCCTCAGCAGCGGCTGCTCGACGCCACTCCCGTCTTGCGCCCGGAACGCCGTCACCAGGTCTTCGTACCTGGCCGCCGGGTCAGCCTCAATGCGCGATTGCACCGCCACTTCGATGGCCGCGGCGCCCGCGTTCTCGACCGCGGTCTCAGTGCGCAGAAGCGGTTCCTGCGCCTCAAGCCGGATCCTGCGGCGCACTCTCAGGCCGTTCGCCGCGCTGCCGATCAGCGTAATCTCGCTCGAGCCGGGCGCTGCCTCGACCTCCCAAGTCACCGCAAAGCGGCTCCGCGAGTGCAAGTCCGGATACAGGAACACGCCCAGCCCGCCCACGTCCGGGTAGCCGCGCTCGCCGGGGCTGGGACGCCGCAGCAGATCGCGGCCGCTCCGCTTGTCGATCATTCGAATGACCCTGCCGCCCAGATCCGGCGCAACCTCCACCCGCAAGCGGGCGTTCTCCAGCGTTTGCACCCGGCAAGACTTCATGTAGGTCTGGAATTCCCGCTCGTCGCTCGCCAACTCCACTCCCTCATGCAGGCTGGTGATGCCGAAGCGCCGGACGTCACCCGCAAACTCCTCGAAGCGTGTCTTGAGCGCGCCCAGGTCCGCGGGCGCGTACCAGCCATCCCGCACCGAGAACTCCTTCGCCCCCAGAAGCTCCAGGTAGTCGATCGGCAGCCCCGCCTTACGAACCCGCTCGCGCGTCCCCTCATCCTGGACCGCGGCCTCGGCTCGCCGGAACAGCTCCCGCGCACGCGGCAGAAAATCCGCCGGGAATTCGGGCACCCCGTAGATCCAGAAGTGCCGGCCCTGGCCCGCCGGAGGCCGCCGCACCAGCCCATGCAGCAACTCGAAGTACTCCCGCATCAGCCCTGCGGCCTTTCCGTAACATCCCTCCAGGAACTCCGCGATGGCCTGATTGACATCCGCCTTGGGGTCCCACAGCAGCCGGGCCATCACGTAGGAGCGCAGCTCCGCCTGCTCACCGCCGCCGCCCTTCGGATAGGCGCCCTCCAGAAACAGGCCCACCACGCCCTGCCGGCGGTACATGGGGATATCGGCGGCCAGCTCGTCAAAATCCGGGAAGGGCATCAGGTAGTGCGAGAAGTTGGTGTTGTAGTGCCAGATGTAGAGCTGATCCGTGATCTTCGACCAGGCCCGCAGGTTCTTCATGAAGTACGCACTGTAAGGGCACTGCTCGTAAGGGTGCGCTTCGCAGACGCCGATCGGGCACAGCCGCACGCGCACGTTCCGCCGCGGCCGCACCCGCTGCGGCGGCGTCTCCGAGTACCAGTAGGCCAGCGTGTCGATGAGCTTGTCGGGGTGCTGCTTCTCCACTTCGGCGGCCAGCGCGTTGACGAACCGCAGTATCGGCCCGGAGTGCGCTCCGCCTTCCTCTTCCTCGATGCGCCGGCAGTTCGGGCACTCGCACCACCCTTCCCAGTCGTTCTGCGACACCGAGTAGATGGCGGCCTCCGGGTGCTGCTCGATCCACCGGCTCACCCCTTCCACCGCCAGCCGCAACACCTCCGGGTTGCTCAAGCAGAGTTGACCTCTCTCCACGCGACGCTGGCCGTCGATCAGCGAGAAGTACTCCGGGTGCTCCTTGAAGTGCTTCTCTGGCGGGATCAACTGATAGAAGCTGTGCACGAAGGGGTAGTAGGAGACCTTCCCGCCCCGGCGCTCGTCGAGCTCCATGCGAGCGCCGTTGACCTTGTTGCGCGCGGCCCAGTCGCCGTCGAAGGCCTCGGTGAAGAAGGGCTCCCGGTACTCGAATGCGGGTTTCTGGATCTCGTCCAGCGGCCCGACGCGGACGGTGCGCGTCTTCGGAATGCGGCTCACCTCCCGCGTGAACCAGCGGCAACCCAGCTTCTCCAGAAACGTGTAAACGCCGTACAGCGTGCCGCGCGGCCCGCCTCCCGCGATCACCAAGTCCCGCCCAGCCGTCCTCAAGCGGAACCCCTCCGGGCCCACCTCACGCGCAGCCACGCTCAGCTTCAGCCGCTCCGTGACCCGGCTGTTGCCCACCAGCACCAAGCGCCCGCCAATGCGCCCCTCATCACTGATGATCGGCAGGCGCGCGCCTGAGATCTCTTCCAGGAACCTCTGCAACTGCTCGGCCGCGTGACGTTCCGCCGCGGAGGCCTCCCGCGCGACCGAGATCCTGTAATTCGAGCGTCCGTTCTTTGCCAGGCCCAGCGGCCGGGCCGCCCAGGCGGCAACCGAGGCGGCCAGCGCCAGCAACAGCAGCCGTAGTCGCATACTCCCTAGGCTACTGCTCAGGGGGTGCTGGAGGTCAACAGGCTGGAGCGGGAGACGGGGCTCGAACCCGCGACATCGACCTTGGCAAGGTCGCACTCTACCAACTGAGTTACTCCCGCGCTCCAAACCATTGTCCCTCGGCCTCTCCAGCGCTGTCAAACTCCGCGGCCACCTCTCCTGCAGCCCGCCCCTGACAGAACCGGGTGAAAATGATTTTTCTGCTCCCCCCGTTCCCCCTCATTCTAAACACCTTAGCCGCTCCAAACTTTTTTCGCCCCGCCTCTTGAACTGTGCTAGACTGGCTTTCCGCTGTTGCCGGAGGGTGCTGCCGCTACGGGCGATATCAAGCGGCTGTCGCCAGCGGTTAACTCCCGCAGAGAGTAACGGGTTGGGAGAATTTCCACAGGCTGTGGGAATGCTGTGCGTTTTGTGTGGCGTCTGTGAGCGACTGAGAGATGGACCCCTGGGAACTGGTAAAGACGACCCTCGCAGGTAAGCTCAGCGCCGAGAGCTACCACAACTGGTTCAGCTCTACCAGGCTTGTGGTTGCCAGGGACGAGACGCTGTGGGTGGCCGTACCCAGTGAGCCGGCCAAACGTTACATCGAGCAGGAATACGTAGGCCTGGTCAGCGCCGCCATACGCGAGTTGGCCCTGCCGGTCCGCCAAGTCCTCTACGAACTCGCCGGCGCCGCGGAAGCCTCCCTGGCGGAGCTTGACTCGCCGCCGCGCGAAGTCAGCTTTCAGCGCGTGGCCACGCGGCTCAACCCGCGGTTTACCTTCGCTTCATTTGTCGTCGGCTCCTGCAACCAGTTCGCCCACGCCGCCGCCAAGGCCGTGGCCACCAGACCCTCTGAGCGCTACAACCCGCTTTTCATCTATGGCGGAGTAGGCATGGGCAAAACCCACCTCATGCACGCGGTAGGGCACGCCTTGCTAGACAACTACCCCGGCATGCAGATCGTCTACACATCCAGTGAACGGTTCATGAACGAGATGGTGACCTGCATCCGGCTTCAGCGCATGAGCCAGTTCCACAGGCACTACCGCTTGGCGGACGTTCTGCTGGTGGACGACATCCAGACTCTCTCCGGCAAGGAAGGCACACAGGAGGAGTTCTTCCACACCTTCAACGAGCTTTACGAGCGCCAGAAGCAGATCGTGGTCTCGGGCGACTCCGTCCCCAAGGAGATCCCGGGCCTGGTAGAGCGGCTGCGGTCGCGCTTCGAGTGGGGCTTAATGGTTGACATCCAGCCCCCGGACCTCGAAACCAAGATGGCCATCCTCGACAAGAAGGCGGAAGAGCAGGGCATCAGCTTGCCCGACGACGTGCGAATCTTCATCGCCACGAAGACCAGATCAAACGTCCGCGAGCTTGAGGGCGCACTGGTCAAACTGATGGCGTACTCCTCGGTCACCGGCTCCAGCATCACGCTCCCCATGGCCCAGCAGGCATTGAAGCACCTGGTGGTTGGCGCGCACGACCGCCGCGTTACCATTGACGCCATCATCCGGGCCGTTGCCAGCAAGTTTGACCTTCAGCCAGCGCAACTCAAGCAGAAGACCAACGCTCGCGCCATCGCCTACCCGCGGCAGATCGCCATGTACTTGGCCAAGGACCTGACGGGTGCCTCCCTTCCCGAGATCGGGCGCATGTTCGGAGGCAAGCACCACACTACCGTACTGCATTCAGTCACGAAGATCGCCGGCCTTCGCCAGAAGGACGCCAATTTGAACAGGCTCATCCACAACCTAAGTGATTCATTACACTGATGATGCGTAGATTTCCACAGCACCGCTCCAGCCAGACCTGTGAGCCCTGATGCAAGACCCACCCACCACCCCAGGCTCCCGCATACGTCCAACCTGTATTCCACATCCACTAGAGCGGCGAACACACAGAGTTTTGTATAATTTAGGAGAGAATCAACATTTCAACAGGCTCTACAACAGCAGTTCTCTTCTCTATGCTGTTTAGAGTAGGAGAGTAGTAGTTAACGCAGGCAGCCGCCGACGGCCTGCCGGGATGGAGATCGGCTCCGATGGAATTCACTGTCGCCAAAGCGCAACTAGTCACAGAGCTCAGCTTGTGTCAGGGGGTGATCGAGAAGAGGACCACCATCCCCATACTGTCGAATGTCCTGATTGAGGCTTCTGGGGACAAGATCCTGCTGACGGCAACTGACCTTGAGTTGGGGATTCGCTGCTCTTGCCCGGCCCAGGTGGAGCGGGAGGGCGCTGGGACAGTTCCGCTGCGTCGGCTCTTGGACTACGTCCGGCTATTGCCGGAGGTTGGCGTCGGCTTCCGTTTCCAGGAGAATGCTTGGGTGAACATCACCTGTGGCCGCTCACGCACCAGGATGGCAGGGATATCGAGGGAGAGCTTTCCGGAGCTGCCGACGATGCCCGAGGCGCTGGTGGAGGTTCCCGTGCGGTTGCTGGCGCTGATGATCGGCAAGACGGTGTTCTCGATCTCGGCTGAGGAGTCGCGATTTACGCTTAACGGTGCGCTGCTGCACTTCAAAGGGGACAGTGCAATCATGGTGGCCACAGATGGGCATCGTTTGGCTTATGTCGAGGTGCCGGCTCCCGCGACGCAGGCGCCCGCGGGGCACCGGACGCTGCTCCCGAAAAAGGCAATGACCGAGATCCTCAGGCTCGCTCAGGAAGCCGGCGGAGAGGAGTTGGTGCGCTTTGCCAGCGACGAGAACCACCTCTTCTTCTCAATTGGCGAGCGCTTGCTCATCTGCCGCAGGCTTACTGGGACGTTCCCGGATTATGAGAGGGTCTTGCCCAAGGAGTACCACTCACAGGTCACCTTAGAGAGGAAGGAATTCCAGGCCGCCGTGGAGCGCGTGGCGCAATTCGCCGACGAGCGGTCGCACTCGGTCAAAGTCGGCTTCGCCCCCGGTGAGGTGAAGGTTCATTCCTCGCTTTCGGACACCGGAGAAAGCGAGGAGAGCCTGCCCACCGCGTACGAGGGTGCCGCGGTGGAGATCGGTTTCAATGCGCAGTACCTGGTGGACTTCCTGCGCGCAGTCTCAGAGGATGAGGTCACCTTCTCCTTCCGCGACGCGCACAGCGCCGCGGAGGTTCGCCCCAATCCGGAGGGCGAGGGCGGCCGCTACCGCTACGTCGTCATGCCAATGAGGATCTAGGGGCGGCGCGGCGAGTCGCGACACTACCCATGGCAAGCAGAGACACAGGCGAAGTGACTGAGGTCTACGATGCGACCAGCATCAAGGTGCTGGAGGGCCTGGAGGCGGTCAGGCTGCGGCCGGCTATGTACATCGGCTCGACCGGCGAGACCGGCCTGCACCACTTGGTCTACGAGGTTGTAGACAACTCGGTCGATGAGGCCCTAGTCGGCTACTGCACCCAGATCGAGGTGACCATCCGCATCGACAACTCGATCACCGTAGTGGACAACGGCCGCGGCATCCCCGTGGACCTGCACCAGGAGGAGGGCGTCTCGGCGGCCGAGGTGGTGATGACCAAGCTGCACGCCGGCGGCAAGTTCGACACCAAGAGCTACAAGGTTTCCGGCGGCCTGCACGGCGTGGGGGTCAGCGTGGTCAACGCCCTGTCGGAGTCCCTCGAGCTGGAGATCTGGCGCGACGGCTTCACCTGGGAGCAGAGCTATCAGCGGGGCATCCCGGCGGGCCCGCTCGAGAGAAAGGGCAAGGCTGGCCGCAAGACCGGCACCAAGGTCACCTTCAAGCCCGACGTCGGCATCCTGACCGTCACCGAGTTCAATTTCGACATCCTCTCGCAGCGGCTGCGCGAGCTGGCCTTTCTCAATAAGGGCCTGCGCATCACCCTGGCTGACGAGCGCTCGGATCCGGTTCGCACGCACGAGTTCCAGTACAGCGGGGGCATCGCCGAGTTCATCAAGCACCTGAACCGCGGCAAGACGGCGCTCCATGAGCGCCCCATCTACTTTGAAGGCGAACGGGAGCTGCCCGGCGGCGGAACCCTCACCACGGAGGTGGCCCTCCAGTACAACGACGGCTACAGCGAGAACGTCTTCGCCTTCGCCAACAACATCAACACCGTAGACGGCGGCACCCACCTGAGCGGTTTCCGCAGCGCGCTGACCCGCACCATCAACTTCTACGGCCAGCAGGCCGGCCTGTTCAAGGACGTCAAGGAGAACCTCTCAGGCGACGACGTGCGCGAGGGCCTCACTGCGGTCATCAGCGTCAAGCTGCCGCAGCCGCAGTTCGAGGGGCAGACCAAGGGCAAGCTCAACAGCGACATCGGCGGCTTCGTGGTTCAGTTCGTCAACGACAAGCTGAGCGAGTACTTCGACAAGAACCCCTCGGTCATGCGCAAGATCGTCTCCAAGGCCATCGACGCGGCGCGGGCGCGCGAGGCGGCCCGCCGCGCGCGCGAGTTGACCCGGCGCAAGGGGGCGCTGGATTCCGGCGGCTTGCCGGGCAAGCTGGCCGATTGCCAGGAGAAGGACCCGGACCGCTGCGAGCTGTTCATCGTCGAAGGCGAGAGCGCCGGCGGCACCGCCAAGATGGGACGCGACCGCCGCTTCCAGGCCATCCTGCCGCTGCGGGGCAAGATCCTCAACGTCGAGAAGGCGCGCTACGACCGCATGCTCAGCCACGAGGAGATCCGGTCGATGATCACCGCCATCGGCACCGGCATCGGCAAGGACGACTTCGACTTCGCCCGGCTGCGCTACGGCAAGGTGATCATTATGACGGATGCGGACGTGGACGGCTCGCACATCCGCACCCTGCTGCTGACCTTTTTCTTCCGCCAGATGCAGGAGCTGATCACGCGCGGCAAGGTGTTCGTGGCCCAGCCGCCGTTGTACGGCATCAAGCACGGCCGCAAGATGCGCTACATCAAAGACGAAAGAGAGTTCCTGCGGGAGATCCTGCGGCGGGCCACCGAGAACCTGGCGGTGGAGGCCGGTTCTTTACGCCTGGAAGGCCCCGATCTGCGGAGCTTCCTCAATGCCCTGGATGAGTACCAGCAGATGTTCCAGCGCATGGAGCGCCGGCTGCGGGACGCGCGGGTGGTGGAGGTGCTCTCCCAGCCCGCCCTGAAGCTGGACACGAAGGCGGACTTCAGCGGCCGGGAGAACTTGGAGCGGCTGCTGGAGGCGCTGCAAGCCCTGCCTCTGGCGGCGGAGCTAAAGCTGGACGAGGAGCACTCGACCTGGGCGGTGGCCTACCACGACTCGACCCAGGCCGAGCGCCAGCTCGGCGTTGAGCTGGCCACGCTGCCGGAGTACCGCCGCCTGCGCGCCCTGGGCCGCCAGATCGCGCGCTACAACCAGCCGCCCTTCGTGGTCCTGAAGGACTCGACCCGCCAGACCCAGGCCAACTGGCGCGACCTGCTCAGCTACGTGAAGGCCGAAGGCACCCGCGAGGCCTCGGTGCAGCGCTACAAGGGGCTGGGCGAGATGAACGCCGAGCAGTTGTGGGAGACCACCATGGATCCCGAGAGGCGCACGCTGCTCCAGGTGCGCCTGGCGGACGCCGTCGAGGCCGACATGATCTTCACCACCCTGATGGGCGAGAACGTCGAGAACCGCCGCCGCTTCATCGAGGAGAACGCGCTGGACGTGCGGAATCTAGATGTGTAGGGCGCCGTCCCGGTGTGCCTATAATCGTCGTGTGGGTGTGCGCGAGCCGGTCGAGACCCTGACTGAAGTCTCCCAAGAGGCCCTGGAGGAAATCGTCCGCCGCATCGTCGAGGTCGCCCAGCCGGAGAAGATCCTCCTGTTCGGCTCCGCCGCTCGCGGCAAGATAGGCCCCCACAGCGACGTGGATCTGCTGGTGGTCAAGCGAGGCCCAGTGCATCGGAGGAACCTGGCCGGTGACATTTACATGAACCTCCACGGCGTCAAGTACCCTGTGGACGTCATTGTGGCCACCCCGGAAGATCTCGAGCGCTACGGGAACAGTCATGCCCTCATCTACAAGCCGGCCTTGCGCGAAGGCAGGGTGATCTATGAACGCAACGCGGTATGAGCCGGACGACCCGCGAGGGGTGGATCGTGCCAAGTCGCCTACCGACCGGAGCCTTCTTCTCGGACCTTGACCGAGATTTCGTGAGTGACCGTTTCCTGCACGGTTACTTCGACGCCCTCGGGAGCCGGTAGCTGGACAGGTGCAGGCGCAGCCCCCCGCGCTGCGCGGATCTCCGCCAGTTTGGGCTCCATCAGCTCCACGAGCTCTTTGACCCCCGCGGCGCTCTTCTTCAGCGCCGCGCTCTCTTCCTCGGTCAGCGCCAGCTCGAAGATCTTCTCGACGCCGTCGGCGCCCAGCTTCACCGGCACGCCGACGAACAGGCCGTCGATGCCGTACTCGCCCTGTAGCAGCGCCGAGCAGGGCAGCACGCGCTTCTTATCCTTCAGGATGGCCTCCACCAACTGCACCGCCGCGGCCGCTGGGGCGTAGTAGGCGCTGGTGCCCATCAACTTGACGATCTCGCCGCCACCCACCGCGGTTCGCTTCACCAGGGCCGCGATGGTTTCGGCGTCCAGCAGGTCGGTAAGCGGAATGCCGCCCACGCTGGTGTAGCGCACCAGGGGGACCATGGCGTCGCCGTGGCCGCCCAGCACCAGGGTCTGGATGTCCTCGACCGACACGCCCAGCTTGTCCCCGATGAAGGTGCGGAAACGCGCCGTGTCCAGCACGCCCGCCATGCCGAACACGCGATTCCTAGAGAACCCGCTGACCTCGTAGGCCACGTGGCACATGGCGTCCAGCGGGTTGGTCACCACGATCAGAATGCAGTCGGGCGAGAACTTGAGGGCCTGCTCGAGCGTGCCCTTCACGATGTCGTAGTTGGCCCACACCAGGTCGTCGCGGCTCATCCCCGGCTTGCGCGGGAAGCCGGCGGTCAGCACCACGATGTCCGAGCCCGCCGTAGGCCCGTAGTTCGAGCCGCCCGTGCACTTGACGTCCACGCCCGCCACCGGCGTGAACTGGTACATGTCCAGGGTGGTGCCCGCCGCCCAGCCTTCCCGGATGTCCACCACCACCACATCGCCCAGTTCCTTTTGCGCCAGTTGGATCGCACAACTGGCGCCCACGTTACCAGCACCGATAACCGTAATCTTCTTCCTCATGATGATCTCCTAATCCTTTGTGTACTCTCGATGAAACGCTTCCTCAGGCCCCATCCATGTTCTCTGCAATGGCGGCCCCGAACTCGCTGGTCTTGACCTTGGTGGCGCCCTCCATCAGCCGGTGCAGATCGTAGGTGACCCGCTTCTGCGCGATGGTCCGGGTGAGCCCCTGCTCGATGAGCTGGGAGACCTCCTTCCAGCCCATGAACTGGAACATCATCGAGCCGGACAGAATCAGGCTGGAGGGGTTCACCATGTCCTGATCGGCATACTTGGGAGCCGTGCCGTGAGTGGCCTCGAAACATCCGTGCTCGTCGCCGATGTTGCCGCCCGGCGCCATGCCCAGCCCGCCCACCTGCGCGGCGCAGGCGTCGGAGAGGTAGTCGCCGTTCAAGTTGGGCGTGGCAAGCACGTCGTACTCGTCGGGCCGCAGCAGCACCTGCTGGAACATCGAGTCGGCGATGCGGTCCTTCACCAGGAGCTTGCCCGGCGGAACGTTGGCGCCCACCTCGGCTTCGGTGACGCAGACATCGGCGAACTCCTCCTTGACCAGCTCGTAGCCCCAGTCCCGGAAGGCGCCTTCGGTGAACTTCATGATGTTGCCCTTGTGCACCATGGTGACGCTGCGGCGGCCGTTCTCCAGTGCGTAGAGAATGGCGCGCCGGATCAGCCGCTTCGACCCCGTGATGCTGATGGGCTTGATCCCCACGCCCGAGTCCCGGCGCACCTTCGCGCCCAGTTCCTTTTCCAGGAACTCGATCAGCTTCAGCGCTTCCGGTGTTCCCTGCCGCCACTCGATGCCGGCGTAGACGTCCTCGGTGTTCTCGCGCATGATCACCACGTCCAGCCGCTCGGGGTGCTTCACGGGGGAAGGAACGCCCGGATAGTAACGGACCGGCCGCCAGCAGACGTACAGGTTCATCAGTTGCCGCAGGGTCACGTTGAGGCTGCGGAAGCCGGTGCCCACCGGGGTGGTCAGCGGCCCCTTGATGGCGATGTGCAGATCGCGAATGGCCGCCAGCGTCCCCTCCGGCAGCCAAGCGTTGAACAAGTTGAACGCCTTCTCGCCGGCGAAGACTTCGTACCAGACCACCCGGCGCCGGCCGCCGTAAGCCTTGGCCACCGCGGCGTCGAAGACTTGCCGCGACGCCCGCCAGATGTCGCGCCCGGTGCCGTCACCCTCGATGAAGGGGATGATGGGGTTGTCCGGGACTTGGAACTTCCCGTTCTCCACCCGGATGGGCTCTCCGTCCGGGGGAAGCGGGATGTTGTTGTACCTCTCCATGAATCCTCCCAATCAGGCCTTGCGGAAAACCGGCCCTGGTCGCAACCCGCGCCAGCCCGGCCTCCCGTTTTGCGAAATCAACTATAGCAGTTCTGTTCCGAGCCGGGCAATGGGGGCATCAGCAGAATAAATGGACCGGCGCGCGGGGCGCTGGTATGCTGGATAACCGGATCTTTATGGGCCGCGCGCTCGTCCGCCTGCTGCTGAAGCTGCTATTCCGGGTCCGGGTGCGCGGCCACATGGAGCGCCACGAGCGGCTGCTGGTGGTCTCGAACCACCAGTCCTTACTGGATGGCGTTTTGGTGGGAGCGTTTCTGCCGGTCACCCCGGTCTGGCTGATCCATACCGCCTTCGCCCGGCGCTGGTACCTCCGCTTGCCGCTGCGCTTCATCCCTCACCTGGAGGTGGACACCACTAACCCTTTGGCGATGAAAGCGGCCATCCACCTCATCGAGGCCGGCCAGCCCGTGCTGATCTTCCCCGAGGGCCGGGTCACGGTCACCGGCTGCCTCATGAAGATGTACGAGGGTCCGGCCTTGGTGGCCGTCAAGACCGGGGCCACGGTGGTCCCGGTCCACATCGAGGGGGCGGCGTACTCCTGGTTCAGCCGCATGTCGGGGGACTTCCCCAGGCGCCTCTTACCGCGCATCACCATTACCATCCTTCCTCCTCGCAAGATCGAGGCGCCGGACGGGCGCGGCTCGAAGCTGCGCCGGCGCGAGGCGGTGGAGCAACTGCGCCACATCATGCAGGAGGCGGTGTTCCACTTGCGCGAGGACACCACGCTGTTTCCCGCTCTGCTGGACGCCGCTGCCGTTTACGGCCGGCGGCGCCGCATCCTGATGGACGTCCGGCAGCAGGAACTCTCCTACGGCGGACTGCTGAAGGCTGCGCTGGCGCTGGGGCGCATGACCGCCCGCCTGACCGCGCCCGGGGAATTCGTCGGCGTGCTCATGCCCAACCTGAACACGACCGTGGCTCTGATCTACGGCCTGAGCGCCCACGGGCGCGTGCCGGCGATGCTGAACTGCACGGCGGGCCTGGAGGCGCTCCAGAATGCCTGCCGCGTGGCCCGGCTGCGCCTGGTGCTGACTTCGCGGGCCTTTCTGGAGAAGGCCCGGCTGGCGGAGGCAGCCGGCAAGCTGGAAGGCGTTCGGGTGGTCTGCCTGGAGGACCTCCGCAGCAGCTTCGGCCTGCGCGACAAGCTCTGGCTGCTGCTCTGGGCGCTGCGCTTTCCCCGCCGCGCCGCCCGGCCCGGGCGGCCCGAAGACCCGGCCGTGGTCTTGTTCACTTCCGGCTCGGAAGGCAAGCCCAAGGGCGTGGTGCTCAGCCACCGGGCCTTACTGGCCAACGTGGCGCAGTGCCGGGCGGTTATCGAGTTCACCTCCAAGGACCGCTTCATGAGCGCCCTGCCGCTGTTCCACGCCTTCGGGCTGACGGTGGGCGTCTTCCTGGCGTTGTCCACCGGGGCCTGGATTTGCCTGTACCCCTCGCCGCTGCACTACCGCGTGATCCCGGAGCGGATCTACGACAGCGATTGCACGGTCCTGTTCGCTTCGAGCACCTTCCTGGGCCACTATGCCCGCTGCGCCCACCCCTACGACTTTCGCAGCCTGCGCCTGGTGGTGGCTGGCGCCGAGAAGCTCTCCGAAGAAGTCCGCAAGATCTACATGGACAAGTTCGGGATCCGCGTCCTGGAGGGCTACGGGGTCACGGAGACCGCTCCGGTGGTGGCGGTCAACACCCCCATGGCAGTCAGGACCGGCTCGGTGGGCGAGTTCGTGCCCGGCATCGAGCACCGGCTCGAGCCCGTGGAGGGCATCCCGGGCGCGGGCGTGCTCCACCTGCGCGGCCCCAACGTCATGTCAGGCTACCTGCTGGAAGACCGGCCCGGTGCCATCCAGCCGCCGCGCTCCGTGTTCGGGGAGGGCTGGTACAACACCGGGGACGTGGCCGCCGTGGATGAAGACGGCTTCGTGAGCATCCTCGGGCGCATGCGGCGCTTTGCCAAGGTCGCCGGGGAGATGGTTTCGCTCGAGCTGGTCGAGAGGATCGCTGCGGTGGCCTCGCCAGATCGCCAGCACGCCGCCATGGCGCTGGCCGAAGCCGGGCGCGGCGAGAGCGTCCTGCTGTTTACTGAGGATGCGCACCTGCGCCGCGAGCAGTTGCTGGAGGCGGCGCGCCAAATGGGCGCTCCGGAGCTGGCCATCCCGCGGCGCATCGTGCCGGTCGAGCAACTCCCGCTGCTGGGGAGCGGCAAGAAGGACTACGTCGGCCTGCGCCGGATGGCTGAGGAAGTGGCCCGGCAGTCTGCCACGCGGGCATGAGCTTATGACCGGCGCCGAGGCCCCCTCGCGCCGTCGCGAGCAAACCGGCTGGTACTTCTACGACTGGGCCAACTCGGCCTTCTACACCACCGTCGTCACCCTCTTCCTGGGGCCTTACTTGACCGAGTTGGCCAAGGCCGCCGCCGGCCTGCAGGGTTACATCTACCCGCTGGGCGTTCCGGTGGACACGCGTTCCTACTGGGGATACCTGGTGGCCCTCTCGGTCGTCTCCCAGGTCATCTGCCTGCCCGTGCTGGGCGCGCTAGCCGACTTCAGCCCGCGCAAGAAGACGTGGCTCGGGACCCTTGCCTACCTCGGCGCCCTGGCTACCATGGCCATGTTCTTCCTCGAGGGCCAAGCCTATCTGCTCGGTGGGTTGCTGTTCCTGGCATCCAATCTATGCTTCGGCGCCTCCATAGTCATCTACAACGCCTTCCTGCCGGAAATCGCTGCTCCGCAGGAACGAGATGCGGTCTCCTCAAAAGGCTGGGGGCTGGGCTACCTTGGCGGGGGCATCCTGCTGGCGTTGAACCTGTTTCTCTACAAGCAGGCCGGCGCCCTGGGGCTGACCGAAGGCCAGGCCGTCCGGATCAGCCTGTTCTCGGCCGGCGCCTGGTGGGCGGCTTTCACCGTGATTCCCCTTGCGGCGCTGCGGAACCAGGAGCCGCTGGCGCGCGCGGCGCCGGGTGCGCGCTACTTGGCTGCTGGTTTCCGCCAGCTTGCCGCGACGCTCCGCGACCTCAGGAAGTACCCGCAGACGCTGACCTTCCTGCTCGCCTACCTGTTCTACAACGACGCCATCCAGGCCGTCATCGTCCTGGCCACCCAGTTCGGCTACGACGAGCTGAAGATACCCATCGCGACGCTGACGCTCACGATCCTGATGGTGCAGTTTGTGGCGTTCTTGGGAGCTCTGGGATTCAATGAGGTAGCGCGCTGGGTGGGCGCCAAGCGGGCTGTCATGGGGGCCCTGGTGGTGTGGGTCGCGGTGTTGATTGCCATCTACCTGTCCGTGCGGACCGCGGGGCAGTTCTTTGTGATGGCCGCGGTGGTGGCTATCGTTTTGGGCGGCAGCCAGGCCCTGAGCCGCTCGCTCTACTCCCTGATGATCCCCAAGGGCCGGGAAGCCGAGTACTTCAGCCTTTACGAAGTCACCGACAAAGGCACAAGCTGGCTCTGCCCGCTGGCTTTCGCCCTGGCGCTCCAGTTCACCCGCAGCTACCGCCTGGCCATCTTGTCTTTGATGGTGTTCTTCGTAGTCGGCCTGGCGCTGCTGGCCCGCGTAGACGTGCGGCGCGGGGCGCTCGAGGCGGGCAACTAGGCGTCACCCAGCAGCGGGTTCGCCACCTTGACTCCGGCGAAGCGCGACAGGTCCCGGTCGGCAGACCAGAGCGTCGTCACCCCGTGCTGGCGGCAGATGGCGACGATGCGGGCGTCGTGGATCATCCCGCCCGAGACCTTGCCCCCCAGCAGGGCGGCTTTCAGCGTGTCCCAATAGCCCAGCATCTCACCCAATGCACTGAGCGACGGGCACTCCAGCCAGCATTCCACTTGCAGCAGTGCGTCGCTGAGTGGAGTGGGCGGGCGGAAGATCCTCGGATGCGTAACAACCGCCAGAAACTCGTGGATGCAGGGCCAGGGAATGGCCCACGGGGAGCCGCTTTCGGCCAGCCTGGTCAGGTGTTCATCGGCGGCGCGATGCCAGGGGGAATCTCGGCGATGCGCGTACACCAGAATGTTCGTATCGACGGCGATCATTCTCCGCGCCCCTTGTATATTTGCTCCCGAATGGATTCCCAGCCTCCCTCAATGGCCAGCCCGCGGCCCTTGAAAGTGTGTTTCCGTAAGCGGAACGACGGCGGCCGAGTCCGGTTGGCGTCCAACACCTGCCGCAAGCCGGCCTCGACAACCGCTTTGAAGGAAAGCCCGCGGCGGGCGGCGTAGTTGCGGGCCTCCGAGAACAGGGCGTCCGGGATCTCGAGCGTGGTCTTCATGGCTGGGCCCAGTGTACCATATATCTGGGTGCAGTAGTATGGGGGTATGGTAGGACAGGCTCGTGGCCTGTCGTTCCCGACAGCCCATGGGGCTGTCCTACCCCCGCTTCCTCACCGCCGCCAGCGTGCCATCGGGCTCGTACACCCGCACCTCCAGCGGCATGCCGCCCGGCTGCGCCTGGGTGGCGCAGCCGTACGTCGCGTGAACCGGAGCGCCTTGTCCTGTTTGGACGTACCAGTACTGTCCCCGGGCCGCAAAACGCTTGCAAAACGCGAAATCTGTGCTATTCTGGGTCTTCTTCGGCCAGGTCAGCTTGCCGGCCGAGGATGGTTCGGAGGACGAATGCTGAGGACTTTTTTCGTAGTCTTGATCGCACTGTTGCTCTGTGCAGGCGCCGGTTGGGCCGGCGCCATTACGGTCGGCGGCGGTTGGTACGCTTTCAATTGGAGCAGCGGCGCCTCGGCGCCAGCCGCCGAGAACCCCTTCACCTTCACGACTCCGCCTGAAGGAGCGACCCTCAAGGTGACCGACGCGTACGCGGCCGGCGACCAATTCGAGGTCTTTCGTGACGCCACCTCGCTGGGACTGACGCCGTGGGTGTCTCAAACTGCTGATTGGACCAGTGACCCCGACTTCGCCTACTCGGACCCTCGCTGGAGCCACCGTGCTTGGTACCTGCCTGGTGGAGAGGGAGTGAACATCAACATTTACACCGTCACCAATCCGTACGGTTACGGCACCGGGTATTTGCGTGTTGATGCTGCTGCCATTCCGGAGCCTGGCACCGTGCTCTTGCTGGGAGCGGGGTTGCTGGCGTTGGCCGCCATTCGGCGCCGGCTGAACTGACCCCCTGCATAGTCACTCTCCGAACTCCGCCGCCGCGATGACACGGGCGATCTGGTCCACGCGCGCCTCGAGCTCCGGGCTCAGGCGCTCTGAGAAGCAGGGCGGCTCGCGGATGACTACCCCGAAGAGAGCGATCTCGGCGGGCACGGGCAACCCCAGCGCCCGCGCCAGCCCCAGGGCCGCGCTGAAGCCCGCGGTGTGCGGGCTCAGATGGCCGTCCGCGAGGCACTCCGGAAGCTCGATGCGGCGCACCGTGCCCACCTCGGCGTCCTCATCCACCAGCGCGTCGATGATCACCGCGCGCTCGTAGCCGATGAGCGCCTCCATCACCCCGAAGTCGGAAGTCGCGAGCTCCAGCAGGTCGATGTTCTCCGTGCGGGGCAGGGACTCGTAGATGCGCCGCGCCGCCCGCGGCCCGATGCCGTCGTCGCCGTGGCAGGGATTGCCGAAGCCTACCAGGGCGGTCTTCACTCGCTACACCCGCTTGCGGGACGCCACCAGGGTTCCATTCAGCTCGCGGACCTCGACCTCGAGGGGCATCTTGCCGGGCAGGGAGTGCGTGGCGCAGCCGAAGCAGGGATCGAAGGCCCGGAAGGCCATCTCGATGCGGTTCAGCACGCCGTCGGTGATTTCCACGCCGCGCCGGATCAGCCCGAAGGCCGCCTGGCGGATGGCCATCGAGATGGGTGCGTGGTTGTTGGTGGTGCCCACGATCAGGTTGACGCGCTTCAGAATCCCCCGCTCGTCGGTCACGTAGTGATGGTACAGCGTGCCGCGCGGGGCCTCGACGCAGCCCACCCCTTCGGTGGGCGTGGCGGTGGGAATGGTCCTCACCTTCGGGTCCAGGATTTCCTCGTCGCGGGCGAGTTCCGCCGCCCGCTCGGCGGCGTACATCAGCTCGATCACCCGCGCCCAGTGCGTGGCCAGCGTGTAGTGCACCGGTTTGCCGCCCAGTGTCGCGTACATGCGCTCGTATTCGGCCTGGGCCAGCGGCGTGGCCATGCCGTCGGCGGCGTTCAGCCGGGAAAGGGGCGTGGCCCGGTAGACGCCGGAATCCTTGCCGTCCACAAATCCCTTCCAGCCGACCTGCTTCAAGAACGGAAACTTCAAGTAGGTCCACGGCTCGACGTGCTCGGCCAGCACCTGAAGGTAGTCCTTGGGGTGGAACTTGACGAACTCACGGCCCTCGGGGTCCGTCACCCGGATGTGGCCGTCGTAGAAGTTCACGCGATTGTTGGCGTCCACCGTTCCCATCGAGTACACGCGCTGGGTGTAGGGGTCGCTGAGGATCATCTCCACGTAGGCGGGATTCTTCAGCACCACCTCTTCGACCACCCCCAGAGTGAACTTGGCGAACTCGATGAAGTAGTTGGTGTGCTCGAGGATCTGGTCGCGCTCCTCCGCCTTGAGCGGCTTGGCCAGGCCGCCGGGGACCGAGGTCACCGGATGGATGGCCTTGCCGCCGATCAATGACACGCAATGCTGGGCGCGCTTGCGCAGCTCGATGACCTTCTTGCCGGCTTCGAGTCCCACCTTCGCGATGACTCCCAGGATGTTGCGCTCACCGGCTGGCGCGTCCGGGCCAACCACGAAGTCCGGCCCGCCCAGGGCGTAGAAATGCAGGGTGTGGTCGCCCACGAAGAAGCACGAGTAGAGCAGTTCCCGCAGCTTCTTGGCGGCCGGCGGCGGCTCGACGTGATAGACCGCGTCGCAGGCCTTGGCGCTGGCCATGTGGTGAGCCTCGGGGCAGACGCCGCAGATGCGCGTGGTGATGCGCGGCATCTCCTCCACCGGCCGGCCCACCGAGAACTGCTCGAACCCCCTGAGTTCCGGCACCTGAAAGTAGCAGTTGGCCACCTCTCCCTCGTCGGTGAGGAAAATGGCGATCTTGCCGTGTCCTTCCAGCCGCGTGATCGGGTCAATGACGATCTTCTTCATGGATGTCTCCTCAGGTGGTCTGTTTGCGGAACAGCATCGAGCGGGGCACGCTGAACCGGTAGAGGGTCCCGGCCGGGTCGGCGACGCCCTCCAGGATGCGGTCGATTTCGGCCGGGTCCGTCGAGTCGATCACGCTCGAGAGCGCGCTGATCATCTTGGCGCCCTGGTCAATCACGCTGGGCGCCGCCCCGTAACAGCCCCGGCAGGGCATGTTGGCCTTCACGCACAGCGCGCCGCAGCCGCTGCGCGTGGCCGGCCCCAGGCAGATGAGGCCCTGATCCAGCAGGCACTCGTCCGGCTTGGGCTCGATCTCGACGACCCGGTAGAACCGCTTCAGCCGCTTCTCGTTGCGCGGCCGGCCGCACTCCTCGCAGCAGGTTTTCTCTCCCGCCCCCAGCACCGCGCCCGGCGGCGGCAACTGGGCCCCTTGCATGACCGCCCCCAGCACCGCCAGGATCTGCGGCGGCTGGGGCGGGCAGCCGGGGATGAAGTAGTCCACCGGCACGGTCTGCCCCAGCGTGCGCACCGATTCGTAGAACTCCGGGATATCCAGTTCCCCTTCCGCCACCGTCACCCGCGGCGTCGGCCGGACCCCGCCGGGGTTGAGCGTGGAGGGCGTCTCGTGATACACGGTCTGGAGGATCGCCTCGCGCGTGGTCAGGTTCGCCAGCCCCGGGATGCACCCATCCATGGCGCAGGAGCCGAAGGCCACCAGCACCTTCGACTTGGCGCGCAGCAGGTGCGCCATGTGCTCGTTTTCGCTGGTGCGGATGGCGCCGTTGAACAGGCACAGGTCGATCGAGCCGTCCGGCATGGCTTCCACGTCCTGGTATTTGAAGTCCAGGGCGCAGGGCCAGAGGACCAGGTCGAAGAAGCCGGCCACGTCGAGGATCTTCTCCTCGACGTCCAGCACCGCCACTTCGCACCCTCCGCAGCTCGCCGCCCAGTAGAGAGCCAGTTTTGGCTTGCTCATGCCGTCACCTCCTCGCGCGCCGCCAGCTCCAGTCGCAGCGGGCCCAACGCCCGCACTTGTTCGGTGAACTCGTTGGTGACCGTGGCGAACTTCTCGCCCTCGGCGGCCGAAATCCACTCCAGCCGCAGCCGCCGCTCATCCACCCCGAACTCCCGGAGCACCCGCCGCAGCAGCAGCACCCGCCGCTGCGCCTTGAAATTGCCCTCCTGGTAGTGGCAGTCTCCCGGATGGCAGCCCGCCACCAGCACCCCGTCGGCGCCCAACTGGAAAGCGCGCAGGACAAAGGTGGGATCCACCCTCCCGCTGCACATCACCCGGATGACGCGCAGGTTGGGCGCGGATTTCATCCGGCTGGTTCCCGCCAGGTCCGCGCCGGTGTACGAGCACCAGTTACACAAGAAGCCGATGATGCGTGGCTCGAATCTCTTCCCGTCGGTCTTCACTGCCCATGCCTCCCTTCCTCTTACAGCGCCAGCACGCCCTCCAGTTCTGCATAGATCTGCCGGTCGGTGAACCCGTACCCGCTGATGGCTCCCGCCGGACAGGCGGCTACACAGGTGCCACAGCCTTTGCACAGGGGGGAGTTGACCCGCGAAACGTTCTTCTCCGCCAGATAGTCGATCGCCTTGTAGGGGCAGAGCACATTGCAGATCCGGCAGCCGCTGCAATACTGCTCGTCGATTTCGGCCCGCACCGGATCGATTTCGACCATGCCTTTCGCTATGGTGGCCAGCATGCGGGCGGCCGCCCCGGCGGCCTGAGCCACCGAATCCGGTATATCTTTCGGCCCCTGGGCACACCCGGCGATGAACAGCCCGTCGGTAGTGGTGGCCATTGGATCCAGTTTCGGGTGGCGCTCCAGGAAGAAACCGTCGGGGCTGCGGCTGAGGCCGAACAGGCGCGCCAGGCGGTCCGCATCATGGCGCGGCTCGATGGCGTTGCACAGCACCACCATATCGACCGGGATCTCGCGGAACCGGCCGATCAAGGTGTCCTCGCACCGGATGAGCAGCGTGCCTTCCTCTTGCTTGGACCAGCCCGCCTGCACCACCTCGGCTACCTTGCCGCGAATCACGTTGGCGCCTTCGTGCAGCACCCGCGAGTAGAACTCCTCGTAGCCTTTCCCGAAGGCCCGCATGTCGATGTAGAAGTTGTAAACCGCGGCCTGGCTGCGCTCCTGGATCAGGTGGGCGAACTTCAGCGCATACATGCAGCACACGCGCGAGCAATAGCGGTGGTAATTCTCGTCCCGGGAGCCGATGCAGTGCACGATTCCCACGGCCCGCGGAGGCTGCCCGTTCTTCAGAAGGACTCTCCCTCCGGTAGGCCCGGTGGCGTTCAGCATCTGCTCCACATCCAGACTGGAGTAGACATTGTCGAGCCTCCCGTAACCATACTGGGTCATCGGGGTGGGGTCGAAGAGCTCGAAGCCGGTGGTGATCAGCACCTGCCCCACCTCGAGCTCGACTTCTTCGTCCACCATCTGGTGGGCGATGGCCTTCGGCTCGCACACCTCGACGCACTTCTGGCAGCCCTCGGTCTGGAAGTGAATGCAGGTTTCGGCGTCGATCACGGGCACTCTCGGCACCGCCTGAAGGGTGGGAACATAAATCGCGGTATTCGGCCCCAGTAGGAATTCCGGGGGCTTGCCCCTGTGATCCTCGGCCTCGAACTTGATGTGCGCGGTGGGACACACCAGCGCGCAGGCGCCGCAGGCAATGCAGGCTTCCGATTCCAGGTTGAACGGAGTGGCCACGTGCCGCTGGTTTCCCCGCTCCGCCATGCTGATAGCGCTGGCGCCCACCACCTCCTCGCAGGCCCGCACGCACAGGCCGCACAGGATGCAGGCGTCCGCGCGCGGGTCCCGGAGCGGGCTGGTGAAGCGTGGCTCCTTGAGCCCCAGCTCCTCGGCGTACTTGCGGAGAATCGGCACGTTGGGCCAGCGCCCCAGCATCATCTCCAGGATCAGCCGCCGGGCGTCCCGCACGTGTTGGTTGTCGGTGTTGACCACCATTGAGTCCCGGCAGGCCACGTGGCAGGAAGGGATCAGCTCGTCGCCCCAGCGGGTCTTGGTCTCCACCACGCACAAGCGGCAGGCCGCAAACGGCTTGATCAGCGGGTGGTAGCAGAGAGTCGGAATCTTGATGTTCAGGAACTTGGCCGCCTGAAGAATCGTGGTCCCTCTCTCCACCTCGGTGGTCTTTTCGTCGATGGTCACTCTTATCACATCCCACCTCTCATTCCACGATCACGGCGTGAAAGTGGCACACGTCCACGCACGTCCCGCACTTGCTGCACAGGCTCATGTCGATCCTGTGGGCCTGGCCCTTCTCGCCGAAGATCGCCTTCTCCGGACACTCGCGCCGGCAGACGCCGCAGCCGTGCCCGCGCTGCACGCAGATCTCCGGGTCCACCCGGTAGGTGTTTAGTTGCCGGCAGACATAGGCGGGGCATTTGTGCGCCTGAATGTGCATCAGGTACTCGTCCCGGAAATAGCGCAGGGTCGTCAGGACCGGGTTGGGCGCCGACGTTCCCAGTCCGCACAGCGAGGCCTCCGCGACCACCTTGGAGACCTCTTCCAGGGCCTCCAGATCCTCCATCGTGCCGTGGCCTTCGGTGATCTTGGTCAGAATGTCCAGCATGATCTTGGTGCCCTCCCGGCAGGGGGTGCACTTGCCGCAGGACTCGTCCTGAGTGAAGGTGAGGAAGTAGCGCGCCACGTCCA
>CAYGVJ010000041.1:0-39321 GCA_964353255.1 uncultured Solibacteraceae bacterium | reverse complement strand
TTGATAACATTGATCTTATTGGGGCCGATGGCCACCAGGACTACCGTGAACTCCGTCTTCTCTTCGGCCGCAGCCGCCGGGACAGCCCCGGCCGCGGAGGGCGCCGCCGCCACGGTCGCGGCCGCCGCTGACACCCCTAAGCGCTGCTCCAGCACCTGGACCAGCTCGGCCGCTTCCAGCAGCGTCAGCCCTTGGATCTGCTCCGCAATCGCGTTTATGTCCGCCATTTCTGTCTTGACTCCTTGCTCACCCTGAAAACTTGTTGTCCTTGACGGCTTGGTCAATCACCACCGCCAGCTTCCGCCCCACCCCGCTCAGCGCCGACACCAGCCGGTGCCCCGGCGCCTGGATCAGGAACAGCACCTTGCCCTGCATCTGCTCGCGCGAGGGCAGCCCGGCCAGTTGCTGAATCGAACCCACTTTAATGACCCGACCCTCCACCATCCCCGCCTTGAAGGTGAAGCTGGGGTTGGCTTTGGCATAGGCCGTCAGGGCTTTGGCCAGCGCCACCGCGTCGGAGCTGGTGTAGGCCAGCGAGGTCATCCCGGCGAGCCCTTTGAACAGCCTCTCGGCCCGCGTGCCCTCCGCCGCCTTCTCCGCCAGCTTGTTCTTGATCACCTTGTAGCGGCCGCCGGCGTCCCGCACCGTCTTGCGCAACTCGAAGTCCTGGGCCACCGTCAACCGCTCGAATCCCGCCACGAACAGGTGCGGGGTCTGCTCCAGCTCCCGGCGCAAGGACGCCACCTCGCGCTGCTTGTCGGACCGTTTCTTCACTCTCTGCCTCCGCCCCCGCTTTACTGCACCCGCGCGTTATAGGGCGTCACGTCCAGTCGCACGCCCGGCCCCATCGTCGAGCAGATGGTGGCGCTCTTGACGTACTTGCCCTTGGCGACCGCCGGCTTGGCCTTCACCACCGCCTGGATGAGGCTGTCGGCATTCTCCGCCAGCTTGTCGGACGGGAAGCTCACCTTGCCCACCGGCGCGTGGATGATGCCGGTCTTGTCTACCCGGAACTCGATTTTGCCGGCCTTGACTTCCCGCACCGCGCGGCCCACTTCCATGGTCACCGTTCCGGTCTTGGGATTGGGCATCAGCCCGCGGGGACCCAGCACTTTGCCCAGCCGGCCCACCGAGCGCATCATGTCCGGGGTGGCCACCACGGCGTCAAAGTCCAACCACCCGCCCTGTATCTTCTGCACCATGTCCTCGCCGCCCACGTAGTCCGCCCCGGCTTCCTGGGCTTCCCTCTGGCGCTCGCCTGAGGCGATCACCAGAACGCGCTTGGACTTGCCCAGGCCGTTGGGCAGCACCACCGTGCCGCGCACCATCTGGTCAGCGTGCTTGGGATCCACGCCCAGGCGGAGGTGGACTTCCACGGTTTCGTCGAACTTGGCGAACTTGACCTTCCGAACCAGCTCGACCGCCTCCTGCAAAGAGTACGACCGCGCCTTGACTTGCTGAACGGCAGTCAGATATTGCTTGCCTGCTTTGCGTGCCATATTCCCTCATTGGTTCCAACGGCCTCGGCCGTGCCAGGCCTCCGCCTCCCACTGAGAGCGGGATTGGGTGAAGACCATAGTGTACCAGATTCCGCAAGCGCCGGGGATGCCCGGGTGCGCCCACAATCCGTAACTTCGGCCGCACCGCCGGGCACTACCTGGCCCTGAGGGTCCGGACGGGATCGATACTCGCCGCCCGCAAAGCCGGCAGCGCCGATCCCAAAAGGGGGATCAGCAACAACAGGAAAACCCCGCCAACGATTGAAGCGGGGTGGGTCGGGCTGACACCGTACAGCATGCTCTTCACCACGCCCGAGAGGGCAAGAAAACCGCCGACACCGATGAGAATTCCCAGCGCCGAGATTCCCGCCCCGCGCCCGACTATCGTCTTCAAGACGCGCCGGCGGTCGGCTCCCAGCGCCATCCGAATCCCGATTTCGCGGGCGCGCTGAGCGACGTAGCAGGAGATGACGCCGTAGATCCCCGCAATCACCATGACCAACGCCAGCAGAGTAAAGCACTGGATCAGGACGGTGTTGAAACGTCGCCGCGCGGCGGCGCCGTCGAATACCGCCTGGCGAAGGCCCGGTTCACCACGATCTCGGATCGGGCCTCGGTCGCGCTGCCCGGTGTGAACAGGCGGCCGGCCAGCAGCGCGGGCGCAAGTCCTGAGAGGAGACCCGCCGCCACCCACGTTGGCGCACGAGATCAGCAGCAGCACCCCGACCGCCGCCAGCAGGAACCACACCGGTCTCCGCACGTCCGCGGTCATCATCTCCTTGAGCGGCAGCATCCACGCTGAAACTCGCGCACTCGAATTCGGGTACTGCCTCGCCAGTGCGGCGGCGATCGCTCTGAGGTCCTCCTCGGCCGCCTGCTGGGAGACGCCGCGCTTGAGCCGGCCCAGCGCCGCCAGCCAGTGGCTGTCGCGTTCACTGTCGGCCCGCGAGAGCCTCACCGGGGTCCAGAGTTCGGCGCTGGAATCCCTCACCCAGATGCGCGGGCTCTCATATCCGGCGGGCATGATTCCGAGCACCGTGTAGGCCTCGCGGTTCAAGCTGATCTGGCGGCCGACGATGCCCGCATCTGCGCCGAAGCGGCGTTTCCACAGCCCGTAGCTGAGCAGAACTACCCGCTCCCCCTGCGCTTCCTCCTCATCCGTGAAGAGCCGGCCCACCGCTGGCGCCACGCCCACTGCCCGCAGAAAGCTGGCCGTGCAGAGCGATCCCAAGACGCGCTCCGGCGTGCCCCCGCCCGCCAGGTTGGCCGGGCGCAGCGCCTGCACGCCCAGCTCCTCGAACGACCGGCTACGTTCGCGGTAGTCGATGTAGTCTGGGCTCGACAGCGGCTGCCGCCAGCGTTCCTCGGGTGGTCTCTGCCACACCGCCATCATCCGCTCGGGCTGCGGGTAGGGGAGCGGCGCGTGAAGAAGAGCCTTCTGCACGCTGAAGATCACCGTGGTGGCGCCGATGCCCAAGGCCAGCGAGAGCACCGCGAGCAAAGTGTACCCCGGACCTCGGCGCAGGATGCGCGCGGCGTGACGGAGGTCCCGCAGCACCGTCTCCGGCATCGGAAGCCCACGCCGGTCACGGCATTCTTCCTTGGCCCACTCCAGGCCGCCCGACTTGAGCAGTGGATCACGGCGGGCCTCGTCGGGCGTCATCCCGGCGCGGAGGTTGTCTTCGATCTGCATCTGGAGGTGGCTCGCCAGCTCCTCCGCCAGTTCGCGGTCCTTGCGCGCCTTGCCCGCCAGACCGCGCAGCCGGGACAGGAAGACGCGCACGGCTCTCATGAGACCTCCGCGGACGGCAAAAAGAATCGCGCGATCATCGCCGTGGTCCGCTCCCACGCCTGCGCTTCCCTCCGGAGCTGTCTCCGCCCGGCGGGGGTGAGGGAATAGTACTTTGCTCGGCGCTTGTTGTCCGACACGCCCCATCTGGCCGAGATGCAGCCCTCTTGTTCCAGCTTGAGCAGGGCCGGGTACAAGGTTCCGTAGTTCACCGAGAGCACCCGCCCGCTGGTCTGTTCGATGCGGCGGGCAATGCCGTATCCGTGGAGCGGCCCCATGGTCTCCAGCGTTTTCAGCACCATGAGGGCGAGGGTGCCCTGCCAGACGTCCGTCTTCTCAGTCATGACGCTCCTATTGGGTTCCAATATCAGTCTGCTAGATCTCATATCGAAAGGCAACAGGAAAACCCAAGACCCTGGGACCAAGTTCAACGCCAACTTCGGCCGCATCACCGGGCAGCAGGATTCTGCGCGCTCGGTCCAGTTCGCCTTGAAGCTGAACTTCTGATAAGGAGCCGCGACGGGCGGGGCACGGCCCCGCCACCGTGTTTCTCGTCGGTCGGGTGCGGGCCTTCGTTAAACGCCGGGGTGTACCTTTCCGGTGTCGAGAAGCCGAGCCCCATGGTGCACCGTCAGGACCTGGACGTCCTCGTCACGAACCCGGTAGATGACGCGATAGCTGCCCACAATGATCTCCCGGATGTCCTCGATTCCCAACTCCGGAACGATTCTCCCCAAGCGCGCAAAGTGGCCCAGTTGCTTGGTGGCGCGGAACACCCGGTCAGCGAACGCCGCGGCTATTTGAGGGGCGTCGCGGGCAATGAACAGGCAGATGGCCTCGAGATCATCCGCAGCCTGGGGCGTCCACCTTACTTCAGCCATTTGGCCATACGTTGGCGGACCTCTTCTTGACTGATCAGTTCGCCCTGATCGGCCTGGCGAATGCCTCGTTCGACCTTGTAGAGCAGGTACAGGCGATCGAGGGCATCTTCAACATCAGCGTCGTCTGGGAGATCCTCAATTGCGTTCAATATCTGCTGCTTCATCTCGAGGGCGACCCTCCAGTTCCACCTCGTATCCTAGCACTGATGGTTCGTGGCGGCGAGTCGTAATCCGCACGGTTGTAGGGCGGACGCCCCCGTCCGCGTCCGGCCCCCTGGCCGGACAAGTTGTTACGTGCGGATTACGGGCGAGCTTGCTCCCGCCATCCGAAACCCGCGAGGCCATAGAATGGTGTTCATGTCCCACCGACTCGTCGCTTGCCTGCTTTTTGCCGCGTTGCCGGCCTTGTTCGCGCAACCCCCGGCGCCAGCCTCGCCGCCAACCGCGGAGCCGCCCACGTCATGGATCGACCCGGATACCGGTCACCGCGTCGTCCGCCTCACGCGCGAGGCCGGCAGCGCCAGCCTCTACTTCAACCAGAACGGCTACACCGCCGACGGCAAGCGGCTCGTCTACAGCACCCCGGAGGGGATCTCGGTTCTCGAACTCACGACGCAGCAGCCGCGGCAGGTGGTCGAGGGCCGCGTGCGCCTCATCGAGGCCGGCCGCAAGACCCAGCGCCTCTACTACATCCGCGAGGGCGCCCTCTTCTCGACCGACGTGGATACAGGCGACACGCGCAAAATCGCCGATCTGCCGCGTCGCGGTTCCGTCGCGACCGTCAACGCCGACGAAACTCTGCTGGCTGGCACCTACATCGAAGGCGAGGGGCAGGGCTACGGCGGAAACCCCACCCAGCAGACGCGCACCCTCGAGCAGCCCAAAGGCAGGGGGCAGATGATGGAAGAGCGCCTGGCGGCCCGCCTCCCCATGGGCCTGTTCACCGTCAACGTCCAGACCGGGGAGGTTAAGACGATCCACAAGAGCAACGACTGGCTCAACCATCTGCTGTTCTCTCCCACCGACCCGACGCTGCTCATGTTTTGCCACGAAGGACCCTGGCACAAAATTGACCGCATCTGGACGATCCGAGCCGACGGCACTCAACTCAAGAAGATTCACACGCGCACCATGGCCATGGAGATCTTCGGGCACGAGTTCTGGAGCGCCGACGGCAAGACCATCTGGTACGACCTGCAAACGCCGCGGGGCGAGGACTTCTGGGTCGCAGCCTACAACCTCGAGACCGGCGCGCGGACCTGGTATCACCTGCAACGCAACGAATGGTCGATCCACTTCAACGTGTCGCGCGACGGCAAGCTGTTCTGCGGCGACGGCGGCGATCCCGGTCAGGTCGCGCGCGCGCCCGACGGCCAGTGGATCTACCTGTTCCGCCCGGAGCTCATCCCCAACCGCGGCATCGAGGACCCCAGCTTTGTCCAGCCGGGCGTCCTGCGCTCCGAGCGCCTGGTGAACATGTCGAAGCACCAGTACCGCCTGGAGCCCAACCCCAGCTTCACGCCCGATCAGAAATGGGTGGTGTTCCGCTCGAACATGTTCGGACCCAGCTACGTCTTCGCCGTCGAAGTGGCCAAGGCGGCCGCCAGCAAGACGGCGGAGTAGCGGCGGCCCGGAAGCGAAGGTGCCGCGAGCCCGCCTCCCGGCAAGGTGTGCCACACTGGGGGCTGGAGGCACGCGGGTGAGTACCCAGGCCACAACGTGCGGGCCGCCGGTGCTGAGGGACACTGCGCTGGCCGAGATCGTCCGCCGCTTGGTCGAGGCGTATCAACCGGAGAGGATCTATCTTTTCGGCTCGATGGCGCGCGGGGAGACGGACGCGGACAGCGACTACGACCTGATGGTCATCGTGCCGGATGACGCACCGCGGGACCGTCAGCGCAGTCGCCTGGCGTATCAAGTCCTGCGAGGCACAGGCACCGCGGCGGACGTGCTGGTGTGGCTGCGGTCGTCCTTCGAGCGCCGCCTCCACGTGGTCGCCTCCCTGCCGGCCACCATCGCCCGCGAAGGCATCCTGCTTTATGCCCCATGATCCTGAGCTGCTGGCGGAAACTCGGGCCTGGTTCATGAAGGCCGCCACCGACCTCCGCGCCGCTCAGGCCATGTGCGAGCTTGCCCCGCCTTTGCTTGAGGCGGTGGTTTTTCACTGCCAGCAAGCGGCGGAGAAAGCCCTGAAGGGTTTCCTTACGTGGCATAACGTTCCCTTTCGGAAGAGCCACAACCTGGAGCAGATCGGCGAGCAGTGCCTCGCGCTCGACGAGACGCTCAAAGACGCGATCGACCGCGCGGTGCCCCTCACTGAATACGCCTGGAAGTTCCGCTACCCGGGCGAACCCGGTGCGCCCACGCCCGAAGAGGCCGAGGAAGCCCTGACCTGCGCGAGCGAAGTCTATGAAGCCGTACTCCGCCGGCTTCCCGGAGAGGCGCATCCCTGAGCCGGTGCTCTGCTCCCATTTCAACGCCAGCATCCAGATTGTCCAGCCGGGCGTCCTGCGCTCCGAGCGCCTGGTGAACATGTCGAAGCACCAGTACCGCCTGGAGCCCAACCCCAGCTTCACGCCCGATCAGAAATGGGTGGTGTTCCGCTCGAACATGTTCGGACCCAGCTACGTGTTTGCCGTCGAAGTGGCCAAGGCGGCGGGCCGAGATCTCACTCGGTAGGGTGGGCTTTCCAGCCTGCGGCCGGCATTCGTGCCGGCCTGAAGAAAGCCGGGTCGAAACCCGGCTGGCAAGCCTGGAGGCTCACCCTACTTGACCGCCATCGTGGTTCGCGGCGGGCTGCTGTTGATGTTCTTGTGCTGCACGAAGATCACGCGGTTGCCCGGGGCGGTCCGGTCGGGGATCTTCACGTTGATCTGCCAGAGGCCGGTGAAACCCGGAGCCAAGCCCGAGAACTGGACGTAGTCGTCGGGGACGTAATCCGGCTCGATCCACACCCGCGGCCGGTCGGCAGTGGTTATCAGCCCGCTGGGAGCTTCGCCATCCGGGGGTGCGTTAGGGACAAAGCCCTGCCCGGTCAAGTACAACTGGATCACTTCGTTGCGTGCCGCCGCACTGCCCGAGTTGTTCACCGAGTTGTCCTGGTTCAAGGCCGCCACCTGGCCTTGGCCGGTTTGGTTGGCGGTGAAGAAAGCCGGCGACGCCTCCGCCATTTGCATTACCCCGCTCGCCAGGACTTGCCCGGTGGAGGCTTGCACCAGCACGAGTTGGGCGGTCCCGGACCGCGGAGCATTCATGGGGACCAGGAAGTTGATTTGGCCGGGCGAGACGAAATACAGCGGGGCTGGCTCGTCGTTGTACAGTAACTGGACGTCCCCCAAGGTCCTCGGCATAGGCAGCGCGGACAAGGCCTTGGTCTCCGAGCCGAACTTGGCGCCCGAAAAAGGCCACACCGAGGCAATGACTCCCGGCGACAACGGCTTGGTGGAGGCAGGCGTGCCACTGGCCGCATTGGTGGGCACCATGAGCGGGTAGTAGATGGCCACCCGGTTGGTGGCGTCAGCCACCGCCAGGTTCCCGAAGCCGTCCAGAGTCACAGTCAGCGGCGGGTAGCTGGGGATCGAGAAGTCCGGCTTGTAGTCCTTGGCCGGCAGCAGGTCGAAGTGCGGGAAACGCTTCGCGTAGTCGTTTCCCGTGTCCGCTACCCAGATCTCGCCAGTGGACTGGCCCACAAAGATGCCTTGCGGGCCGCGCAGCCCCGTCAGCGTGACCACTGCGGAGGGATCATCGGTGGGCAACAGCGCATGGACGTTGCCGAAAATGAGCACCCGGTTGTTGCCCGAGTCGCAGACGTAGAGACGGTCGGAACTGTCCAGGGCCACACCCGTCGGGGCCTTCAGGCGATTGGTGGGGACCGGTGTCCCGCTGGAGGCCGCCGCCGAGGAGAAATCCGGCTGGCCGACCTTCGCCGAGGCCGCCATGCCACTGGAGAAATCCCCGCCCTCCGGGCGTCTGAACAGCAACACGCGATGGTGCTCCGGGTCAGAAACTACCAAGTGCCTGGCGCCGGTCACCATCACGGCGTAGGGGGCGCGCAGGTTTCTCGAAGTGGGGTCGGTGAGCTTGGTGGTAAAGTTCGCCTGGCCCAGAACCAGGTTGGCGCGCTGAATCCCGGATTGACTGAAGGGCTGAGGGAACCGCAGCACCCGAGCGTTGCCGCTGTCGGCCACGAAAAGATCTCCGTTGGTATCCACGGCCAGGCCGGTGGGCAGCAACAGGCCCACATCGCCTAACAAGGTGGCATCGTTGTACGGGTAGTTGGCCTGCGAGCGGTAGACACTGTCCTGGCCGATCACCAGGTCCGCCCGGTCCCCGGTCCGGACCCGGCGGGCGTCGCGGTATCCCAGGATGCGGTTGTTGAAGGTGTCGGCGATGTAGAGGTGGGGCGGGTCGCTCCGGGTGTCGATGGCCACTCCCCCTCGCCCACCCAAGTATAGCTCCTTGCCCTCGATCAGGTTGACGGTGTTGAAGTCCATGGACAACTGGCCGATGGCGCGCGAGGCAAACGTGAAAGTGGGCGGGCTGGAATACTGCTGTGGAAACACGATCACGCGATTGTTGGCCGAGTCGGCCACGTAGAGTTCGTTGTTGAAGAAAACCGCGTGCGTGGGCCCGGCCAAACCGCGCGAGCTGGCGATGGGCTTCCGGCTGTACATATCCAACTGGCCCACGACCGATTTGGCCTGCGGCGAATACTGGGTGGTCTCGGTGGGCCACTGGTCCACGGGATCAAAGACCAGGATCCGGCTATTCAGGTAGTCGCAGACGGCCGGGGCGTTACCGATAAGCGCAATCCCCTCCGGGCCGCTGAAAGTCGTGTCGTTGACGCCGGCAGGGGCAGGGGTAGTTGGTCCCGCGACCCCCATGACCCGGGAGGCCGGCTCGCCGATGTATAGTCCCGCCAGCGGGTAGATCAGGACCCGATTCAGGCCGTCGGAGACAAACACGTGTGTGCCGCTCACCGCCATACCGCCCGGCGCGTTCAGCCCGTTCTTGAAGGCCGGATCCTGCGCCGTGGTTCTCGTCGAGAGGGCTAGGGCGGTGAGGAGGTCCGGCTGGCCCAGGACCCTGTCGGCAGCCGGGCCGTTGGAAGAGCCGGACGCCAGCGCATAGGCCCCATACCGCAGGACGCGGTGGTTGCCGGCGTCGGTGAAGTAGAGGTTGCCCTGGCTGTCAAAAGCCACTGTCGCGCGGTAGATTTTGTTGCTGACGTTGACGGCGATCGAGCTGGCGGTGACACCTTGCGGATTCGGCCGGTTGGAGGTGAAGTTCGGCTGGCCGACGACGAAATCCGGGATCACCGCGTCGTCGGGGGATTGCTCAAAGGGTTTGGGGAAGCGCAGAATCCGGTTGTTTCCGGTGTCCACCACCCAGAGGTTGCCTTGCGCGTCCACGGCCAGGCCCGTGGGAGCCGCCAATCCGGTAGTGAATGTGGTGCCGGGGCCCCAGGCGGTAGTGGAGAACTTGTCGCGCTGCCCGATCACCAGGTCGGCGAAGGCGCCCCCCTGGGCGCTGGAGATGTTACGCCAGGCCAGCACGCGGTTGTTTCCCATGTCGCTCACGTACAGAATCGGCGGGGAGACCGACGTGTCCACCGCCACACTCTGCGGCGCGTTGAACTCGCGGCCCTCGACCAGGTTCGGCGCGGCCGATTTCGGCGCCAGCCAGTTCTGACCCAGCACGCGCGTGGGGTTTGGGTTCAGGGTCACCTGCGCGTCTAGCGTCCGGCTACAAAGCAGGACTGCGCACAGGCCCGCAGTTCGCAGGGACAGGATCGCTGCTCTCATGTTGGTTGGTGATGACTCCAAATTCAAGTGTAGCAGCCCAGCCGTGCTAGACTGAAATCTTGAATCCCGACCCCGCCGCTAAGCTGCGCGTCTGCGCTGTGAGTTACCTCAACAGCGTCCCGCTGGTTTGGGGCATGCTGCATGGCGCCGAGCAGGGTCTTTTCGAGATCGAGTTTTCCGTGCCCGCAGAATGCGCTGACCGCCTGGCGGCAGGCGCGGCGGACATCGGACTGGTGCCCTCGATCGAGCTCGAGCGGCAAGGGCTCGAACTGATTCCCGGCGCCGGCGTGGCCTCCCGCGGCGCGGTGCGGAGCATTCTGGTGGTCTCGAAGGCCGAGCCGGGGAAGATTCGCCGTTTGGCGGCCGACGCCAACTCTCGCACTTCGGTAGTGCTGGCGCAGTTGGTGCTGGCGCGGCGGTATGGGGCCGACCTCGAGCTGGTGTCGCATCCGCCTGATCTCGAGGCGATGCTCGCGCGCGCCGACGCCGCGCTGCTGATCGGCGACCCCGCCCTGCGCCTGGATCTCGAGCGGCTGCCCTACCGGGTGCTGGACCTGGGCCAGGAGTGGACCGAGATGACCGGCCTGCCTATGGTGTTCGCGGTGTGGGCCTGTGTGGCAGGCCTTCAGCCTGCCGGCCTGGCCCCGGCCTTTCTCGGCTCCTGCCGCTTCGGCCTCCAGCAGCTTGACGACATCGTCCGGCTGGAAGCCCCACGCCGTGGCATTCCCGAGGCCCTGGCGCGGCGCTACCTCACCACGCTCATCGTCCACCAGCACGGCGAGCGCGAGTACGAAGGTCTGCGGCTGTTTCTGGAGTACGCCCGGCAGTTGGAAGTCCATGCTCACGCCTGAGCAGGCCCTGGATTTGTTGAGGAGTCCCGATCTAGTCGGGACCGGCATGGCCGCCGATGCGCTCCGGCGGAAGCTGCATCCGGAAGGCGTGGCCACCTACGTCATCGACCGCAACATCAATTACAGCAACGTCTGCGCGAGCGGCTGCGACTTCTGCGCCTTCTGGCGACCGCCGGGCCACCCCGAGGCCTACGTTCTGGACCGCGAGACGCTGTTCGCCAAGATCCAGGAGACCCTCGAGCTGGGCGGCACCGGCATCCTGATGCAGGGCGGGCTGCACCCGGACCTGAAGATCGAATGGTACGAGGACCTGCTGGCCTCGATCAAACGGCGCTTCCGCATCCACCTGCACTGCTTCTCTTCTCCGGAGATCGTGAACATCGCCCGCATCAGCGGCCTGACGCTCGAGGAAACCATCACCCGGCTACAAGACGCGGGCCTGGATTCGATTCCCGGGGGCGGCGCCGAGATCCTCGACGATCGGGTCCGCCGGCGCGTCAGCCCCCGGAAGTGCACGACGGCGGAGTGGCTCGAGGTGCACCGCGTGGCGCACCATCTGGGCCTGCCTACCACCGCCACCATGATGTTCGGCTGCGGGGAGACCTTCGAGCAGCGCGTCAACCATTGGGAGGCCCTGCGGCGCCTCCAGGAGGAGACCGGCGGCTTCACCGCCTTCATCCCGTGGACTTTCCAGCGCCAGAACACCGCTCTCGGGCGATCGGTTACCGAAGAGGTCACGGCGGCGGATTACTTGAAGACCCTGGCCGTCTCCCGCCTGTATCTGGACAACATCCGAAACGTGCAGGCCTCCTGGGTGACCCAGGGCTTGAAGGTGTGCCAGTTGGCCCTGCGGTTCGGCGCCAACGACGTGGGCAGCACCATGATCGAGGAGAACGTGGTCCGGGCCGCCGGGGTATCGCACCGCGCCTCGGAGGAGGAATTGCGGCGCCTGATCCGGGACGCCGGCTTCGTCCCCAAGCAGCGGGACACGCTCTACCGTGTGCTGCTGCTCGACTGATTGCGCCATGCCGGGAACCGTCGAAGTCGAGAAGCTGGTCAAGCACTTCCGGACCTTCGAGCGCCGCGAGGGCCTCTGGGGTGGTATCCAGAACCTTTTTGTCCGCGACTACAAGACGGTGCGGGCGGTGGATGAGATCTCGTTTGCGATCCGCCCAGGCGAGATGGTGGGCTACATCGGGCCCAACGGCGCCGGCAAGTCCACCACCATCAAGATGCTGACCGGCATCCTGGTTCCCACCGGCGGCTCGGTGCGCGCCAACGGGTTCGTCCCCTTCCGCGATCGGGCGCGCTACACCCGCACCATCGGCGTGGTCTTCGGCCAGCGCACGCAGCTTTGGTGGGACATCGCGGTAGTGGAGTCCTTCCGGCTGCTCAAGAAGATCTACGGCGTCGCGGATTCCGACTACGAGTCCCGCATGCGGCACTTCGATGAGATCCTCGAACTGGGGCGCTACCTGCACACGCCGGTGCGCAAACTGAGCCTGGGCGAGCGCATGCGCTGCGATGTGGCCGCGGCCCTGCTCCACAACCCGTCCCTGCTGTTCCTCGATGAGCCCACCATCGGCCTGGACATCGTAGCCAAGGAGAATATACGCGCCTTCCTCAAGCAGGTAAACCGCGACTACGGCACCACCATCCTGCTGACCACGCACGATCTCTCCAACATCGAGCAGCTCTGCCGGCGGCTGATGATCATCGACCACGGGCGCCTGCTTTACGACGGCGCCCTGGCCGATCTGACCCGCCAGCTCTGGCGCGAGGCTACGGTCACTTTCGCCCTCAAGGACCGCGAGCAGGCGCAGCGCTTCGAGCGACTGGAGATCCAGGACGCGCGGCGCGAGAAGTTGGGCGAGCTGACCTGGCGGCTGTCCTTCGACCGGGAGGCGCGCTCTACCGCCGACGTCATTCGCCAAGTGGTCATCGCCGTGGAAGCTATCGACATCACCATCGAGGAGCAGTCCATCGAGGAAGTGGTGAAGCAGATCTACACGGGCAACCTGCTCCCGGAGGGCGCTCCATGCAGGCCGCAGTAGCCCTGGAGTTCTCCCGCATCGGCTTCCTGAACATGCTGGCGTTCCGCCTGCGCTACTACACCGGCGTGGTGACTTACTTCATCAACGTAACCGTGTACTACTTCATCTGGCGGGCCATCTACCACATCGATCCCGGCTTTGCGGGTTTCGGTTTCCGCCAGATGGTCACTTACGTGGCGGTGGGCTGGATCATCCGCTCGCTGTACTTCAACAACATCGACACCGAGATGGCCGAGGACGTGCTCGAAGGCAAGATCACCGTGGCGCTGCTCAAGCCAGTGAGCCTGCAAGGCAGCTACATAGCGCGCGCCGCCGGGGAATCCGCGTTCCGCCTGTTGCTGCTGACCGCGCCCACGGCCGCGTTGCTGGCGGTCGTGTTCCCCGTCCTGCCCCCGGCGAGCCCCGCCCACCTGGCGGTGTTCGTCGCATCCCTGGCCGGCAGCGTGCTTCTGGTGGCGGCGCTGAACTTCATCGTCGGAAGCTGCGCCGTGAAGCTGACTTCGATTCTGGGCTTGCTGCGCGCCAAGTTCTGGATGCAGGACCTGCTGAGCGGCTTGCTCGTGCCCATCACGCTGTTTCCCGGCCCGCTGCGGGAGCTTTCCGGATGGCTTCCCTTCCAGCACATCGGCTACACGCCCATGATGATCTACCTGGGCAAGCTCACCTGGCCGGAGGTGGCCCGCGATCTGGCGCTGGAGGCGGCCTGGATCGCTTTCCTGCTGGCCTTCGGGGCCTGGTTCTGGCGCGCCATGAGCCGCCAGCTCACGATTCACGGGGGGTAGATGCGGCGGTATCTGGTGCTGCTCGCACAGTACTTCGTTCAGTACTCGAAGGTGCGGTTGGCCTATCGCCTGGACTTTTTCCTTTCGGCGCTCACCATGACGCTGGCCACGGTGTTCGGCCTCGCCGTGGTCTTTCTCATCTTCCGCCGCGTGCCCGCCGTCGCCGGTTGGAGCTTCACCCAGATTCTGTTCCTCTATGGTTTCTCGCTGCTGCCCCTGTCGCTGTTCAACATGATGAGTGTGAACCTGTACTACTTCAGCGAGACCTACCTTATCATGGGCAAATTCGATCAGGTGCTGCTGCGCCCCCTCGGCTCTTTGTTCCAAATCCTGTTCGAGAAGTTCCGGCTGGAGGCTCTGGGCGACGCGGTGCTGGGGTTGGTGATCATCGTGAGCTGCGCCCGGCAGCTTCGGCTGCCGCTGGGGTGGCCCGAGTGGGCCTTCCTGGCCTGGGCCACGCTGTGCGGCTGCCTCATCTACCTGTCCGTCTTCCTCATGCTAACCTCGGTGTCCTTCTGGATGGAGGACCGGGTGGGGATCATCCCGCCGATCTATAACATGCTGGCCTTCGGACGCTACCCGCTGGACATTTACGGGGGCTTCATCCGGTTTCTGCTGAGCTGGGTGGTGCCCTTCGGCTTCGCCAGCTTTTACCCTACCGCGGCTCTGCTGGGCAAAGAAGTCTACCGCCTCTACGCCTGGATCCTCCCGCTGGTGACGGCGTTTTTCTGCGCCTGCGCCATCCTGGTCTGGAACCGCGGGGTGCGGAACTACTCTTCGACGGGGTCGTGAAGAGCCTTTACAGCCACCGGATTCTGACTTCTTCCTCCAGTCGCCGGAACTCGGGATCGCCGGTCACCAGTTCACCGCCGAGCTGCCGCGCCAGTGCGGCCGCAAAGCAGTCGGCATAGGCGAGCCGGTAGTGGGCCTTCAGGCGCGCTGCCTCGCGGGTGAGGGGCCAGTCGGGCGTCGTGATCTCGAATCCCAGACTCCAGACGTTTTCCACGGTCTCATCCGCAACCGACTCTGAAAACCTGCGCGCGATGCTGTACCAGACCTCTCCGAGGTTCACCGCAGTCATGGACAACGGCGTCCCTGTAGTCCTGGCCTCGCGAATCATTTCGCGCACCCTACTGCTGGCAGGTTGCCCCGTGAAGTAGGCCATTAGTGGCCAGGTGTCGAAGACCAAGCGGAGCTGTGGCACACTACAACTCGCGTTCTCTGGCCCGCTCCGCCAAGAACTCCTCGAAGGCTCCAGATCCCTTCAGGGATCCCTCCAGGCTGCGCAGGAGTCTTTCAAGATCCACTGGCTCAAGGACGATCTTGCCGCCCTCTTCGTAGACGCGGACCTTGGTGCCCTTCTTGATGCCGTACTTGTGGCGAAGGGGCGCGGGGATGACGATTTGGCCCTTGACGGTGACAGTGGTTTCCATGTAATACGTCCTGTTTTAGTATACCCGTTTGGATGGGGTAATACAACGGAGCAAGGTAATACAGACCCGCCGGGGCTTGACATGCATGCGCCGATCTGTCAAACTTGAACAGGCGAAGAAAAAGCGAATATGAGCGCCCCCTTGCACTCCCTTGCACCCTGGAAAGCACGGCCCGCACCGGAGCTTGTCCCCACCGGCGTAGCCGAAGTCGATGCCCTCAGCGGCGGGCTGCCGCGGGGCGCACTCACCGAGGTTCTCGGCCCGGTTTCTTCGGGGCGCACCAGCCTGGTGCTGGCGATCCTGGCGGAGGCCGCCCGCCGGCAGGAAACCTGCGCCCTGGTGGATGCCGGGGACGCTTTTGATCCCGCCTCGGCGGCGGCTGCGGGAGTGGATCTGAGCCGGTTGCTTTGGGTGCGCTGCGCCGGGAAAGCGGAACACGCGCTGCGGGCGGCGGATCTGCTGGTGCAGGGCGGAGGGTTCGGCTGCGTGGTCCTGGATCTGGGAGACGTGCCGCCGCGCCTGGCGCGCCGCATCCCGCTGGTGTGCTGGTTCCGCCTGCGCCGCGCCATCGAGAACACTCCCACCGTGCTGGTGCTGGTGGGGCAAACCTCGTGCGCGCCCTCGTGCGCCTCGCTGATTTTGGAGCTGAAGAAGGGGCGCGCGACCTGGTCTGGGACCCCGGGCTGTTCCCGGCTCCTCCGCGGGGCGCTTTTTGAAGTCAGCCGGCGCAAGCCGGTGGCTTCAGCCTCGGCGGCATTCCAAGTCCGGGCGATGGGGTAAAGCCAGATGTTCGCCTGCATTTATGCGCCCGCGGTTTCGCCTTCCGGGGAGGCTTTGCTGGTGGAGTGCGCCCGCGCTTTTTCTCCGCGCCTGGAGCGCGTGACCGCGGGCACGGTAGTGCTGGATGCGAGCGGTCTCACGCGCCTGTTCGGCGCGCCGGCGGAGCTGGCTGGAGCCATCGCCCGGCGCGCTGCCCAAATGGGGCTGCCGGCCAGCGTGGCGGTTGCGGCCAACCCGGAGGCGGCTGTGCATGCCGCGCGGGGATGGAAGGGAGTCACCGTGATCCCGCCCGGGCGGGAGGCGGAGTTTCTCTCCAGGCTTCCGGCGGAAGTCCTGGCGCCGTCGCCGGAGACGGCTGAGACGCTGGCGCGCTGGGGCATACGGACCTGCCGCGATCTGGCAGCCTTGCCGGAGGCGGGTCTGGTGGAGCGCCTGGGAGTGGAGGGCGCCGGGCTGCACAAGCTGGCGCGGGGCGCCGGCCGCCGCCCGCTGGTTCCGGAGCAGCCCGCACGCGCCTTCGAGGAAGCCCTGGAACTCGAAGATCCGCTGACGCTGCTGGAGCCGCTGGCCTTTCTGATAGCGCGCTTGCTGAACGGGCTGTGCATGCGCCTGGCCTCCTGCGGCTTGGCGGCCCAGGAGCTTCACCTCCGGCTGGCCCTCGAGGACCGCAGCGAGCATGCGCGCCTGCTCCGCCTGCCGGTCCCGATGCGGGATGGCGGGGCGTTGCTGAAACTGCTGCGGCTGGATCTGGAGGCCCATCCACCGCAGGCGCCGATAGTGGGGGTATCCTTGTCGGCGCGGCCGGGGGAGCCGCGTTTCCTTCAGGAGGGCTTGTTTCTGCCGCCCGCGCCTGAGCCAGCGAAACTGGAGCTGACGCTGGCCCGGATTGCCGGCCTGGTGGGGGAAGGCAACGTGGGCTGGCCGGAGCGAGAGGACACGCACCGCCCGGACGCGTTTCGGCTCAGTAGAACAGGCATTCCTGCCTGTTTGATTTCTTCGCAGCCGCTTCCCCTGACCTTGCGCCGCTTCCGGCCTCCGCTCCGGGCCGAGGTTGAAGCCCCGGCCGGGCGTCCGGCTCGCCTCCAGGCGCGCGAGGTGCGTGGCAGGGTGGTAGGGCTCGCCGGCCCCTGGCGCACCTCGGGTGACTGGTGGACCTACGAAGCCTGGGACCGCGACGAATGGGACGTGGCGTTGAGCGACGAAGCGCTCTATCGCGTCTACCTGGACCGCCGGGGCGGTGGCTGGTACCTCGAGGGCAGCTACGATTGAGGGAGCGCCCATGAAAAAGCCGATCAAGCCCGTCATCGTCAAGCCGCCCAAGAAGCGCATCCCCATGGCTCCGCCGCAGCAGGCGCACCGCAGCCGGAAGACGGAACTGGAGCGCGTGCCCTCCGGCCGGCGGGCCAAGCACAAGAAGAAGCTCAAGGCCGAATGAAGTGTACGTTGAGCTCCATGCCCGGTCGGCGTTCAGCTTTCTGCGCGGCGCCTCCCTGCCCGAGGATCTCGCCGCCCAGGCCGCCGAGCTGGGCATCGGGGCGGTGGCCTTGCTGGACCGGGATGGGCTCTACGGCGCGCCGCGCTTTCACGCCGCCGCCAAGCAGGCCGGCCTTCGCACGCACATCGGCGCCGAGGTCACCGCAACCGACGGCCACATCCACCCCCTGCTGGCCGAAAACCGCGCAGGCTACCAGAATCTCTGCCGCCTGATCACGCGGATGAAGCTACGCGCGCCTAAGGGCGAAGGCGCAGCCACCCTGGAGGAGCTGGCCGAGCACGCCGGTGGGCTGGTCTGCCTGGCCCATGAGCCGGACCGCCGGCGGCTGGAGTGGCTGGCCGCGGCCTTCGGACGGGAAAACGTCTACGTCGAGCTTCAGCGGCATCTAAACCGCGCGGAAGAGGCGCGCAACCAAGCCCTGATGGAGCTGGCGCGCAGCATGCAGTTGCCGCTGCTCGCCACCAATGGAGTCTGCCATGCCACCGCCCCGGAACGCGAGGTTCTGGACGTGCTCACCTGCGTCCGCGAGAAAGTTACGCTCGCCACCGCCGGGCGCCGGCTGGCGCGCAACTGCGAGCGGCACTTCAAGAGCCCCGCCGAGATGGCACGGCTGTTCGCCGACCTGCCGGAGGCTGTGGCCAACACGGCGGAGCTTTCCGCGCGCCTGGACTTCACCATGGCCGACCTGGGCTACGAGTTTCCCCGCTACCCGGTGCCGCCGGGCGAAACCATGGCTTCGTTCCTCCGCCAGCGCACCGAAGAGGGCGCGCGCCGGCGCTACCGCCCTTACCACGAGCGCGCGCGGCGCCAGATCGAGCGCGAGCTGGCGCTGATCGAGAAGCTGAAGCTGGAGGGCTACTTCCTCATCGTCTGGGACATCGTCCAGTTCTGCCGCCGGGAAGGGATTCTGGCGCAGGGGCGCGGCTCGGCGGCCAACAGCGCGGTCTGCTACGCCCTGGGGATCACAGCGGTGGATCCGGTGGGCATGGAGCTGCTCTTCGAACGGTTTCTGTCGGAGGAGCGCGGCGAGTGGCCGGACATTGATCTGGATCTGCCCAGCGGCCAGCGCCGCGAGCGCGTCATCCAGTACGTCTACGAGCGCTACGGGCGGTTGGGCGCCGCCATGACCGCCAACGTGATCACCTACCGGGGGCGCTCGGCCGTGCGCGAGGTCGGCAAAGTGCTGGGCTTTGACGGGGAAGTCCTGGACCGCCTGGCCGGACTGGTGCGGGCCTGGGAGTGGAAGGATCCGGCCGATTCGAGCGAGCGGCAGTTCCGTGACGCGGGCCTGGATCTGAAGGACCCGCGTATAAGGAAATTCCGCGAGCTCTACCTGGCGGTGCAGGACCTGCCGAGGCATCTGGGGCAGCATTCCGGAGGCATGGTGATCTCGAAGGGGCAACTGGACTCGGTGGTTCCGCTGGAGCCGGCCACCATGCCCGGGCGCGTGGTGGTGCAGTGGGACAAGGACGACTGCGCGGAGATGGGGCTGATCAAAGTGGACCTGCTGGGGCTGGGGATGATGGCGGTGCTCGAGGAATCCCTCGAACTGATCCGCCAAGCCTACGGGGAAACGGTGGATTTGGCGCAGCTACCGGGGGACGACCCGCGGGTTTACGAAGCGCTTCAGAAGGCCGACACCGTGGGCATGTTTCAGGTGGAGAGCCGCGCGCAGATGGCCACCCTGCCGCGCCTGCGGCCAGAGAAGTTCTACGACCTGGTGGTGCAGGTGGGCATCATTCGCCCCGGGCCGATTGCCGGCAAGATGGTGCATCCGTACCTGCGGCGGCGGCAGGGCCGCGAGCCGGCAGAGTGCCTGCATCCCTCGCTCGAGCCGGTGCTGCAGCGGACCCTGGGCGTGCCCATCTTCCAGGAGCAGTTGCTGCGCATGGCCATGATCGCCGCTGGCTTCACGGGCGGCGAGGCCGAAGAACTACGCCGCGCCCTCACGCACAAACGCTCCGAGGCCCGCATGAAGGAAATGGAGGTGAAACTCCGCGCCGGCATGAACCGCAACGGCATTACCGGCCCGGCCCAGGACTCCATCGTGCAATCCATCACCGCCTTCGCGCTGTACGGTTTCCCCGAATCCCACGCCGCCAGCTTCGCCCTGCTGGCCTACGCCAGCGCCTACCTGAAATGCCATTACCTGGCCGCCTTCACCGCGGCGCTGCTCAACAACCAGCCCATGGGGTTCTACCATCCTTCGACCATCATCAAGGACGCGCAGCGCCACGGCCTGAAGGTGCTGCCCATCGACGTGACGTGCTCCCAGTGGCGGTGCACGTTAGAACTGAGCCGCGACCGTCAGGGAGCGGTGCGGCTGGGCCTGCGCTACGTCAAGGGCCTCCGCGAGGAGGCCGCACAGGCCATGGTGCGGGAGCGTCTTCGCCGGCTGTTTGCGAGCATTGACGACCTAGTGCGCCGTGTCCCCGAGTTGCGCCGCGATGAGATCACCCGCTTGGCCGAGGTGGGCGCACTGAACTTCATCCGGCAGGCGCATCGGCGGGACGCGTTGTGGGAAGCGGCGCGCGCGGCGCGTCCGGCCGGCCCTCTGTTCGATGGGCTGGAAGAGCCGCCGGCTGCCTCGCCGCTGGCGCCCATGAGTGCCGCCGAGCGCCTGAATGCCGACTACTCGGGCACCGGCGTCACTGTCGGTCCGCACCCTATGGCCTTCTGCCGCGCCGATATGAACGCGCAAGGCGTCACCCGCGCCGCGGATCTGGCCCGGAAGAGCAACGGCCGCGCGGTGCGCGTGGCCGGCTGCGTCATCGTGCGCCAGCGCCCGGCCACCGCCAGCGGCTTCGTCTTCCTCAGTTTGGAAGACGAAACCGGCATCGCCAACGTGATCGTCCCGCCGGATGTCTTCGCAGCCTACCGTCTGGTGCTGGTGGAGCAGCCGTTTTTGCTGATCGACGGCATGCTCCAGCGCCAGGACGGCGTGGTTTCCGTCAAGGCCGAGCGCTTGGCGCCGCTAGAGGTGGCCGACCTGACCGCCGTCTCGCACGACTTCCACTGAGGCCGCCGGCCCTTGACCCTCGAACACTTATGTGCGAAGCTGAAACCAGGTGAAGGCTGGCGAATTCCTGAGGCGGGTGAAACGGCTTGCCCGGCAAAAAGAGCTGACCTGTCGCTACGTCCCGCACCGTGGCAAGGGCAGCCACGGCCGTCTGTACTTGGGCGGGCGTTTCAGCACGATCAAGGACCTGAGGAAGGAGCTCCCTGAGGGTTTGCTGAACGACATGTGCCAGCAATTGGGAATCGACAAGCACGACCTATTCTGAGGAGGCGGCAAAATGTTTCCTTTGAGCTACCCCGCGATCCTGAAGCCAGAACCCGACGGCAAGGCTTTCGTCGTCAACTTCCCTGATCTGCCGGAAGCCCTTACCAGCGGCGAGGATCTGGAAGATGCACTCGCAGAAGCGGCGGACTGCCTTGGGTGCGCGTTCTCCTTTCGCATCACCGAAAGGGAGGAAATCCCCCTTCCCTCGCGCCCCCGGAAGGGCCAGTATCTCATTACCGTCCCGCTGTACCTGGCTCCCAAACTCGCCCTGTATATGGCCATGCGGGAGCAGGCGATCAGCAACTCGGAGCTAGCGCGGCGGCTCAAGTGCTCCGAGACGGTGGTGCGCCGTATGCTCGACCCCAAGCACGACTCCAAGCCCGAGAAGCTCCAGGCCGCCCTGGCAGCGTTAGGCAAGAGGGTGCTGGTGGCGATCGAGGAAGCAGCCTAGGCAGACCCAACCCTCGTACTACCGCCTGACGCTGGTCGAGGAGCCCTTCCTCCTCATCGACGGCGCGCTCCAGCGCCAGGACGGTGAGGTACAGACGACACCAGTGCCGCAAAACCAGGTACCGTGTGATCAAGCATCTTGAGCAGCTCCGGCAGACTCCGCCCTCGATCGGCGGCTTGTTCTTGCAGCTTTGCCGCGATCACTGCCGGCTCCTGCCGGAGCAGCTCGATGAGGAACGCTTGAGGGTGCAGTGCCACGACCCTCCAGGGGGCAAGATACTCCGGCTGGAAGTGTCGAAGGTTGAACGTCAGGATAGCGGCCGCTCCGCAGTGGACAGCCGCTGCAAGAACATGGCGGTCCGACGCTTCGTTCGTCATTGCCGGAATCAGCGGGTCATAGCCAGCGACCCACGCCTGGCTGAAATGCGCTCGTAACTCGCTTCGAAGATACGAAGTCAGCGATTCCGGCCACCCCAGCTTGGACTCCAAGGTGTGGACCGTCTCCTCAAGGATCTCTTCCGACCATTTCGGCTCATACAGCCGCCGAGGTTCCGCCAGACGGAGCAAGGTGTCGCAGAGGGAAAAGTTCGCCAGGACGCAAGCGTCCAGGAGAACGATGGGAGCGCTCGTCATCCCTGACCGGGGACCAAAACTCGCTCGTACAAACCGGCTTCATCGACAGCCTGGCCGATTCTACGCAGGGCCTCGAGCCGCTCCTGGCCGCGCTGCCGTTGCTCGAGGAAGCAGTCAACCGCTTCCTCGATGAGTTGGCTGGGGTCCTGATATCGGCCGCTAGCCAGCTCCTGCTCGACCCGCTTCTCAAGGTCCGAAGATAGCGTGACGTTCATGCTCGTGCCCTCACCCTTGATTGTACGCCCCAGGAGCGCAGCCCCGCTGCAACCGAAGCCAGCGTCTCTCACGACTTCCACTGAGGCGTCAGTGGGGTGGGCCTCCGGCCTGCAGCCGACTGTCCAGTCGGCTTCCGCTTCAGGCCGGTATGAATGCCGGCTCCGCCCCGCACAATTCGCCTGCGACCGCGGTCATTATTGCCGATGATTCATTCAGGATGTTCCCCAAAGCGCGCGGGGAAGCATTCGGGCCCTTCCGGTGGATGAAGACCGCGTGCTAATCGTTTTCCCTGACCGGCTGACCGAATACGAGGCCAGCCGCCGCCGGCTGGTCGTGCGGAAGAGCGTGGATGAGACGTGGTTGGGCCGGTTCACCCCCTAAAGGTGAGAACCCACATGATGTGTTCACCGACGGTGTTTGCCCGCTGCCCGACGGACACATCGCCCTGCGCACTTACAGCTCCCGGGACATGCTGCTGTTCCGGCCGGACCGCGAGACCTTTGAACGTCTGGCTCATCCCTCCGGACGGCCCGTCCGGGCCTTGTGGCCCCGCCGAGGAGGCGGCGCCTGGGCACAGACGACGGCTGAGCGTGGATTGGATTTCTACCTGGATACTTACGACGGCCGGACGTTCCGGGAATTCGCGGGAGGACGCAAATGGAGCGTCAGCGACGTACGGTGCATCATCGAGACCTCCTCCGGCGATCTCTGGATGGGTGGCACCAGGGAGCTGGTGCGATATCGAAATGGACAGGTGACGACCTTCGGTCCCAAGGAAGGCTATACCGCCAGCGGCGCCTTCGCCATTCACGAGACCCGTGATGGCGCCATCCTGGTGGCCGGCCGGGACAAACTTCTCCGTTTCGACGGGAAGTCCTGGACCGTCCTACAGGACAAACTGGACCGGGCCCGAAGCATCATAACCGCCCGGGACGGAACGGTGTGGGTGGCCTCGGGCACGGGCGTGCATCGCTACAAGGACGGGGTGTGGTTGACCAACACCGCCGACGACGGTCTACCCTCTTCGATTGTCTACGACGTCTTCCAGGACAGCCGGGGCAGGATCTGGGCGGGAACCACCCGCGGCCTGAGCCTGTACTATCCGGAGGCCGACACCTCCCCGCCTCAGACCTTCGTACCGGCCGAGTTGAACCTGCGGGAGGCGCCGCCCGGCGGTGAGGTCAAGGTGGTCTTCACGGGCTCGGACAAATGGAAGTACACCGCTGCGGAGCGGCTGCTGTTCTCGTACCGGCTGGACGGCGGCGGCTGGAGTCCCTTTGCAGAGGGCAACTTCGCCGCTTTCCAGCGCCTGCCGGCGGGGCGGCACCGCTTCGAAGTGCGAAGCATGGACCGCAACGGGAACGTCGATGCCACCCCCGCGGTCTTGGAGTTCTCGGTGCTGTTGCCTTGGTACAAACAGACCGGCTTCCTGGCCATCATCCTGGCTGCCGGCGTCGTCATCCTGGTGCTGCTGCACATGGCGGGCTCCAGCTACCGCCGCCGTGGCCGGCTGCTTGTGCAACTGCATCAGGCCAAGGAGGCAGCCGAGACGGCCAGCCGCGCCAAGAGCGAGTTCCTGGCGAACATGAGCCACGAGATCCGCACCCCGATGAACGGCATCATGGGAATGACCGAGCTGGCGCTGGGCACCGAGCTGAGCGACGAACAGCGCGACTACCTGAAGACGGTGCGCGAGTCGGCGGATGCCTTGCTGAACATTCTCAATGACATTCTGGACTTCTCCAAGATCGAAGCCGGGAAGCTGGAACTGACTCCCATCGACTTCAGCCTGCGCGACTGTCTGGGGGACGCGCTACAGACGCTGGCGGTCGGGGCCCACGAGAAAGGCTTGGAGCTGGTCTGCCACGTGGTGCCCGAGGTGCCCGACGCGCTGGTGGGTGACCCTGGACGGCTGCGCCAGGTGGTGGTCAACCTGGTGGGTAACTCCATCAAGTTCACCCAGGCGGGCGAGGTCGTGCTGCGGGTGACTACTGAATCCGAGGCCGATAGCCGGGCAGGCCTGCACTTCATGGTGGCCGACACCGGCATTGGAGTGCCGCCTGAGAAGCAGGGGCACACGCTGGTGGTGGCCAACGATGGCCATGAGGCGCTTTCCATTCTCGAGCAGCAGCCCGTGGACTCGGCCTATGCCATGAAAGGCGATCGCGAGCGCTGCCTGGCCGCCGGTATGGACGGCTACCTGGCCAAGCCCATCCAGGCCAAGGAACTCTACGAGGTCATCGAGGAGATAGCGGCCTCAATCGCCGCCCGGAACCCTGCGGTGCTATAGTACGGATCAGAGCGAGGTACGCTTTCGTGCGATGGCTGGGGATGTGCGCACCGGTGGTGCTGTTGGCCGGGGTGTTGTCCGCCCAGACGCCGTCGGTGATCGCCGGAGATTATCTGGAGAGCCGCTCCAACCACGTCTTCGGAACTTACTGTGAGTGGTCCGGGGAGAGAATGACCGGGGGCCGCGAGGCCATCCTGGCCTGGTGGATCAAGGAAGGGAGCTGGCGCGGGGTCTCTCTGGCCGGCGTGAAAATCGCGGCGGTGATCGTGGGGGAAGCCACCCTCAGCACGGGCGCGGCGCTCCGCACGAGCATCCTGTTCCTGGACAGCGCCGCCTCGCCGGCACAACGTGAGGCCGCCGAAAGTCTGCTCCGCGAGCGCTACGGCCAACTGCTGGGGCGGGTGCGCAACGTGCACGTGGCGCCGGTCGAGTTCCACCGGGACGCCGAGACGGCCGCCCTCAGCGTGGGCGAGGTGTTGAATCTCACCCTGCGGCGGGCCAGACTGCCCGAGGACGCTTTGCCGGGGGCCGCGCTCTGGTACGATCCCTTCACTCCGCTGATCGAATCCACCCTTGGCACTGCCCTGAGCCAGAAATACTCGGGCCAGGATTTCGGGCAGCGCTGGGAGCGCAACGAAGCCTCCACCAGCGGCTACTACGGCCGGTTCCAGTTGACCCTGGAGTGAGCGGCAGCCCAGGCGGCCGGACGCTTACCGCAGTAGCGCCGAGGCGCACCACAGGACCGGCGCCTGGCCGTGGAAGTCGCCCGTCCGGCGCGCGCGGGCCAGGTAATACGCCAGATCGTTTTTCTTGTTCGTGCCTTCGCAGACGCTGGTAACGTCGGCATTCTGGTCGATATAGCCGACCAGCGCCAGCCAGCCATTGCGGGCCGCCGGACCGTAAGCAGCCGCGTCGAGCCACTCATTCTTGACCCCGGTGATCATCGCGAACGTGTACATGCCCGTCGAGGAGGTTTCCGGCCAGGCCTCCGGATGATCTATCAGTTGCCGCCACATCCCGTCCTGGCCCTGGAATTCCAGCAACGCCTTCATCATCTTGCGGTATCCCTCCAGGACGCGGGCGCGCCTGGGATGATCTTTGGGCAGCGAGCGCAGCAACTCGGTCATGCCGGCGGCCACCCAGCCGTTGCCGCGCCCCCAGAAGAAGGGCACATCCAGGGCATGGTAGAACAGCCCGTTCGGCTGCTGGAGCTTGTCCAGGTAGGCCACCATCTCCAGCGCCGCGCGATCGAGGTACTTGGCCTCGCCCGTTGCGCGAAAGGCCTGCACCTGGACGGCCGTAATCATGAACATGTCATCGATCCAGAAGCGGGTTTCGCTCGTCAACCCCTCCGGCGTGGGGTCCTCCCACTGCCGGTCGGCGAAAAACTTGCCTAGCTCCAGGTACTTCGGCTCTTTGGTTTGAATGTAGATCTCCAGCGGGACCGTGCCGAAGACCGTAAAGTCCACATGCCGGTCCTTCTGGATCAGGCCGGCCTCCTGGGGCGTCATCAGGGAATCGAAGCGTTTGATAACGCGGGCGGAAAGGTCCTTCTCCGCCGCAAGCTGCGCGAAGGTCAACGCCCCGTACCAGGTGCAAACTTCCGGGTAAATGATGCGCTTCGGGTTCGGATGAGGGCTCACCACGAAGCGCTCCGCCACGCGTTTGCCCACTTCCTGGGGCGAGGTCCCCGCGGGCCAGTTCGCAAAGTAGTCCTGTTGCGCCAGACCGGCACGGGCGGCGAAGCTGATTGTGACCCCATCCGGGTCGGTGACGGTAACGGCTGTTGGGCTGGTCTTGACCGTCAATCCGCGGTTTCGTAACTCGTCGGCCACGCGCCGCAGGTCCGCGACGGCGAACTTGAGGCCGGGCTTCGCCCGTTCGCCCGCCGGCGTGAGTTCCACTTCGTGACCGGAGCCGCCGGGAACACGCAAACGGGCCGGATCCCCGCGGCCGAGGGCTTCGAATCCCAGCCCCCCGGTGTAGAACGCCCGTTCCGCCGCAAGATCCCGAACGGGAAACGCCGCCCCGACGAGCTGCTGCGAAACGCGCTGTTCTCCCAGGTGCTTGCCGCGGTCTTCGGAGTGTCGCGACCCCGGCAGGTACTGGGTGTATTCGATCACCGCGTCTTCCGGATCGCGGAGCGAGAACAAAAAGTTTCCGGCGCTCCCCTTTCGGAGGGCCGGCGGTTTCACCCCGCGCTTGACGTACTCGCTGCTGACGGCCTCCAGGTCGCTGGCTTCGTAGCACACGTGCATGAGCCCGAGAGGCTGGGTATCCTCGCTGCGCGGGTAGAGCTCGATGAACTGCCGGTCGTTGACTTTGAAGAATGCTTCATAGGTCTTCTCAGCCTTGGTGAATTCGAAAGCTTGCTCAAAGCCCAGCTTGCGATAGAACTCGCGTGCGGCCTCAATATCGCCGACGCGGAAGGCCACGTGCGCAATTCCGCTCAGCGCCGGGGACTGGCCCCACGAAAGCGCCGCACAGAATACCCCCGCCAGGAGCGCTCGGTTGATGGTCAAGTCAGTGCACCTCATCCGGGACAATCATGCCGAAAGTCCCGCCTTCGCGCAACCTTTGGACCCTCACTCGGCCCGGAACACGGTCCAGGGGTGCGAGTCCAGATCGCGCAAGAACTCTTTTTGCCAGAGGAACTGAGGGTAGCGAAGAAAGTGTTCGGCGGCTTTGAAGTTAAGGCCGCAGGAGTGGCCCATCGCCGCCGTGAGGGACATCCGCTCGGCCATGGCCGCGTCGGCGACCTTGGCCTGCACCGCCCCGGCCGGCGCGAACTTGGCCTGCCAGCCCTTCATCCCGCGCGGCGACAGGTCGATGTGGCCGCACAGCGTGCGCTCGTTCGCTTCCTCCTTCTGGGCGAAGGCATCGTAGTGATCGGAGAGGAAACGCTGGCCCGCCGCCACATCGATGCGCCCTTTGAACTCGGTCAACAACTGCTCCCAGCGGACGCGGCGCGCGTTGGGGCTGAGGCTCCGGTCGCGCAGGTTGAAGCCAGTTTCCTGCTTCGCCAGCTTCGCATCCACCGGAAAGTTGGCGCCGCTGAAGTAGCCGTCCTTGGTGCGCCAGACACTGACGTTCTTCAGCCCCAGCTCCAGGCTGGCAATCTCGTTGGTCCGGCGGTTGGCCACCAGCCAGTTGTTGGCATAGCCGCCGTTGTTGCCCTGCTGCATGAGGTTGATGAAGTCATCAACCGAGGCGGAGTACTGCATGGCCTTGCGCGCGCGGACGAACTCGGGAATGCCGTTCGGGTCGAACCCCGAGAACCCGCTGATGGTGGTCTCGGTGATGAGGATGCCGGCCGAGTTCATTCCGAAGTCGTCCGCGCTGTGGATCAACCCCGGGAAGCCGTCCATCAGGATGCGGAAACCCTTGGCCGGAGTGAGGTCGAAGATGATGTTCCAGCGCTGGCCCTCCATGTAGCCGGTCCAGGCGTTGTGGCCGATCACCACCCGGCCGTCGCGAGTGTAACTGCCGGTGGCCACGAAGGCGCTGCAATTCTCGCGCGCCGGCGGTTGCTTGGGCAAAGACCGCCTGCCGTACTTGCGGTGCCACTGGACGTAGTAGGGCGACAGTTCCAGCCAGGCGTTCAGCGCCGTCACGTCCCAGAGGTCCAGCTTGACGCCCCGGGCGTTCAGGCCCTCCACGATGCCCTGCAACTCCTCCCGGTACTCGGCCTCCACGTGCGGCCAGAGCACGTTCTGCGCCGCCTCGCGGAAGAAGGCCCACTCCTGTGCGGTATCGTGCCTCAGGCTCAGCGCGATGACTTTCTGCGCTTCCTGGATTTCCGTGGCCAGCAGGTAGCCGTGCTGGAAACCGATCTGCGCGGGCGTCCCGCCGAGGCGCACCATGATCCAACCGTTCTCCTCCCGGCGCGTAGCCTGCTGTAAGCGCGGGTCAACCTGAGCCGCCAGCGCGGCGAGCGCGCAGACCAGCCCCACAAAGAAGCGCATTCCCAGACGTGATGAACGAGGCATACGGCCCCCCAAGGAACGGATTATACGCCCGTTGCCGCGGCCGCGGCTAAATTCTTGCTTCGGCCACCCAGGCCTCCGTCTCCGCCCAGGAGCGCAGGCCGGCCGTGGCGCCCAGTTTCTGCACGCTCAACGCGGCCACCGCGTTGGCGAAGCGCGCCGCCTCGATCCAGGAACGTCCCCGGTGCAGCGCGGCCAGGAATCCGCCTACGAAGCAGTCGCCTGCGCCCGTGGTGTCCACCACCTCGACCTCGAAGGCCGGAACCGAGAATTCCCCGTCCGGGGTGAACGCCGCGCAGCCCTTGTCCCCCAGCTTGAGGATAACGCTGCCGGCGCCCATTTCCCGAAGCCGGCGCGCGGCGGCAGACACGTCGGCGAGCCCCGTGAGCTGAAGCGCCTCCTCCTGGTTCGGGAAGAGTAGGTCGGTCGCGGGCAGGCAAGGCCCCAGATCCTCGAGCCACCGCCCCTGCGCATCCCAGCCCGTATCCACGGACGTGCTCAGGCCCGCCGCCCGCGCTCCCCGCAGAACCTCGCCGGCATGCTGCCGCAGGAGCGGCAGGCCGAACGGATTGCCCAGGTGGAAATGGGAAATGCCCGAGACCAGGGCCGCGGAGAATTCGACCGGTTCCGCGAAAGCTTCCCAACTGGCCCCCGGGCGGTGCAGCAAGCACCGCTCACCCCGGGAGTTCACCAAAGCCACGGTGGCCGGGGTGGGCCCCTGCGCGCGGGCCACTGCGCTCACGTCCACTCCGGCGTTCTCGAGCCTGGCCACGAGCAGGTCGCCGGAAGAATCCCGGCCCACCCAGCCCAGCAGGCGCACCGGCACACCCAGCACGGCCAGGGTGTAAGCCGTGCTGGCTCCATTCCCGCCGAGATGTTGCTCGATGGAATCCACCCAGGCGGTGGCGTCGAAAGCCACCTGATCTACCGGGCGAACGACTACGTCGAGGACGATGTTGCCGGCGCACAGCACGCCCCCCAGCCTGGGCGCCGCCATCTAGGGCGTGCCTCGGGCCAGGCTCTCCAGGAAGACCCGCTCTAGCGGCCAGCGCCCGTAAACCAGGCGCTCCTTGCGCTCAAAGACGCCGGCAGTAAGGACCCCGCTCAAATCGCGTGGGTCGGGCTGCTTGCCTTCGCGCAGGATTGCCTCCCGGAGCAGGAGGGTGACTTTCTCCAGATGCGCCGCCAGCGTGGCGGCGTCTTGAGCCGAGCGGCAGGCCACTTCCAGCCGCAGTTCCCACCGGACGCCGCGCGGCTCGGCCGCCAGCAGGATGCCGTCGGAGGCTTCCAGCGCCTGGGCGAACATCCGGGCGCTGGGGGGCAGCTTGTCAGCCTGCCGGAGCGCCCCCGCGGAGACAAAGGCCCACACCGGCTGACCTGGGAAGGAAGCCGGCCGCCCCCCGGACTTGCGGGTCAGCAGAAGGTCAGCGCCGAATGTGTCCTTGCTGACGGCCAGCGCCATCAGGTCGGGCTGAAGCGGGAAGAAGGAGACGTAGCGGTCGGGGGCGCTGCCTTGCGCCCGGCAGGAGGAGTTGTAGCACGTGCCCCCCTGCTCGGTGACCCATTCGCCCAGGCGGCTCCAGTCGAATCTGCCGCGCACGATGAGGTAATGGCCCTGGGGGCTGAGGGAAACCAGCGCCGAGTTCAGGTCGCGCTGGTAGTCCAGGCCGGTTCCCGCTTTGAAGGCGCGGTACTCCGGCTCCTGGATCACCTCGGAACCTTCAAAGAGTTGGAGCACCCCGGCGCGGCGCAGGGCGGCGAAGTCGATGTAGAGGAGGACGGCGTTGTCGGCGGGCAAGCGCTTCAACAGTTCGTCGGCCGACAGGCGCCAGCTGCGGAGGGTCCACACCACGCCAATCACGCCGGCGCACACGGCGCACAGCAGCACCAGCAGAAGCCAGGGTGGCAAGCGACGGTTCACATCTATTGAGATTACACCGTCAGAGACTCTTCGGCCAGGCGGGCCTGCCGCCACAACTCCAGATAAGGCTTCAGTTCCCGCATCATGGCCTGGAACCGGGGGATGGAAAGCGACTGCGCGCCATCGCTGAAGGCCTTCTCCGGGCAGGGGTGCACTTCCACCAGCAGGCCGTCGGCGCCAATGGCCACGGCCGCGCGGCACACCGCAGGCACCAGACTGCTCCGGCCGGTGGAATGGCTGGGGTCCACCACCACCGGCAGGTGGGTCAGCTCGTTGAGCACCGCCACGGCCGTCAGATCGCAAGTGTTGCGCACGCTGTTCTCGAAGGTGCGAATCCCCCGCTCGCACAGGATGACGTTGGAATTGCCGTGCGCCACGATGTACTCGGCCGACATGAGCAGCTCCTTGACCGTCGAGCTCATGCCGCGCTTGAGCAGCACCGGGCGGCCGCAGGGTCCCAGCGCCTTCAGCAGCGCGACGTTCTGCATGTTGCGCGCCCCGATCTGAAGCACGTCGGCGTACTCGGCCACCAGTTCGACGTCGCTGTCGGTCATCACTTCGGTCACGATGTCCAGACCGGTGGCCGCCTTGGCCTTGCGCAGCAGTTTCAGCCCTTCCAGCTCCAGGCCCTGGAACTCGTAGGGCGAGGTGCGGGGCTTGAAGGCCCCGCCGCGCAGCATGCGGGCCCCGGCACCCGCCACCGCCTGGGCCGTTTCCATGATCTGCCGCTCGCTCTCAACCGAGCAGGGACCCGCCATGACGATGAACTCCGCGCCGCCAATCTCGGTCGAGTTCACGCGGATCCGGCTGCGCCCCGGCCGGAACTCCCTGCTGACGAACTTGTAGGGGGCCGAGATCCGGACCGCGTTCTCGACTCCGGGCATGGCCTGGAGGGACTCCAGGCAGAGGGTGACGTCGCCGGTGCCGATGACGCCGATCACCACGCGCTCCTCGCCCTGGATGGTATGCACCTTGTAGCCGAACTCCTCGATCCGGAGGCAAACGTTGTCGATTTTCTCCTTGGTGGCATGGAGCCGCATCGAGATAATCATGGGCCTCCTTGGCGAAAGCCGCCCGCAAAACAAAAAACCCACTCACCCGAGTGGGTTGGTTTGACCTGATTGGCGATGCCCTCTAAACCAACGCCACTCTAGCCCCGGCGGCTAAAGCGCCAGAACCCGTACCACCAAAAGAAGCTGGCGTTGGCGAGAGACATCGAAGAAGCCAGTATACACGAGGAGCGGGCTCCAGGCAAGTGCCTTTCTGCCATTTTCCTACCGCACCCGGACGTCCACTTCGTTGCTCCGCTTGCCGCCGATGACGATGGCGAGCGGCTGCACACCCGAGGCGACGCCCTCGGGAACCCGCGCATTCACCTGGTAAAGTCCCAGCCAGCCCGGCGCCAGGCCGCTGTAGGTGATCTCGGAGGCCGGAACCTGCCCGATGAAGACCTGGGGAGCCAGGTCGGTCCGGAGGAACCCTCCTTCGGCGTGCACCGGACCGAGGCCGGTCGAGTAGATCTCGACAAAGTCGCCGACCACCCGAATAGCTCCCAGGTTGGTGGCCGAATCGAAAAAGATGCCCGGCGAGACGGCTTCGACGGGTACACGGACCGTCGCCGCGCCGCCCAGGGGCGTCGAGACCACCAGGTCGGCGGTGCCCTCGGGCAGCCCGCTGGGCGCCAGCAGGTTGATCTGGAAGTCACTCACGAAAAGTAGCGGCGCCGGCTGGCCGTTCAAAGTGACGGTGACGCCGGCCAGGGTCTCCGGCCAGGGGAAGCGAGCCGAGCTTGTCCTCCCTGCCGCCAGATTCACGCCGAATATGGTGGCCAAGGCGCCCGGACAGAGCCCGGGCCGGTATGAGGCCGCGTTGACCACGCCTCCGGCAGCAACGTAGAGCCGGCCCAGCGCCGAGACGGTAACTGAAGCACTCGGCGCGCCCTCCAGGCTGGCCGTCAACTGGTGGAGCAGGCCGCTGCCGGGAACCCACCGGAAGCTGGCCGTTCCGTCCTCGCCGGTTACAGCAGAAGCCGGAGAAACGCTGCCGCCGGAGGAGACTACCGCATTCAGGCGCAGGCCCGGGTAAGGCAGTTCGTTGATATCCGTGACGGCCACCACTACGGGCTGTGGCAAGGGCGCCCCGGGAGTGGCGGCCTGCCCCTGCCCGGAGACCGCCACCAGTTTCACGTCCGCTGCCGAGCGCGCCACCTGGATACGCGAGAATGCGCTCTCGTAACGGCTGTCGGCCGGGGTCGCCACCAGCTCGTCCACCCCGGTTTGAAGTCCCGAGATAGTGAAGCCGGCCTGCTTGGCGCCGGCCGGGATGGTCACCGAGGAGGGAACGCGGATCAGAGAGTTCGCAGCACGCAAAGACACGGCGAGGTTGGCTTCCGCCGGCCGCTCCACAGTGAGCGAAGCGGAGGCCGTGCCGCCGGCCAGTACTCCGGCCGCCGGGAAGGTGGACAGTCGCAGGGCGCGTCGCAGCGTGGCGTCCGCCCAAGCCCGCTCGCCGGTCGCTTTGCGGAAGTAAGTCTCGAATTCCCGCCGGAAGGTGTCGAGCTTCGCCAGTTCCGAAGGGAAAGGGTCTGCACCCGCAGGGGCAATTAGGATGAAGGCGAACCGGAAGCGCCGCTGCGCCACGGTGTGATCCGGCGTGCGCCGTCCTTCGGCGCGGATGACCTCCTCGACCGCGATGTCACGCCGGCCGCCATCAAAATACACATTCATCTGCGGATGGCGCTCAGGCGAGATGCCCGTGCCCGTGGCCAGGAAAGTGGCCGGCGGCTCCTCGGGAGGGCGCAGCCCCATCAGGTACTGGTCCAGGGGCGAAAAGCCTTCCGTCACGGCCACCGTCGCGAAGCGGGGCGAGATGCCCGGCTGTGTCTCCCAGCGGTCGCTTATGCGGTTGCCTTCCAGCAGAGAAGCCTCCGAGTTGAACGTGAAGGCCCAGTGGGCGGCCTGGTAGCCCAGCATAGGGCGGGCGCTCGCGTCGTCCGGATCGCGCACGCTGGCGTAAGCCAGAAACAGGTGCCCGGCTTCGTGCGCCAGCACCGTGATCGGAGTGTCCCGGCTGGCCTGCCGCCCCGGCACCAACTGCGTGGGGTCGTCGGGGAACTGCCCCAGCGGCCCCATGTTCAACACCGCCCCCAGCCGCCGCCGGGAGCCGAACTCGGCGCCCACGTCGATCGGCACGTCGCCAAACCCGTGGCCGCTGCTGCGCACCGTCATCTCGTACGACACCGCCCCTTCCCCAGCCTCAACCCCCAGCGTGTTGAAGAACACCAGGTAGTCGTAGGCGTCCTCGTGCGTGCCGTAGAACTTCTGCGCCGCGGTCACCACGTCAACTTCGTTGGCGCGGCCGAAGCGCGCGGCCACCGTCGCGGAGTACTCCTGGTCGCTCCCCTGGAGAAAGGACACCACCGAGCTGGAGCCCTCCAACCGGCCCGGCGAGATGCCCACGACGGCCCCGGAAGTGCTGATGCCGGCGTAGGCCAGTTCGATGCGCCCGCCCGGGTAGAGACGAATCTGGAAGGTCTGGAGCGGGCCCACGCCGACGTCCCGATACTCCGGCACAGCCGCCCAACTGACCACGAAGCGGTCCGCGGCTGACCACACCGTCACCCCGCGGCTGGACTTCGACGGATCCAGGTCGCGAAACAGAGCCGAAATGCGCGGCGGGCCGGCAGTCATGCGCCCCAGCGAGCGCGCGGTGATGGCCGAATCTCCGGCCGTGAAGGTCAGGTTGCCGTCGGAGTTTATGAAGACCTGCTGATAGGCGACGCCGAAAAAGGAGAAGGTGAACTTCAGCGCCACCTGCCGGGTGTCGTCGTCGGCCAGCCCCTCCTGGCGCGTGCCCGCGGAGGCCGCCGCCGCCTCGTAGGAGTCCCCGGAGACCGTGAAGCGGTACTGCCGGGCCTCCGGCGTCGCCGGAGCGAAGGCCAGCGTCCTGCCGTCCAGGTTGAATTCGTTCAGGCGGGCCACCACGCCGTCGCTGTCGTCGATGACGGCGATCTCCCCGATATCTTTGGCGGCGGGCTGCCGCGCCGCGGCGGAAGCCAGGCCGCGCCGGACCAGCTCGCGACGCAGCCTCTCGGATTGGCGGTGAAGCTGAAGCTGCTCGAGAAGCTTCTCACGCGTGGTGCCGCAGACAACCCACTCCTGGCGGGCGCACACTGGCACGGCCGCCAGCAGCCAAATGAGGAGACCCGCGATCGATCGACCCATGAGTGGAGAACTACTTCCATTGTAGGATACGAAAGATGAACCCCATGCCGGCTCCGTTCGCCAGTGTCCGCAACACGCTGGCGGTCACCCTGCCGCTGGCCGCGGTCGCCGGGGCGTGGTATGCCGGCTTCGAGAATATACCGCGCGCGGTTGCGGTCCCCTTGCTGGCCGCGGTGCTCATCGAGATCGCCTTCTACGTCACTGCGGGCTGGGAGGAGGCGCGGCGTGCGCTGGAGGCGCGGTTGTCACCGCGCAGGCTGGCCCTCGCCATGACCGCCAGCGCCGTCATCCCCTACCTCGTCTACGCCGTGCCGACAGGCCAGTTCCGCCTCGAGGCCCTGCTCCGGCTGGCGCTTCTCGCCGCGGTGGCCGCCTTCTGGTACGCCTGTCTTCCCAAGCGCCCCGCGGTGGACCTGGTTTTCGTCGCAGTGATGGCGGCGGCAGTCTTGGCCGGAGTGTTCTCCCGCATCTACCTCAGTCCCGCGCCCCAACTGCGGCTGGAGTTCTTGGGACACCTGATGTGGATTCGCACCGGCGTGCTGAGCGTGCTGGCGATCCGCCACAGCGACGGCATCGGCTTCGGCTTCTGGCCGACGCGGCGCGAGTGGCGCATCGGCTTCAGTTGCTTCCTGTTGTTCGTGCCGGTGGGCGTTCCGCTGGCTCTGGCCCTGGGCTTCGCCTCATTTCATCCCTTCCAGGCGCCCTGGTGGCAGGTCACGATCGTGGGTCTGGCAACCTTTGCGGGGATGCTGTGGGTGGTGGCGCTCTCCGAGGAGTTCTTCTTCCGCGGCCTGTTGCAGCGCTGGCTGGGCGAGTGGCTGGAGAGTCGCTGGGCCGGCCTGCTGATCGCCTCGCTGATCTTCGGCCTGGCCCACTTGCCCTCCCGCGGCTTCCCTAACTGGCGCTTCGCCACTCTGGCCGCCGTGGGCGGCGCCTTCTACGGCGCAGCGTACCTGAAGGCCGGCGGCATCCGCGCCGCCATGGTGGCCCACGCCCTGGTTAACACCACCTGGCGGCTGCTGTTCCAGTGAGCGACGTAGGGTAGGTCTCCCGACTTGCCGCCTGAGTAGGGTAAGTCTCCCGACTTGTCCAGCGGCAAGTCAGGAGACTTACCCCACTCAATACACGTGCCGGACCTCGAAGCCTACTGAGGCCGCGTAGGCTCTCGTCCCCATGGTGGTGAGCCAGCCCTCGGCGATGTAACGGCCTTGCGGCAGGGGGTTCTTGTCCGCGCCTGCCAGGCGCACTTGAATGACGTAGTTGCGTTCGCCCCAGCCGATGGTCTCCTGGCGGAGGGCCATGGTGAAGGCCTTGCCGTCCGACCAGCGGTAGAGCACCTCGCCGCGCTCGTTCTTGATGACGAAATCGTAAGTCTGTCCCGAGGGGAAGGTGAGCTGGATAGGCTCGGCGGTGTTCCGGAGGGTGAGCCGCGCGGTCATCAGGGGCACGGCGCGGCTGGGGTCGATGGGCGGCATCAGGTTGGCGGTATAGATGGAGTTGTCCAGCGTGAGGCTGAAGCTGAACTCCCGCGCCGAGACCACCGTCACTCCGCCCAGACGGGCGTAGATGAGGTCGTAGGTGGCGTAGCTCGGCCCGCCCGTGGCTTGCGTCCGCTGGACCATTCCCACGTAAGGCAGAAACAGCTCGCGCTCGATGCCCACCTGGAAGACGCCCGGGTAGCGGATCTCCAGGGCGGAGTCGAACTCGCCTATCGGCCCCTTGTAAGCGGCGCGGCGCGACTGAATCACGGCGCGCCCGCAGCAGACTTCCGGAAGAAAGGTCTGGTAAGGCTCGCCCTCCGGGGCTTGGAAGGCGTACCAGAGTTTTTCCTCGTTACGGTCCGGATCATAGGCCAGCAGGGAGCCGTCCTCGGCGATGTGCAGCCAGTAGTCCTGTCCCGGCAGGCCGTGCAGCAGGGCGTACCACCGCCAGTTGAAGACGGCGGTCTTGGTGATCTCGAGCACCAGGATGGAGTCGCCGCGGGCGCCGGAGCCTTGATAGACCCAGACGTCGCCGAGGTGGAGCGGGAAGTAGTCCGGGCCGGCCGCGCCGGCCAGGGCGACGGCCCCGGCCACCAGGAGACTAATCGTAGAAATTCTTCTCCCAGACATGTTTCTCCAAAACCGCCAGCGTCTCCGCCGCCAGCGGCCCTTTCGCGGACACAGCCGCGTTGGCTTCCACGTGCCGCGCCCGCCGCATCCCCGGAATGACGGTCGAGACCGCCGGGTGCGACAGGCAGAACCGCAAAGCGATCTCGGGCAGGCTGCCTTCCACGCCCGCCAGGTCGCGTTCGAGCGCAGCTACACGCTGGGCCACCTGACGCTTGCGATCGCCGCGGAAGTAGTGGGCGCGAAAATCGCGCGGATCGAACTGGGTGGCTTCGGTGATCGTCCCCGTCAGGCTGCCCTCGTCCAGTGGAACCCGCGCCAGCACGCCTATGTTGCGTTCCAGGCACAACGGGAAGAGGTTTTTCTGTGGGGTCGGATCGAAGATGTTGTAGATCACCTGGACGGCGTCGATGAGCCCGGTGCGAATCAGCTCGAGGGCGGAGTCCGGCTCGTGATCGTTGATCGAGACGCCCACCCAGCGCACCTTACCGGAGCGCTTCAAGTCCTCGAAGGCCCGCCGCCACTCGTCGCTCTGGAGCCACTCCGGGTTCCAGACGTGGAGTTGCTGGAGGTCGATGCTCTCCAAGCCGAGGTTCTTCAGGCTGCGCTCGGTACATTCCACGATGTAGTCGTAGGGGAAAACCCGCTCGAGGCCGATGCCGGGCCGGGCGGGCCAGAGGCCGTTCTTGGGGGGAACCTTGGTGGCAACGTAGATTCTGCCGTGGGTTTCGCGCGCGATGCGGCCGACGAGTCGCTCGCTGTGGCCGTTGCCGTAAGCCAGGGCGGTGTCGATGAAGTTGAACCCGAGTTCGAGGGCGCGGCCCAGGGCCTCCAGCGACTCCTGGTCGGTGCCGCCCAGCCACTGCGTGCCGCCGATGCCCCAGGCGCCAAAGCCGATTTCACTGACCTCGAAGCCGGTCCTGCCGAGTTTTCTGAAGCGCATTCCATAATAATAGTGAAATGAGCACGGGGAAGCCGCTTCGCCTACGAAGGATCTTCACCCGCGGCCGCGCCTTGATCGTGGATTGCGATCCCTGCCCGGCGGACCTGTTGTCCAAGGTGCGTCTGCTGGCGCGGTCCGAGGTGGATGGCATCGCGCTGACGCCAGGGGTGCTGGATGTGGTGGCCGAGGAGCTGGGGGCCTTATCGGTGATCCTGCGCATTGACGGCAAAACGCACCGGGGGCAGCAACTGATAAGTGTGCAGGCGGCCATGGAAATGGGCGCCGAGGCGGTTTCGGTGGGCGTGGCCACCGGGGGGCCCAGAACCGAAGAAGCGCTGGAGAGATTCGGACGGGTTACCGAAGACGCGCGCCGCCTGGGCATGCCGGTGCTGGCGGAGGTCTACGGCGAGGACTGGCTGGAAGCCGCGCGTCTGGCCGCTGACTACGGAGCCGATGTGATTCAAGCCCGCTTCGTGCCTGGCCGCTCCAGCTTCCGCAGCTTCGCGCGCCTCACGGGACGGGCGTTCTTGGCGACTGTGGAGGAGTTTCGCCTGGGCCCCCAGGGGTTGCTGGCCGTGGCTAACGAGGCCATCGAGGAGGCGGCCCATGGCCTGGTCCTGGGAAGCGGCGTGCTCGAGCAATCCGAATGCGCCGGCTTGCTCAAGGCGGTGCACGCGCTGGTGCACCAGGGGGTTTCGGTCGATGAGGCGCTGGCTCTGAGCGAGAAGTCAGGGGTCAGGAGTCAGGAGTCCGAAGAGGGCTGAACATGGGGCGATGGTTGCTTATGCTGCTGTGCCTGGCCCTGTGCCTGGGGGCGGCCACCATCCGACTGTATCTGAACGACGGCAGCTACCACCTCGTCCGCGAATACCAGGTGCAGGGGGATCGGGTCCGCTACTACAGCGTCGAGCGCAGCGGATGGGAGGAAATCCCCCTGAGCTTGGTGGACCTGAAGCGCACTGAAGCCGAGCACGCCCAGCGGCAGGAAGTCCTTCGCAAGGAGGCCCAGGAAATAGCGGCTGAGGAGAAGGTCGAGCGCGATCAACGCCGCGAAGCCGACCGGGTCCCCGCGGAGCTGGGCGTCTACCTCGTGGCCGGCCAGGAACTGACCCCGATCAAGCAGGCCGAATCCAAGGTGGTCACCAACAAGGGGCGCTCGCTGTTGAAGATACTGGCGCCGCTGCCGGTGGTCACCGGCAAGTCCACTGTCGAGTTGGACGGGGAGCACTCCGCCAATGCGGTTGCCACGGACCGCCCGGAATTCTACATCCGACTGGCCGCCGACGAACGTTTCGGCATTGTGCGGCTGGCCCCGAAAAAGGGCGCGCGGGTGGTCCAGAAGTGGACCACGGTCCCGGTGACCAAGGAACTCATCGAGGAGCAGCAGGACGTGGAGATCTTCCGCCGGCAGGTTGACGAGGGCTTGTACAAGATCTGGCCTACCAAAGCGTTAGAGCCGGGCGAATACGCCGTGGTCGAATACACCCAAGGCAAAGGCAACGTGCAGACCTGGGACTTCGCCTGGAGAGGACCAGCCGGGCGGCCCTGAGCCAGCAGGGGCGTAGGGCCACAGGGCGCTAGGGTGACGGGGGATCACCTCTAGTACGTATAGTACGTACCAGTACCCTTCCGGCCGGGGTCGCCCTCTTTACTAAGTTCTTCACCTGTGATAACATCAACAGAAGGAGGGCTTCCGTGCATCTCGCGGAGAAGGCGGCTGCGCCCCGTGATTGCCCGGAGCCAAGGAGGACATCGAAAATGAAGGGTGTTTGTCGTAGGCGATGGGTGCTGGTGTTGCTGTTCTTTCTGGCCGTTCCGCTGCTGGGCAGCACGATACCGATCACGGGGCTGTGCGATACCGGGTTCAACACGGTCGCTGGGGTTGACCAGTGCTACACGG
>CAYGVJ010000040.1:28895-39350 GCA_964353255.1 uncultured Solibacteraceae bacterium | reverse complement strand
AAGAGCGGCGCGACGGCGTGCTCGGGCAACGATCGCAACGCGATGGATCCGCGCAACGGGCAGATCCTGGCCGCGGCGGGCGCGGCGAACACGCAGGCGGCCATCGGGACGCCGATTCCCGGCACGGGCAATTTGCTGAACGGTATTAAGAAGGCGGGCGACGGGATCGCGAAGACGAACTACGAGTGGCCGAAGCTGGTGGTGGGGCCGCGGTTCGGGTTCGCGTACGACTTGAGTGGGAAGTCGGACTGGGTGCTGCGCGGCGGCGTCGGGCTGTTCTACGACCGGCCGGACGGCAACACCACGTTTTCAACCCCGGGCAATCCGCCGACCGCGACGGCCCAGGACCTCCGCAACGGGCTGTTGGCGACGCTCGGGCAGGGGCTGAGCCCGCAGCCGGTGCCGACGCTGATCACCTTCCAGTACAAAGCGAAGATCCCGGCGTCTGTCCAGTGGCAAGCCGGCATCCAGAAGTCGCTGCCGTGGGGGATGGTCGGGGACGCGACGTATGTGGGCAACCACGGCATCAACCGCATGGGAGGCACCCAGGGCGGAACGCGTCAGAACCTGAACGCGGTGGACATCGGCGCGGCTTATCTGCCGGCGTACCAGGACCCGACGCTCGGCACGAGCGCGACTCCCGGGGCGACGGCCTACACGTCGAATCTGCTCCGTCCTTTCCAGGGCTTCGCCGGCATCGAAGAGAACCAGACGCGCTTCTGGGACACGTATCACTCGATACAGCTCAACGTGAACCGGCGGTTCCAGGGCGGGTTCTCCTTCGGGGCAAACTGGACGTACGGGATCTCCCTCAAGGGCAACACGGGGCTGAGTCAACGGTTCCAGCACGCGCCCGACGGGACCATCTCGCTGCGTTCCGATCAGGCGGCGTACGAGAAGCTGATGGAGACGCTGGATGTGGTCCCGCATCTGTTCAAGGCGAACGGCATCTGGAACAGCCCGGGCATCTCGAACCACGGTGCCGTGGTCCGCGAGCTGACCAGGGACTGGCAGATTTCCGCTGTGGCGTCGGTGCAGTCGGGGGGGGCCTACGCCCTCGGTTACAGCTACCAGAGCAATGGCGCGAGTGTGAACATCACAGGGTCGCCGGACTGGGGCGGCCGGATGGTCATTCTCGACGCCGCCAAACTCGGCAGCGGATGTTCGAACAACCAGTACGCCCAGTTCGATGTCACGGCGGTACGTGGGCCGGGCTTCGGCAGCGTGGGTATGGAGTCAGGCCGCAACTACCTGCGCGGCTGTCTGCAGAGGAATGTCGACATGTCGTTCGTGCGGAGGATTCGCGTCAGCAGCGGTGAGAGATACCGGCTCGAGCTGCGGGCGGACGTCTTTAACGCGTTCAACATCGTGGACATCAACGGCCGGAGCACATCGGCTACGTACAACAGCCCGACGAGCATGACGGTGACGAACAACCAGTTCAATACCGACGGCAGCCTGAACACGAATCGGCTGAAGCCGAAGGACGCCGGCTTCGGCGCGGCAAACGGCGCCCGGGGGTTGCGCAACATTCAACTCCAGCTTCGCTTCCAGTTCTAAGCTGGAGCGCGATTGGTTCTTCGCACCCGGAGTGGGCTTTTTTCAAGCCCTTCGGCGGGAAGACCTAAAGGGCGGGGGAGAAGCGTCATGCTGCAACCTGACGCCGCATCACCCCCGCCCCATAACCTGATCCACGGGATCTACGGGACTAGGGGCACCTGCCCTATCTGATCCTCAGCCCCCCAGGATTTCCGTCGGCGACCACGCCCGGGTTACGCCGGAGGAGTACAAGGCACTGGAAAAAAGATATTATACCTCGCAACCGGATATAATCATTCCGCTCTCAAACGTGCCGCCGATGGTCTGGTACGGGCCGGACGGCTGCAACTCGCGCGGCAGGTCCGCCCGCCCTCGGCCCGCACTTCAACGTGGCACTCGAACGCGACGCCTCGTTTGGCCGCCCGCGGGCAGCGCCGCAAGCGCCGCCTCCGCACTCCGGATCAACTCGCGTCGGGTCGCTGTCCTCATATCCCCATTCTCGCGTGTCCCGCCGCTCGCGGGCGCACCCCAGCGCGGCTCCGGATGCGGTATACTCATGCGGATCGATACGGCGCTCCGCTTCAGCACCCGCCTCCGTCCTCAACCGTGTCTGACTAGACCCGGATTTCCATTCTTAGCACTTACTGAATAATCTTGTGGAGCCTTCGGACGCCTCCGTTTATGCGGGTTTCAACGCAATGAAGACGCTCCAGAGGTCAACACCCAGTGGCTGAAAAAGGAAATCAGCCATTTCAGCTCTCCTTCAACACCTGACTGACTCTCGGTGCGGCACGAACACTGAGTTTCCGCTGGCCGATCTGTTTCGCCAGTCCGTCTACAGCCGGCTGGCCGGCTACGAAGACCCGGCTCGGGCCGAGCGGCTGCAATCGTTCGAGACCGAGATGCTGGCCGCAGAGCAGAACTTCGCTGGGCTGGCGCGCATCAACCGCGAGCTCATCGGCCGGCTGGAACCCGTCGATTTACCCCAACGAGTCGTGCCGGACATGGATTCGACCGACATCCCCGTTTACGGCGCGCAGGAGCAAAGCGCCTACAACCCCGGTCACGGGTCCGCAGACGGAGGACACTTCGAATCGACCTGCTATCACCCGCTGCTGCTGTTCAACCGCGAAGGCGACTGTCTGGCGGCCAAGCTGCGGCCCGGGAACCCCGGTTGCGGTCCGCAGACGGAGTCCACAGCGCCGGCGGCTGGGAAGAACTCCTACTGCCGGAGATCGAGCGACAACAGAAGCCGGGCAAAGACGTGGTGTTCCGTGCCGACGCCGCCTTCGCCAAGCCGGAGATCTACGAAGCGCTGGAAGAACGGGGCGTGCAGTATGCCATCCGCATCCCGGCCAACGAGAACCTGGAGCGGGACATTGCCAAGGAAGGCAAGCAGGCCGTGAAGATGACCCGGCTGAGTTGCCATCGGTTCCGGTCGAATGAAGTACCGATGTGGTTAAGCGTGATGGCCTACAACCTGGGAAACCTGTGGCGGCGGTTGGTGCTGCCGCAGAGGATCGACAACTGGTCGCTCAGCAGCCTGCAACAACGGCTGGTCAAAACCGGCAGCCGGCTAATCAAGCACGCCCGATACTACGGGCTCCTACTGGCAGAGCGTCATCTGACGCGGCGGCTGTTCGGGACGATGCTGGGAAGGATTGCCAGGCTACCCCTCCCAACGGGATAGCCAACGCTGTGCGTCACAGAAATCTGTCGAGAAGGAGGTGAGGGAGGCAGAGCTGTCTTTGGCATCGAACAGAAAGGCGGCAGTTCGGTGCTGTGGGGTTCTCCCGAGGGCGGAACTGGCCCGTTTCGGGAGCCCCTGGAGGCGCCCAGGACGAAAAACAGTCCTCGAATGGCTTCACCGCCGGCAGGTTGGTGTATACTCGCTCTCAGCGACAGGTCAAAGTGGAAATCCTGGATAAAAAGAAGCTAACGCCTGACGGTCCGGTGTTGGTCGGAAAGCGTGCTCCCCGCCAGTGTCCGAATGACAAACGGATGCGGCTGCTGCCATGATGCTCCACCGAACCAGGAGCCCCAAATGCTGAGCCACCAACCGTCGATCGTCGTAAGGGTTAAGGGGGGGCTGGGCAATCAGCTGTTCCAATACGCGCTGGGCAGGCATTTAGCGCTGAGATGTGGCGGCCGCCTCGTCGTCGACTTGACGAAACTATATGATCTGTCGAAAAGCGTCCGCCGGCGGTATCAACTTGGCGTCTTCAGGCCCCCGCTTGAGTACACGTTGCTCTCGCGAATAAACAAGGCCGTTCGATTACCTGTTGTTTACGACGCGCTCGCTCAATTGACGACCTGGGCTAAAAACGCTGTCAAGTGGCAGCGGCATTACAGGGAGCGGTCGCTGAGATTCGATGAGACGGTTTTCCGGCTGAGCGGTGACGTTTACCTGGACGGATACTGGCAGTCAGAGAAGTACTTCGCCAACATCGCGGACATCATTCGCGAGGATTTGCTATTTGTACCGCCGTCTCCCACGGTTACTGAATTCGGCCTCCATGTGAGGTCTTCGCCCGCTGTTGGAATACATGTTCGACGAACAGACTACGTGAGCGGGAAGTCCGCTACGGGCTTCGTCGGGCTGGAGTACTACAACACAGCCCTTCGAACCCTGTCCTGCGCCGCCGAGTCGTTGGGACCATATCTCGTTTTTTCAGAGGATATCGAGTGGTGCCGCGAACACCTGGCGTCACTCCTGGCGAAAGACTGCATCTACGTCGACGGGCTCAGGAATGAGAGCGGCGCGGCGATAAGCGATTTCTGGCTGCTGTCGCAGTGCAAGTATTTCGTCATTCCAAATAGCACCTATTCCTGGTGGGCGGCATGGCTTTCGACGAGACCAGATAAGGTCGTTCTTGCGCCGAAGCGATGGTTCCGGAATTCGGCCTGGGACGATCAGGACATTCTCCCCTCCGGTTGGCTGCGCGTCTGATGCTTACTTCGTGGTCAGCACGGCACAGAGCTGCCGGAGCGGCGCGATCGGGCGTCAAAAGCCGCGAACGTCCGCGTGCGAGGCAGCCGGTAGGAGCTTCTGCTCACTGCGCAGCTCCGTCAGCCCAGGGAATCGCGGAAATCCCGATTCAGTTGGAGGCGCTCGCGCGCGACGCCGCCGAACGCCATCGCCCCGAGGTTCCCGTTGCCGACGGGAAGCGCCTCGGTCCACTCCTTCGCCGGGCTGCGATACCACAGTCTGAGCGCGTCTACATCCGCGCGCCCGGCGTCCTGGCTGGTCTGGGCTGCCGCGGGCAGCACGGTCAGTGCCGCCCCCACGCTTCGGATCAGCTCTCGTCGCGTCGGCTTCGTCATATCCCCATTTCTCGCGCCTTTGGCAGCGTGGAGGATCCGGATGCGGTATACTCATGCGGATCGATACGGCGCTCCGCGTCAGCACGCGCCTCTGTCCTCAACGGTGTCTGATTAGCATGTATCAGCGCTACCGTCTTGAAGCCAGCCTGGTCCCCGAAATTGCTCCCTTCCCTAACCGCACTCGGGTGAAGGTCAGCAAGCCTGGTCTGGCCTCGCATCTCCTCAGGGAGATGATCCGCTACCGGGGAAACCGGCACGTCGCGTTGAGCCGACCCTGCCTGTACGGCGTCTTCTCCGGGCCGGTAGGCGGATTCGCACCCCGCGACCAGTTGTGCGTCGGCTGCCTGCGTTGCACCACTGAGTACCCGGAAATGGTGCGGGTCTACTATAACCCCGAGCGCCGGCGCCTGGGTGATTCCTACTTCACTCCGGACCTGGTGGACACGATTTTCTACGAGGCGCGGACCGGGAGGATACCCGTAAGAGGCGCGGGCTACCGAGGTCCGTTCGGAGGCGCAGGCTGGGATGGGATGTGGACCGATATGTCGGAGATCGTGCGTCCGACCCGCGACGGCATTCACGGCCGAGAGTTCATCTCGACGGCCGTGGATCTCGGTCACAAGCCGCCATTTCTCGTCTTCGACGCGCAGGGCGCACCCGTCGGCACGGCTCCGTCCCCCGTCACCATCCCGATTCCCGTGTTGTTCGATGCTCCGCCGGCGTCGCTCCTGTCTGGCAAACTGGTGGACATCCTCGCCGCGGCCGCGCGGCAGGCGGAAACGTTCCTGATCCTGCCGGTTCGGGCGCTCACAAGATTCGCGCCCCTGGAAGGTGTGAAAAAATCGGCCCTCCGGCCGCTTGCTTACGCGCGCGGCTCGGTAACCCACTCGAGACACTGGGCTCCTGACCGAGCCGCGACCGTCAGGGAGCGGTTTGGCCGATTTTTTCACACCTTCCAGGGGCCCCAGATCATTCCACTGGTCGGGACCGAGGACGCCGAGGCGCTGAGGGAGTTACCCTCTCAGCCGCCGGTGATCGAGCTGGATGGCTGGAACGAGGCGCTCTTCCAGGAACTCCGGAAGAGCTTCCCCGAGAGCGTCGTGTGCTTGCGCCGGAACTTCGTCGCCAAGGAAGAGCTGTTACAGCAGTTTCGTGCGGGGATCCGCATGTTCCATCTGGTGGCCGATTACCACGGGCGGGAAGCCGACGGTCGGTTCGTGCTCGAGCTGATCCGCGAGGCTCACCGGCTCTTCGTGGACGCGGGATGCCGGGACGAAGTGACCCTGGTGGGGAGCGGCGGCATCATCGCCGGCGAGCACGTTCCGAAGGCGATCGTCTGCGGCCTCGATGCTGTCGCGCTCGACACCCCCCTTCTGGCGGCCTTGCAGGCGGAATTTTTGGAGGAATGCGCAGATCGGGAGAAAAGCCGCTTCCGGCTGCCCAGAAGGTTGAAGGTGGATTGGGGCGTCCGGCGAATCACCAACTTACTGGCTTCCTGGCGTGACCAATTGCTCGAAGTGCTGGGAGCTATGGGCTTGCGGGAAGTCCGCCGACTCCGGGGGGAGATCGGGCGGGCTATGTTCCAGAACGATCTGGAAAGCGAAGCCTTTTCCGAGATTCAAGGTTATGGCAGATAGGGAGACGACTGCCGAACAGCTCGCTACCGAGAAGCATACCCGCCTTCTGCGTCGCGGTTTTCACCTTTGGTCGGAATTGACGTACGGCAGGATGCCAGCCCTGGGAGACTACCGCTGGACCGCAGACTTGATCCTTTCCACCTGGGTTCAGGCGGAAACCGGACAGCCGCCCACCAATGGTCTCGAACACCGGACCGGCGACTCCGGAGGCGGTTTCGACGCGCTCGATCTCAAGTTCCTCCCCGAAGATCAGTGGCTGCCCGACAGTGCGGCTGTGAGCCTCTGCATCCCGCTCAACCGCCGGCCCTACGATCGCCGGATCCAGATCCCCATCCCCTGGTACGGGGGCGGTATGTCCTATGGCTCGATCAGCGAGCAGGTTATGCTCTCCAGAGCGCGGGCCGCCCAGGCCTGGAAGACCTTTACTTCAACCGGCGAGGGCGGATACCCGAACTCGCTCCTCCCTTACAAGAACCACGTAATCACGCAAGTTGCTACCGGCATGTTCGGGGTTCGGGAGGAAACAATCCAGTACGCTCCTATCATCGAGTTAAAGTATGCCCAAGGAGCGAAGCCTGGACTAGGCGGCCATCTGCTCGGCGACAAGGTGACCGCGACCGTAGCCACGATGCGCGAATCGCTGCCCTGGGTCAGTCTCTTCTCGCCCTTTCCCTTTCACTCCGTCTATTCGGTCGAGGATCACAAGAAGCACGTCGATTGGATCAAGACCGTCAACCCGGAAGCGCTCGTGTCCGTGAAGGTCTCGACGCCCACCGACATCGACATGGTGGCGGTGGGCAGTTACTACGCCGGGGCGCACATTATTCACATCGACGGCAGTTACGGCGGCACCGGGGCCGCGCCCGAGATCGCCAAGAAGACCATCGCCATGCCCATCGAGTTCGCCATCCCCAGGGTCCACCGCTACCTGCTCCAGGAGGGCATTCGTCACGAGGTGGTGATTATGGCGAGCGGCGGGATTCGCACGGCCTATGACATCGCCAAAGTCGTCGCCCTGGGCGCGGATGGAGTCGTTCTGGGCACTGCCGAGTTGGTCGCTCTGGGGTGTACCCGCTGTGGCAACTGCGAGCGCGGCCGGGGCTGTCCCTTTGGCCTGACCACCACCGATCCGGAACTCTCCCGGCTGGTGGACCCTGGCTGGGCCACCGAGCGGCTCGGCAACCTGTATCGGTCCTTCGAGCTTCAACTCTGCCAGATACTGCGCCGCCTCGGGCTCAGTAGCATCCGCGATCTGGTAGGCAGGACCGATCTGCTGGTCTATCGTGGCCAGACAGGAGCGGCCGGATGATCCAGCGGGAAATCGTCGCCAAGATCGTCAAATCCAGGGAGCCTCTCATGCCCGAACGCGCCGCCGCTCCATCCCCGCGCAAAAGCGAGGCCGAAGGCGGCTGCGGCGTGATCGGGATCGCCTGCGCCGAAAAAATCCCGGCGCGCCACCTGCTGCAAGCCTTGATGCAGATGCGCAATCGGGGCAACGGCAAGGGAGGCGGCATCGCCGCGGTAGGACTTCTGCCGGAACAGCTTGGCGTCACGCGCGAGATTCTGGAAAACGACTACCTGCTCACCATCGCCTGTCTGGACCCGACCGTTCGGCCGCAACTCGAGCGAGCGTTTGTCGAACCCGCTTTCGAAGTCGATCATGTTCGCTCCGTGACGCACACTGACGAAGAGTTCGAGCCGCGGCCTCCCGAGGTGGTTCAGTACTTCGTGCGGGTGAAGCCCGAAGCCATCGAGGCCTTCACCGCACGCCACGGGCTGGATGGGACAGCCGGCGTTGAGGACGAGATCGTCTACCAGAACAGCCGTCGTCTGAACCAGGCGTTTTACGCCTCCGCGGGCGAGAAACGAGCCTTTGTTCTCTCCCACGGCAAGAACATGTTCGTCCTCAAGATGGTGGGCTACGGCGACGACGTGATTCGTTTCTACCAGCTCGAAAACCTGCATGCCCACGTCTGGATCGGTCACCATCGCTACCCCACCAAGGGCAAGGTCTGGCATCCCGGCGGCGCGCATCCGTTCGTCGGACTTCACGAAGCCTTGGTGCACAACGGTGACTTCGCCAACTATGCCTCCATGTGCGAATACCTGGCGCAACGAAACATCTATCCACTCTTCTTGACGGATACCGAAGTTTCCGTCCTTGTTTTTGATCTCCTCCACCGGACGTACGCCTACCCGCTCGAGTACGTGATCGAGTCTCTGGCGCCCACCACCGAGCGGGACTTCACCCTGCTCCCCGAAGACAAGCAACGGATCTACCGCCTGTTGCAGACCGCGCACATTCATGGCTCGCCCGACGGACCCTGGTTTTTCCTCATCGCTCAGTCCGCACAGCGCGAGCGGGCCTGCCGTCTCCTCGGGATCACCGACACCAGTATGTTGCGCCCGCAGGTCTTCGCCTTGCAGCAAGGCCCGGTCCCGGTCGGCTTCGCCGCCTCGGAGAAGCAGGCTATTGATGCGGCTCTGGAGAGTCTGGCCTCGGAAGATCCGCGCTTCTGGACGCGCGCCGACCGCTACTGGAACGCGCGCGGCGGCAGCCACACTGACGGCGGGGCTTTCATCTTCACCGTTCAGACGGACGGAGACGGTGCTGCCAGGCTCACCTGCGCGGACAAGTTCGGCCGACCCATCTCGGCAGACAGCGCGCAAAAACCGTACCAGATGAACACGCCGGCCTCAGGCGCCCCCCTGACGCTTCCCGACTTCCCTGCCCCCGAGCTGTTCGCCTGGGTCAAGCAGCAGCTCCCGGGCTGGGATTATGAGAAGCTGCTGGCGTTTCTCCAGGCATTGCAGCGCAGCGCTCAAGAGGACCACGGCCGCAGGCGAGCCCTCGAAGTCCTCACGCTCCTGATGGACCGGCGCTGCCCTACGGGATCGATGCGACGGAGCTGTTTGCTATCGCTCTTCGATCAGAGCCTGGCGGGGATCGTCGAGTCCATCCGTCAATCCCCTTCCCCAGCGTACGGCTTCGTGAGCGCAGCGGGGCCGTCGCCGGACCTGACCGGCGAATCACAAACCGTCGTGATAGATGCGCGCGGATTCGCGCCCGAAGGTGAACACTCGCTGGCTCGCGAGATCGTCCGGCTATACCGGCGCGGCTCTCGCAAGTTCATTGTGGCTCGAACTCAAGGTCATCGCTTCATCGCCAATGGCCTGGGACCCGACACCACGGGCGTGCGCATTGACGTTTACGGTTCCTCCGGGGATTACCTGGCTTCAGGGATTGACGGAGCGGAGGTTTTCGTCCACGGTGACGCGCAGGATCAACTGGCGCAGATCATGAAGGACGGAAAACTCGTCGTGTACGGGAACGTGGGCCAGACCTTTCTTTATGCCGGCAAGGGCGGAGAAGCGTTTGTTCTGGGTAGCGCGGCGGGCCGGCCCCTCATCAACGCGGTGGGCAAGGTCCGCGTGGTAATCAACGGGACCTGCCTTGATTACCTGGCCGAGTCATTCATGGCCGGAGACCCGCTGGAGGGCGGGGGCTTCGTGATCCTCAACGGGATCACCTTGGATGACCAGGGCCAGATCGTCGAGTTGGACACGCCCTACCCCGGCGGCAACTTGTTCTCGTTAGCCTCCGGGGGCGCCATTTACATCCGCGATCCGCAAGGCGCAGTTTCCGAGGAGCAACTCAACGGCGGGGAGTTCGCCGCACTGGAAGAACGCGACTGGACCGTCGTCCGTCCCTACCTCGAGGAGAACGAGCGGCTGTTCGGCATCCCGTTGGCGAGACTGCTGGGAGTCCGAGGAACGGCGCTTCCACCCGAGCGGGTGTACCGGAAGATCCGCCCCCGTGCGATCGCTGCGCTCCAAGCCGAAGAGGCCTGGACCAGGATGCACGTGTAGGCGGCCGCAACCTACCGCCAGTGGAGGATCACCTTGGCGGCCTGGCCCGAGCGCCTCACTTCGAAGCCCTGCTCGTACTCGGTGG
>CAYGVJ010000040.1:0-28795 GCA_964353255.1 uncultured Solibacteraceae bacterium | reverse complement strand
CGATGTCCAGATCCACGTGCGGGTTGTGGTGCCAGACGTTGGTCATCGGCAGGGATAAGTACTCGGCGAAGGTGCCCGGCCGGTTCACGCCCACATCCAGCGTGCGTGCCCCCGCACGCCAAATCCCCAGAAGGGAGTGCTACCGGCCCAAATCGACTCCATGAATGTGTGGGGACCCACAATGCGGGCATCTTCCTATTGGGGCTCCTGGGTCGTGCAAATGCACGAGGACTCGGCTGCGGGGGTCGATTCCGCGTAAGCCCAGATCGCGCTGCGAAGTTGCGAAACGCTTGCCGCAAGTGGAGCACCACCAAGTAGGAATAGGGCCCGCGCCGCCGCTGCGAAACGCGTCTCTCACGTGTAGTGCTAGCCCGGCCAACAAACAGAGGCCCGCGCCGACAAAAAGCGAGGTGACGACCACTTGGGAGGCACCCCGGGAATTCAGGTAAAAGCCTGCCAGCATAGGTGCCCAAGCAGCGATGATGCAAAGTAGTGTAGAGATGCGCATCACATTCTCCTAGTTCAGCCGAAAGTTGAAGAGTGGCTGGTAATGCGTGTCTCGGCAAGTGCGGTCTCGTATTCTCGATCCCAGGATTTCAAGGCCCTGCGTATCGCCATAGAAAGCCAGCAAAACCGCCGGGAAACGAACCTGCGCGCTGCAAACTTTCGCCGATTCCAGGTCACGCCAAGCGAGGCGGACTGCTTCGGCGAGGTTGCTTTCCCTAACGGCTACGTCAAAGACCCGGTGGGATTGACGCTTGGGACTCCGGCTCGTTTCAGGTTCCACGGCCCGCTCCGACGGGGGAATTGTAGCACTGCCACCTGTAGAATGGCAGCCAGACTTGCCACCGTCAAACCGAGAGCACACCAACCATGATTCAGCGGGGTAGGGGGTCCACTTGATGCTCCATCCCGTATCTGGCACCGGGCGTGTCCGTTACTGGCGCGACTGGACTGCATGGGCTCCAATTCAAGCTGGACTGGCGATGTACTCCGCCAACGTAGTGGGCTCAGGGATTGGGTCTCCGCTTTCCCGCATTGCGGCCAGGTGCATCTCGATGGCAGCCCTCACCAACTCTTCCGTCTTCTGTAAGGTGCCCCCCGCCGCGACGCAGGCTGGGAGGTCCGGCACGTAGGCGCTGTTGCGCGTGGCCGTCTTTTCGCAGATCACAGCGTACTTCATGGCTTTAGCGCCACTTGGGACCGGGGACAGGCTGCACCGTCCACCGGGGGGACGGTGCAGCCTGTGCCCGGTCCGCTACCGGCAGTGCAGGATGACCTTGGCGGCCTGGCCCGAGCGCCTCACTTCGAAGCCCTGCTCGTACTCGGTGGGAAGGGCGGTTTGGGTCGGTCACGCGACTCCACAGGACACCGCGGTGACGCTATAGTAGAAGCAGCGGCTATGCCCCTGACGATTCCAGACGATGTCCTTGCGGCGGCTCAGATCACTGAACCGGAACTGAAGCGGGAGCTCGCCTTGGCGCTGTTTCAGCAGGAGCGGCTGACTCTGGCACAGGCGAGCAGTTTCGCTGAGATGAGCCACAGCGAATTTCAGCATCTGCTGGCGGAGCGCCACATTCCCGTCCACTATGGCACTGAGGAATTCGAGCAGGATCTTCGGACCCTCCGCGTGAGGGGCCGGCTTTGATCGTCGTCTCGGACACATCGCCCATCCTGAACTTGGCGAGCGAGGACTGACGCGAGCTGCCGATCTGGCTGCTCTGCAAGACCGCGGGAGAGACGGAACCCTACCGCCAGTGGAGGATCACCTTGGCGGCCTGGCCGGAGCGCATCACCTCGAAGCCCTTCTCGAACTCGGTGTAGTGGAAACGGTGGGTGATGACCGGGCGCAAATCCAGACCGCACTGGAGCATGATGCTCATCTTGTACCAGGTCTCGTACATCTCGCGGCCGTAGATGCCCTTGATGGTCAGCCCGTTGAAGATCACCGTGTTCCAGTCGATGGCCATGTCGCGCTCGGGGATGCCCAGCAGAGCGATCTTCCCGCCGTGACACATGTTGGCGAGCATGTCGCGGAAGGCCGAAGCGTTGCCGGACATCTCGAAGCCCACATCGAAGCCCTCCGACATGCCGAGCTGCTTCTGCGCCTCGACGATGGATTCGGTGCGCACATCCAGGGCCAGGGTGACGCCGATCTTCCGCGCCAGCTCCAGGCGCCAGGGGTTGACGTCCGTGATGACCACGTAGCGCGCGCCGGCGTGCCGCGCCACGGCCGCGCCCATGATACCGATCGGCCCGGCGCCGGTGATCAGCACATCCTCGGCCAAGACGGGGAACGAGAGCGCCGTGTGAACGGCATTGCCGAAGGGGTCGAAGATGGCGGCGATGTCCAGATCCACGTGCGGGTTGTGGTGCCAGACGTTGGTCATCGGCAGGGACAAGTACTCGGCGAACGCGCCGGGACGGTTGACGCCGACGCCCAGCGTGCGGGCGCAGAGGTGGCGCCGCCCGGCCAAGCAGTTGCGGCAGCGGCCGCAGACCACGTGGCCCTCTCCACCGGCGATCATGCCGGGCGTGAAGTCGGCAACATTCGAGCCGACCTCGACGATCTCACCCACGAATTCGTGACCCACCACCATGGGGACGGGGATGGTCTTGCGCGCCCAGTCGTCCCAACTGTAGATGTGGACGTCGGTTCCGCAAATAGAGGTGCGGTCAACCCGGATCAGCACGTCGTTGATGCCGATCTCGGGAACCGGGACCTCCTCGAGCCACAAGCCGGGTTCAGCTCTGCTCTTGACCAGAGCTTTCATGCGGACTCCCACTTTCCGGACGCGTCGATTCCCGAAGTATACCGCGACCTGGCACGCCGGCGCGCCTGAGCGCCGGTCCTACTTGACGGTGAAGTCGTCGGGCCGGCCCAGTTTCTGGTACAGCCGCCGGCGGGCCGCCTTGTCTCCATCCAGAATTTTCCGGGCGGCCTGGGCCACCACCTCGGCCTTGGCACGGGGCACCACCGCCACGCCGTCGATGTCGGCCACGATGATGTCGCCCGGCATCACCAGCACGCGCCCCACCGAGATGGGCTGGTTGTAAGACTCGACCTGCATGCGCCCCGGATCGATGCCCCGCGTGGAGGCCTTCTGGTAGACCGGAAGCTTCTGGAGGACCAGTTCGTCCGAATCGCGGCAGCCACCGCTGGTCACGATGCCGCGCAGGCCGCGCATCACCCAGCCCAGCGAGTTGTTCGACCCGCAGATGCCGTCATCGCGCGTTCCGGCATCGATCACCAGGATGGTCCCCGGCTGGACGTGCTGGGTCCACTCGCCCGGCACCTTGGTGCGATACCAGTTGGACTCCCACTTGGCGAACTCCTCGTGGGAAGGGAAGTTCGGCGCGCGTTCCTGCGCCGGCACGGTGCGCAGCGTGAGCGCTACGCCGCAGACGCGATGCCCGAAGTTCTCGTTGTCGCGCCACAGCGGCCGGATGTCCGGGTCCATGAGCTGGAGGTCCTGCAAACCGGCGACGTCCAGACCGTCGGCAACGTCGGTCACGCGCATGCCTTCGAACAGCTTGATGAGCCGCGCGTTTTCTTCCTGAGGGTACTGCTCCACCTTCAAATACTGCTTGGAGTAAGGCGCCGACGGCCGGGCCTGCCCCCAGGCCAGCGCGGCAGCGCACAACAGAAAAGCTGCTCTTTTCATTCCCATCATCCTTTCCGGACAGGCCGGCGGCCTGCCCTGAGTGAAATCAAAGCCTCGCACCTGTTCCTCCCGCGGCGCGCGGCTTCATCCGCAGCCAGCAAGCGACGGCCGCGAGGTTCAGCAAGGCCGCCGTAGAGAAGTAAGTCGCGCCGCTTCCCGTGAGGCCGTGCAGATAAGGGAAAGCGTTCGCGCTCACGAAGGCGCCGAAATTCCCTACCATGTTCATCGCTCCTCCGACGCTTCCGGAGTGCTTTCCGCCGATATCCATGCAGTAGGCCCAACTCGGGCTGATCGTCATTTCAACGCCAAAAGTAGCCGCCGCGAAGCACGCGACCGCGGCTACAGGACTGCCAGCCAACGACACGGCGAATATGCCGCCAGCCGCAAGCAGAAAACCGCTCATGCCGGGCAGGCGGCGCGACCAGGCGCGATACCCGGAGCGATACAGAAAGTCCACGAGCATTCCCGACGCCCAGTTGGCAGTCGCTCCGCACAACAGCGGAACCATGGCGTAGCCCGCTGCCTCAGCCGGCGACAACTGAAACCGCTCTTTCAGGTACGGATGCATCCAGGACATGCAGATGAAGAACGTGAAATTGCCGCAGAAATACTGGGCCATGGCCAGGGCCATCGGCCCGGAGCGGAACACCTGCGCGAGACTCATCCCCGCGCCCCGCTCAGGGGCCTCCTGGACGACCGCCTGGCGCGGGTGATTCCGAAAGAGGAGCGCCCAGAGCAGGGCCCACAAAATGCCCGGGATGCCAAGTAGGTAGAAGGCCCAGCGCCAGTTGTAGATGCCGAGCAGCCAGGCGCAGATGGGAAACGCGATCCCACCGCCCAGCAGGGCGCCGGAGAACAGGATGCCGTTGGCCAGGCCCCGCTCCCCAGCCGGCAGCCAGTTGTAGAAGGCGCGCGCCGAACCGGGGAACGCGCCGGCCTCCGCCACGCCGAAGAAGAAACGGATGGCCAGCAGCGAGCCGAGCCGGGAAACCGTCCCCGTCAGCGTCGTAAACAGGCTCCACAGCCCGACCAGCGCCGCCAGGGCGAATCGCGGCCCGAAGCGGTCCGCGAACCAGCCCGAGGGGATCTGCGCCAGCGCGTAGCCTAGCGCAAAGGCGCTGAACACCGCCCCCATCGCCTGGTCGGAGAGAGCCAGCTCCGAGGCCATGGGCCCCTTGGCCGACGAGATGGCCGCGCGATCGATATAGGTGACAAGCGCGAGGACGAAAAGCGCCGCCACAACCAGGTATCTGGCCCGCGGAAGCGGCGCCGAGGCCCCAGTGGCGGTGGTCGCGCTTCCCGGAGCTGAGCCCTCTCTACCCGAGGCCATGACGGAGAATATCTTCCAGTGCGCTGAGGATATGATGCTGCATCAGTTCCTGTGCGGCGACCACATCGCGGTTCGCAATCAGATCGATCAGGCGCCGGTGCTCTTGCGCCGCGCGGGACGATCGGCCTAACCGTATGCTCTTCGCGCTCAGCATCTGGGTCTTGAGGGAAATCTGCCCGATGACCGGGGCCAACTGCGAGTTCTTGGCAGCCCGCATGATGGCGGCATGCAATTCCTGGTTGTAAAGCCGGTAGGCTTCCATGTCCTGCCGCGCCAGGGCGGCTTCGCCCGCGGCCTGGTGCGCGAGCAGCCACTCGATCTCCTCAGGCGTGATCCGGTCGCACGCCAGCCGGACGCTGAAGCACTCCAAGGCCGCCCGCATTTCGTACACGTCGCGGACTTCCGGCTCCTGGAAGCGGCGCACGAACCAGCCCTGGTAAGGGACCTTGACGACCAGACCGTCTTTCTCCAGGCGGCTCAGAGCTTCTCGTACCGGAGTCGTGCTGACCGCGAGCTGTTGGGCGATGCCGTCGGCATAAAGTTGCGCCCCGGAGTCCAGGTCACCCCGGATGATTCCGTTCAGCAGCGCCTGGTAAACGCGCTCGGAACGCTGGACGGGTTCGCCCAGCGGCTTCAGCGCCAGAGTGTTTGTGCTACTTTTCCTCATTCCCATTTCAGGTATACAGTCTTGATGTTCGTGTAGAACTCCTTCGCCGTGTGCCCGATCGAAAAAGCGCCCTGGCCGGAATCCTTGACCCCTCCAAACGGAACATGCGCCTGGCTGGCCGTACCGTGGTTGACGTGAATCATGCCGGCCTGGACCCTCTGTATGAAGGCGTGCGCCAGTTTCATCCGCGCGGTGAACAGCGCAGCCGCCAGTCCGTACCGGGTGCTGTTTGCCACCGCCACGGCCTCATCAAACCCGCTGACGCGGATGACGGGCAACACCGGTCCGAAGATCTCCTCTTGCGCCAGCGGCGAGCCGGGCTCGACGGCGTCGAACAGCGTAGGCGCGTAGAAGTAGCCCTCGCGATCCGGATCCTCCACCAGCCGCCGGCCTCCCGCCCGCAGCCTGGCCCCGGAGTCGAGGCCGCGCCGCACGTAACTTTCGACTATCTCCATCTGGCCCTGGCTCACCAGCGGGCCCATGGTCGTGTTCTCATCCAGGCCGTCCCCGACTCGAATGCGATTCACGTGGGCCAGGATTCTCTCCACCAGCTCGTCGGCTTGCTCGTACGAAACGATGACGCGGCTCAGAGCGGTGCAGCGCTGTCCACTGCAAAGGAACGCGGCGCTGACAATCTCGCGCGCCGCTCCTTCCAGATCGTCGTAATCGAAGACAACAGCAGGGTTCTTTCCTCCCAGTTCAAGCTGGACCTTGGCCATGCGGCGGGCCGCCCGCTCGTAGAGGGGAATACCGACCGCGGTTGAACCGGTGAAGGTGATGCCTCGCACTCGGTCATCGTCCACCAGCCGGTCGCCGATCGCGCTGCCGCTGCCAATCAGCAGGTTGACCACACCCGCGGGGAATCCCGCCGCTTCCAGCAGCTTGACGATATAGACGGCCGACCACGGCGTCAGCGAAGCCGGCTTGAAGACGACGGTATTCCCGCAGGCCAGCGCTGGCGCAATCTTCCGGACGGGCGTAACGACCGGGAAATTCCACGGCGAGATGGCGGCCACAACACCCAGGGGCTGGAGCACCGTCGAGCAGGAGAACCCGGCGCGTTCGCTGGGAAAGGTGTGTCCCGCCAGACGGCTGGCCTCGCCAGCCGCGAACCGGGCCTCGGCGGCGGCGCGGGCGACCTCGCCAACGGCTTCGGCGAGCGCCTTGCCCATCTCCAGCGTCACGATGCGGCCCAGTTCCCGCCGGCTGTCTTCCAGGAGCTGGGCAAACCGGAACAAAAGCGCGCCGCGTTGCGGTCCCGGGACTTCAGCCCACTCGGTTGCGGCGTTCGCCGCCGCCGCGACCGCCGCGTCCACATCCGCTCCCGACGAACTTGGAAACTCGCCGAGCACCTGAGCCGGACTGGCGGGGTTACGGATGGGATAGCGGCGCCCGGCTTCCGGCGCCTGCCATTTGCCGTTGATGTAGTTGCTGTGCTGTTCCATCTGCGATCAGAGAGACTCCTGCAAAACGCACCGCAGATCTTCGACGCCGGCCCGGCGGGGATTGACCGCGACATTTCCGCTCTTGACCGCCTCGGCCGCCACGCCAGCGATGTGCTCCTCTTTCAGGCCCAGCTCGCCGAGGCCGCCGGGGATGCCGATGTCCCGCACCAGAGTCCGCACCGCCGCGAATGAGCGAGCCGCGGCTACCTGCGGCGAAAGCTCGTCCACGGGCTCTCCCAGCGCCCGGGCGACGGCGATGAAGCGCTCGGGCTGCGCCAGGCAGTTGAACTCCATGACGACCGGCAGGGTGATGGCGATGGAAAGGCCGTGCGGTATGCGGAGTTCCCAGCTCCCCAGCGGCATCGCCAGCGCGTGCGCCAGCCCCAGGCGGGTCGGGTTCATGGCGATGCCGGCCATCGTGCTGGCCAGCAACATGGCGTAACGCGAGGTCCGGTCCCGGCCGTTCAAGACGGCGGTGCGCAGATGACTGCCAATCAACCGGATGGCCTCCAGCGCCAGCGCGCCGGAAATGGGCTGGCAGGCGTCGTTGGTGTAACACTCGATCGCATGGCCCAGCGCGTCCATGCCGGTGGCCGCGGTGAGCGACGGCGGCAGACTGACGGTCAGCTCCGGATCACACAGGGCCACGGACGGATAAAGCAGAAAGCTCCCCGCCGCAACTTTGAGCCGCCTGGTGTCGTCGGTGAACACGGACCAGAACGTCACCTCGCTGCCCGTTCCAGCCGTAGTCGGAATGGCCACGATAGGCAAGGGCCGGTTCGGGATTCTGTGGAGTCCCGCGTAGTCCAGAATGGAGCCGGAATTGGTCGCCATGGCCGCCACGGCCTTAGACGTGTCCAGCGAACTGCCGCCCCCGAGCCCCACGACCGTATCGGCCTGGCAAGCGCGCAACTGCGCAGTCGCCTCGGCGATGAGCTCCGAGCCGGAATCCGGTTTGACTCCATCAAAGACGGCCAGCGGCATGCCGGCCGCGCCGAGCAGCGCCGCGATCCGCTCCACCAACCCCGCCGCCCGCAAGCCCGAATCGGTGATCAGCAATGGTCTCCGGCTGCCGAGCGAGCCGAGGCGCTCCGGCAGCGTGTTCAGCGCTCCGCAGCCGAAGTGGATGTCCGTGGGGACCGGGAGGAAGTTGAAGGTCTGGCCGGGATTCAAGCGCATGTCATTCCTCGGATGCCCCTGCACCGCGGTTGAGCCTGGCGCCGGCCAGACCGGCCAGGAAGTCCGCCGCCGCCGCGAAGTCCTCCGACCCCCTGCCGGCGGTGCTGGCTGCGGAGAAGACTTGCGCCGCCAGGCTCCCGAACATCAGCGGCACCCCAAGGGCCTGCGCGGAATCCACTGCCAGGTTCACGTCCTTTTTCATCAGATCGAGCCGGAAGCCCGGCTTGAACGTTCCCTCGAACAGGAAGCCAGGCAGCCGGAGGTCCATCATCTTCGAGTAGCCCGAGGAGGCTTTGATGACATCGTAGAGCACCTTCGGATCCGCGCCGCACCTCACCCCCAAGGCAAAGGCTTCGCCCAGGGCCAGCAGGTGGATGGCCGCCATGAGCTGATTCACGATCTTGACCAGCTTGCCCTGCCCCACGCCGCCCACGTGGACGATGTTCTTTCCCATCGTCTCCAGCAGCGGCCGGACCTGCTCGAGGATCTCCGTCTCGCCCCCGACCATGATGGTCAATGTGCCGTTCTCGGCGGCGACCGTGCCGCCGCTGACTGGCGCGTCGAGCACGCGTCCGCCGCGCTCAGCCAGGGCTTTCTCGACGCGCAGCAGGGTCTGAGCCGTCGCCGTAGTCATGTCAACCAGGATCTTCCCCTCCCCGAACGCCTCCGCAAGTCCGCGTGCGCCCAGAGCCGCTTCCTCCAGTTCGGCGTCGGCGGGAAGGATGGTAACGATGACGTCGGCCTGTCCCGCAATGTCGGCGGGCGTTTCAAGGACGGTTGCCCCCAAGGCCGCGAGCGCGTCCACGGGCCCTCGGCGACGATGACACATCGTGAGGATCGGATAACCCGCTCCGATCACGCGCTTCGCCATGGGCAGCCCCATCGCTCCGAGTCCGATGAATCCAACTTTCATGGTCGCCTCCACTGCTGGTGGCCGGCCGCCCGGAAGCAGATCAGGCTCCGGACGCCCTCCTGCTATGGTCTCAGAAAAGGAGCTTCCGCCCAAACTGAATAGCTTCTGGCATAATGATCTTCATGGGAACCGCAGTGCTGGTTTCTGTCGAGGAGTATCTCCACACGGTCTACAGGCCCGACTGCGATTACGTGGACGGGGTCGTCGAGGAGCGCAACTTGGGGGAATACGATCACGCGAGATTGCAGGGTTTGCTCCTTCAGTGGCTTATGAGACTGGAGAAGCGGCTGGGCGTTTGGGTGGTGCCTGAGCAGCGGGTGCGGGTGAAGCCGACCCGGTACCGGATCCCCGACATTTGCGTCGTGTTGGGAGCTGAACCGCAGGAGCAGATCTTCACGCAGCCCCCCTTCCTGTGCATTGAGATCCTGTCGGTGGAGGATCGCATGGTACGGGTCCAGGAGCGGATTGACGATTACCTGGAGTTCGGCGTGCGCTATGTGTGGCTCATCAATCCCCAGACGCGGAAGGCCTGGATATACACGAGCGACGGCGCACGCGAGGCCAAAGATGGCGTTTTGAGGACCGTGGACCCGGAGATCGCGGTGCCTTTGTCGGAAGTCCTCCCCGAGCATTGATAGCGCGGCTTGCCCCTCTGGCCGCCTGGAACAACATGTGGCTCCCGCCGCATTCTCTGAGAGTCGGGCTGTGCGCGATGCAGTCGTGCTGCCTGCTCGCGCTGGCCAGCGGCCAGACGCGTCTTGAGGAACTCCTGGCGGGGGCCGCGGCGCGCGCCATGCAAGGGAAGGTGGGCGCTGTGGTGGTGGCCGAGGTCTCCTCCGGCCGCCTGCTGGCGCAGCACGGGCTGAAAGTGGCGGCTACGCGCCTGGCGGCGCCAGGCTCCGCGATCAAGCCGTTTACCTTGCTGGCGCTGCTGGAGAGCGGCAAGTTTAACCCCGCCAGCGGCTTGGCCTGCCCCCGGCAGTTGCGGCTAGGAGACCGGCAGCTCAACTGCACCCACCCGCTGGTCAGCTTTCCCTTGGAGGCGCGCGCCGCACTGGCGTACTCCTGCAACTGCTACTTCGCGCAGATGGCTTTGTTGCTGGATGCGGCCGGGTTCGCCCAGGCGCTTCAGCGCGCGGGCCTGGTCTCCCTGAGCGGCCTCGCCCAGCCGGAGGTGGCAGGCTCGATCCGCACAGCGGCCAGTCGCGAGGAACTGCAACTGGAAGCGCTGGGAGAAGCGGGCATTGAAGTCACGCCGCTCGGGCTGCTGGCGGCCTACCGGCGGCTGGCGCTGCGCCGGTCGAAGGCAGAAGCTCGCCTGGCCCCGCTGTTCGGGGGGCTGGAGGACGCCACCGCTTACGGGACCGGCCAACTGGCGCAACCGAAGGGAATGAAGGTCGCCGGGAAGACGGGAACCGCGGCCTCCCGCCAGGGCGCCGGCACGCATGCCTGGTTTGCGGGCTGGGCTCCGGCGGCGTCGCCGGAGATCGTTCTGGTGGTCTTCCTGGAGCAGGCGCGTGGCGGCGGAGGGGCCGCGCCGGTGGCCGGGGCGATCTTCGAAGCTTACCAGCAGGCGAAGTCGCCAGCGGCGGGCACGCGCCAGGTGACAGTCAGGGTGCAGCGACAGACGCTTCGCCTGCCGCTTGAAGACTACGTGGCGGCGGTCCTGGCCGGCGAGTGCGGCACTTTCACATCGGAGGAGGCGCTGAAAGCCATGGCGGTGGCCGCGCGAAGTTACGCCGTCGGCCACGTGGGGCGGCACCGCGCCGAAGGTTTCGATTTCTGCGACACGACCCACTGCCAGCGCCTCCTCCCTGAGGGCCGCTCGGAGCGGCTGCGCGCGGCGGCCGAGGCCACGGAGGGCGAACTGCTCTGGTATGAGGGCGCTCCGGCCGCGGCTTACTACCACGGCCACTGCGGCGGAATGACGGAAACCGCAGCGAACGTCTGGCCGAAGCTTCGCGCGCCCTACCTGCGCCAGCAGGCCGACTCCTACTGTGTGGCGACCGGCCGCGGGGACTGGAGCTCGACGATTCGCAAAGACGACCTACGCAGCGTGCTGCCTGTCCGTGGTCCACTGTCGGTGAACATCCTGCGGCGTACCCCTTCCGGCCGGGTGGCGCAACTGCGGGTCAGCGACGCAGTCTGGAACGCCCAGGATTTCGAGCTGGCGGTCGGGCGTCGCCTGGGTTGGGACCTCCTGCGCAGCCGGTGGTTTGAAGTCTCGGACACCGGCGACGCGCTGGTCTTCCGCGGTTACGGGTCGGGGCACGGAGTGGGGCTGTGCCAAGTGGGCGCGGAGCAGCGCGGGCGCGAGGGGCACAGCTACCGCCAGATTCTGGACCATTACTACCCCGGAACCGCGGTGGGACTCAGCGCGCAGGGGTTCGCCTGGACGCGTCTGGGCGGCGAGCGGGTCGAGGTCTGGAGCACCCGCCCGCAGCAGGACGAGTTCGTGGTGGCCCTGGGCGACCGCCTGCTGGAGGAAGCCGAACGCCGCGCAGGCTTCGCGCTCGCCGCCCGCCCGCGCCTGAAGGTCTATCCCACGGTGGCCGCCTTCCGCGATGCCACTGGGGAGCCCGGCTGGGTGGCGGCCAGCACCAAGGGAGGCACTATCCGCTTGCAGCCCCCAGGAGCCATCGGCGCCACTGGAAGGCTCAAGGCCACGCTGCGCCACGAGATGCTGCACCTGGTGGTCGAAAGCCGGGCGCATCCGACGCTGCCGGCGTGGTTTCGGGAGGGCCTGGTATTGTACCTGGTTGGTCCCGAACCGCCGGTCCCCAAAGGAGGCGCTGCCCAACCACCGGAGGAGACCCGCGTGCGGCAGTCTTACACAGCCGCGTATGCTCGCGTGCGAGCCTTGGTGGAGCGCCACGGCCGCCTCGCGGTGATGAGCTGGCTGGAGCGGGGCCTGCCCGCCGAGCTCACGACTTCGACTCCTCGCGCCCCATCCGGCCGATGACCGCCGCCAGTGTCAGCCAGGCCGTCATGGCCAGCAGGTAGGCCAGGCCAAGACGTAGTCCCATACTGCCTGCCTGGAAAGACAAAGCCCCGAACTCGGGCGCCCAGTTTACCAGCTTGCCCGGCACGTACAGGCCGGCCAGCGCCAGCAAGGCGCAAGCCACCCAGTAGCGCGGGCGGGCGATCGTCGCCAGTGCTGCGCGTGCGCTGAAGCCGCCGCCCGCCGCCTGGCTGGCCAGCGGGAGTAGCGCCAGCACCACCGCGCACCAGGCGCCGCGGAGCAGCGAGCCGTAGAGCCACTCCACGCGCTCCGGGCTCACCGGCCGGCGCAGCCGCAATGTCAAGAAGGACGCCAGGTACTGAGTGACCTTTCCCGCGCTCCCGGCCAGCCACACGGCAGCGACCGTGACCGCCGCCACCACGAGCACCCACAACAGAAACCTCGGCAGCCGGCGCAAGGCCAGCCGCAGAGGCAGCGGGCCCGTTTCCGCGTGAAAGGCCGCCAGAACGGCTCCGTTCAGCCATACCGCGGCAAACACCACCGCCAGAGCCAGCAGCCCCGAGAGCGCGACCTCAATCCCCGTCTCGTCGGGAACCCATAGCCAGGCGTAAGCCGCTGCCGCAAGACCGGCATTCCCCGCCAGCAGCGTCACCGCGAGCTTCTTGCGCGCCCACACCTCGGCCAGCGCCCGGCGCTCCACCTCCAGAAACCCGGCTTTCATCTCACCTCCAGCACTCGGCTCTCCGTCGTCGCCAAGTAGTTCGGCTGATACATGGGCTGTACGCGCGCCGGGCTGATTTGAAACCGCCCGGCGTTGACCACCTTCAGCAGGTAGAAGTACTGCGCCTGGCCGCGGTTGAAAAAGGTCTGGAAAACCGCGGCGCGATCATCGTGAAACTCCCGGCGGGTGTACCAGGACTGCCACCAGGGCGGCTTGTCTTGAAGCTCGTATAGCTCGTCGCGCTCGATGAACTCGGCGCCTGCGGGAATCGGGTCTTCCAGCATCAGGTAGCGCCACTGGCCTCCGCTCAGCGTGAGACGCACCGCGATCACGTCGCCCTTGCGGGCCGCACCCTCCAGCGGCTCCAGCCGGTAGACGATCCGCCCGCCTTCCTGCGCGGGCGCGAGCCGGAAGTAGTCGCGCAACAGGTTGAGCGAGACGCTGCCCGTTGCCACCAGCCGTGAGGCGGTCGAGTAATATTCCGCCCGCGCCGACCAGTACAGACGCCCCGCGCCGCTCTTGCGAAGGCGAATGCGGGCCTGCCCGGAGGCCAGTTGCGAGGCCGGGATGCGGACCTCGACGGGCGCGCCGGCCAGGCTGTCGGCCTCCCCGAATCGCCGTTCGAGCACCGGCCGGTCATTCACCCAGACGGTGACGCCGAAGTCCGGGCGCAACTCGCCGCTCTGGCGCAGGTAGTCGGTCAACCCGTAGACCACCATGGCCGTCTGCTTGGTCGAGGTCCACCAGGCGCCCTGGTCGCGGTGGTTCACCAGGTAGACGGCGGCCTTGGCCAGCAGCGGGCTCTCAGGCCGCTGGCGGGCCAGGAACTTCAGCGCATAGGCCGTGGCTTCCGCGGTCACGTCCCACTCGAGGTCCATGAGCGGATCCCGTGAGACCTGCCAGAAGGCTTCGCGCTCGTCGGAGCGGGCCGCGGCCTCCAGCAGCGTGGCCGCCTCGGCAGCTCGCGAGTCGCCCGCCCGCTGCATGCCCAGGCCGAGCAGCGCCAGCCCGTAGGGCGACAGCTCCTGGCGCTGGCTCCACAAGGCCTCCAGCCAGGAAGGCTCTCGCTGGCCCGCCTCCGCCAGCGAGTAGGCCACGTAGGCGCGCAGATCCGCGGTCGCGCGCTCCAGCTTCGGCCATTGCTGGCGCAGCCAGGAAATCCCCCTGTCGAGCACGCCTGGGCGGACGCCGTAGCCCGCCGCCTGGGCCTGGGCCAGCCCAGCCACTACGTAAGCGGTCATGAACACCTGGCTCTCGTCGGTCTGCCACCAGCCCCAGCCGCCGTCCTCGTGCTGGAAGTCGTAGAGGCGGTCCAGCCCCTCGCGGATCTTCTTGCCCAGCGCGGCCTGATCCACGGACGACTTCAGCCCCAGCGTCTTGGCCGCCTGCGCCACGACCACGTTCGGCAGGAAGCTCGACATGGTCTGCTCGGTGCAGCCGTAAGGGAAAGAAGTGAGGTAGTCGAGCGCTCCGAAGAGGGCTCCGGCCAGCGAAGGCGTGACCTCCAGAGTCAGGCTGCGGGCTTCAGGCGTCGCCTCCGCCGGGAAGCCGAGCTCGACCTCGACCTGCCCCTGCGGCTCGGCCATCGAACCTGCGCGGGCGCTCAAGAGCTTCACGCCGTAGGGCAGGATTGGCAGGGTGAGCTCCAGGGCGTCGGATTCTTCGTCGGTGAGCGCCTGGCCCAGCAGCACAGCCTTGCCGGGAAGGCGGGCGCGGAGCCGGAAGTCCACCTGGGCCTGGCCGCGGGTGGCCACGGTGACGTCGGTGGTGGCGCCTTCCAACAACTCCAGCCCTTGGGCCGCCAGCGAGAGCCGCACGCGCTTTTGAGAGGCCAGGTAGTTGTGGACGATGGCCGAGACAACCACCTCGTCGCCCTGAGTGAAAAAGCGCGGCGCAGCCAGGCGCAGGATGAGGTTTTTGCGCACAATGACCCGTTCGAGGGCGCTACCCACTCTGGTGTCCGCGGTTACGCCCCGGGCCGTGGCCCGCCAAGTGGTCAAGGCATCGGGGAAGCTGACCTGCGCTTGCGCGCGCCCACTCGCGTCAGTCCGCAGGTCGGCCACCCAATAGATGGTATCTGGGAAGGCCCGGCGCACCTCCGGCTGCACAAACTTCTCCGGCTTCAGTTGCGCGTGCGCGCCCGCCGGTCGCACCCAGGCCAGAGGCATGCGTCGCTTGCCGGCTTCTCCGTGGAAGTAAAAACTCAGCGAAGTGTCGGTGCTCACACGGTTGGGCGCGCTCCCGTAGAAGAACTTGAGAATGTCCGGCGTAGTCTCCGGGCGCACGGCGTATAGGGATTCATCCACCACGCCCAGGCTGAATTCAGCCGAGACGGGCCGGCCCACGGAGTCGCGGGCCTGGATGGTGTACAGGCCGGTCTCGCCGGGCCGGAACTGATCCTTCGAGGCGCTGACCTCGACGCTCAGCCGGTGCTCGACGGGCGGCACACGAATCGTCTTCGTGCCTTGGTATAGCTGGTTGCGATAGAGGAAGGCGGCGCTCACGAAGAAGTTGGGCGCGTGCTCGGGCCGAACGGGGACCTCGACGGTCACCGTCGGGGAGTCGCCAGAAACTATCTTCAAGGTTTCGACCCGGCGTCCTTCGACGGTGACCCACAGGTGTGCTGCGGGCACGCCGGTTATGATCAGGATCTTAGCCACCTCGCCCGGCGCGTAGGATTTCTTGTCGGGCACCAGCTCGATGCGCTCGCGCCGCTCGGCCAGCCAGCCGGCTCCGGCCCCGCTCACCCACAAATAGGCGTCGTCGGCGACTTCGCGGCCCTCCGGCGCGCGCGAGGCGGCGTGGGCGACGAACGAGCCCGCCCGCGCCAGCGGGACCTCCACGGTGGCTTTCCCGTTCGCCTCCGTGCGGCCTTCCACGGCAACCACCACGGGACCGGGGGGCTGCTTCCACCGGCGTTCAGACACTTCGACGCGAAAGCCGATGCCGCCGACCGGGTGGTTGTCGTAGTCGCGGGTCTCGACCGCCAGCCGCGCCGTCTGGCCCGGCGTGTAGAGGTACTGATCAGCTTCCACGTGGACTAGGTAGTTGGCAATGGTAGCCACAACCACGGCGGCGCCGGAGATCTCACGGCCCGCAGCATCGGTGACGCGCGCCCCGATGCGGTAGCGCAGGTCATGGGGTAAGATTTCGGTGGGGATACTCACCGTGAGTCGGCCTTGCGGATCAAGCTGGCCGGCTCCCTCCAGGACATGTTCGCCGCCGCCGTAGTAGTCCCCTTCAGAACCCTCCTCTTCCTCCAGCTCCTCCGGCTCGCCGTAAAACGGCGCCCAGTAGCGCGAGCGATGCACGACGTAGGCCACCTTGGCCTGCGCCACCGGCTCGCCGTAGTAGTAGCGCGCTTCGATGAGCACCTGGACCGGCTCGCCCTGAACCACCCGGCGTACGGCGGGAGTGACGCGCACCTCGTATTCCGGCTTCTTGTATTCCTCGACGTGGAATCCCCCGGAGACGAACGCCGAGCCGGTGCGCAGCTCGATCGAGTAATAACCCAGGGCCGCGTCCTCAGCCAGCTTCCAGTCGCCATGAAAAGCGCCCACAGCCCCGAGCGGCAGCGTCTTCTTGAAGACCGACTTACCCTCCGGGTCTTGCACCTCGACTTCCACTTCCTTGCGCTGGAAAAGCTGGTAACCGGCCTCGGACTGCACCCGCAGAATACCCCGAAAGTAGACGGTGTGGCCCGGCCTGTACACCGGCCGGTCGGTGTAGATGTAGCCGGTGAGATTCCGCTCCGGGTCGGTGCCGAGGCTCCAGCCGTAGAGCGAGACGGCGGCGAAGTCGTCACCTTGGCGCGCCAGCAGGAGCACGTCCTCGGGGCGCTCCTCGCTGAGCCTGGCCTCGATCAGCCCCTGCTCATCCGCGCGCAACCGCAGCGGTTCCTGTTTGCGGCTGCGCAGGACTACCGGGCAGCCAGCCGCCGGGGCGCCCGTGGCCCGGTTGACCACCCGGGCCAGCACTCGCCCGGGCGAGCCTTTGGCGATCACTGCCAGATCGGTGACCGAGACAATGGTGTAGGCCTGCAATGTCCCGTTGGTGGCCTCCACCAGGTACAGGCCCTTGTCCTTGACCTGGACCGGCACTGTCTGGTAGGCCCAGCGCTCCGCCCGTGAGACGCGCTGTTGCCACACCGCCACCACTTGCTGGGCGTTGAGCAAGGGCACATTGGCGAACTCGGCCCGCGCGGGGGCCGCGCGGTGCACCGGCTCCTGGCCGCGCTTGAGCCACCAGTCGCGAATGGCCCAGCGCTGCTCCTGAGTGAACTGGGAGCGAAACAGGTCGCGCACCCAGTCACGCCGGCGCGCCTTCCAGCGGTGAAAGCGTTCCAGCAAGGTCAGCTTATGCGGCGGCCGTGGCGCCCGGCCACCGAACCGGTGCTGCTCTTCGAGTCGTTCGAAAAACACCAGCGGATCCCTGACCCGGTAAACACGGAACTGCAATACATCCACGCCGTAGCCCGAGAGCTGGATGCTGGGGCTCTCGCCGGGACCGTAGGTCCGGCTGCTCGAAAGCGAGAAGTAGGGCTGCTCCCGCTGGCCCGCGCTGGGCAAGGCCAGCGCCAGCAGCGCGGCTGCCGCCACCGTGTGCCAGGTGCGCATGAGTTACACCATATCCCGAAGTATGTTCCAGCGGTAGACGCCGAGGAAATTGCGGTTGCCCTCGAGCGGGCGCCAGCGCGGCGCCGGATGGCGCAGCAGTTCCTTCAGCGAAGGCCGCCGGATCTCGCCCGGGCCGCCCGCGAGCGGCCCGGTGTGGTAGACGACCCACTCGCCGGCGCCGCTCTCGAACTGGCTTGGCCCCAGAAAGACCATCACGTGAAACGGCTGGTCCTGTTCGAGTTGCCGGAAGAAGAGCAGCTCACCCGGGGAGGCGCGACGCACGTCCCGGCTCACCCAGTGGCAGTTGCGCCGGAGCAGAGTCTCGGCGTCAGCGAACTCGGCGAAAGCGGCCCCGCCAGCGTCAGCCCCAGCGAAAGGCCCCGGCGCCACGCGGAACAGGCGCGCGCCAAGCGGCGTGAAAGGGTACTGATACTTCCGCGCCTGCGGCATGGGTGGAAGCGCCGGAAGCTTCAGGCGGCCGGCCCAGGCCCCATCATGCCGGCTCAAGGCTTCGCGGTAGGAGAACCGGACCAGGGCCGCGCAGTCGCTGATTTCCACGGGCCGCTCCGCCGGCGGGATGAAGTATTGCGCCTCAGCCAGAAAGGTGAACCAGCTCGAGAACGCCCGGCGGTCTGCCGGGTCCTCCAGGCGCAGGAAATCCGGCGTGCCGTCGCCGGCGAAATCGGAAAGCGACCACGCGGGGGCAGTGGCGTCCGGGACCACCTTCGGCGGCCGCCGGCTGGCAATGAGCGCCCATGCCAGGAGCGCGCCAGCCAGAACCCCCGCCCCCACCCGCGCCGCCGCGTGTCTGTGCCAGCCCTCCCCCGGTGGCTGCATGGCCATCCCCGCGCGATTCTATCATAGGCTGCGCATAGCTGCTAGAATGGATGATCGCTACTGAATTCCAACAATCGCGCGGAGGAACCATGCTCAATTCGACCACGATCCTACGCCTGGCAGCCTGCCTGGCAATCCTGGTGCTGGCCACCGCAGTGCTTTCGGCCGGCGAGAAGAAGCTGATGCACTGCTTCACTTTCACCCCTGTGGAGACAGCCACAGAGGGCGATTGGAACGCCTTCTACAAGGCCACTGACGAGTTGCCCGGCAAGATCCCAGGTCTCCTCAAGGTCTGGCACGGCAAGCTCACCAGAGAGCTGGCCATTTTCGGCACGGACCGCGAGACCTTTAAGAAGCTGGCCGCCGGCGAGAAAGACGTCACCGGCCCCGTCACCCGGCGCATGCGCAGCTACGGCGTGTGCATGGAGCTGGCGGACGACGCGGCGTTGAAGGTGTATGCCGGCCACGCCGCTCACAAGGAGTGGAACGACATTTACGCCAAGGTTCGCCAGTCGCCGACGACCACGATTGACATTGTGGGGCGGTAGGATAAGCTTCAGCTTGTCCAGGCCGACAAGCTGAAGTCCTACTTCACCGGGTTGCCGTCGGCGTCGATGAACCGGATTTCGCCGAGGTTGGCCTGGCGCAGCGGAGCCTCGATCTGGGCGCGGTCGCCGACGATCACCCAGATCAGGCCGTCGGCGTGAATCAGCTTGCGCGCGGCGGCGGTCAGGTCAGCGATTTTGAGGGCGCGCACCTTGCCGGCGTAGGTCTCGTAGTAGTCATCCGGCAGGCCGAACTGCACCATATCGAGGATCGAAGCCGCTACTGCGCCGCTGGTTTCGCGTGAACCCGGCAGGCTCAGAGTGCGGTTGTCCTGGGCCATGCTGAGCTCGTCAGCCGTCACGGGCCGGTCCCCCAGCGGGCCCCGCAGCTCCTTGAGCAGCTCCTCGGCGGCTTCCTTGGTCTTGTCGCTCTGCACAGGCGCAAAAGCGACGAAAGGCCGCTGTCCCCGCGCGTCCACGACTACTGAGCGGGCACCGTAAGTCCAGTGCTTGTCCTCCCGTAGGTTCATGTTGATGCGGGACACGAACATCTCGCCTAGCAAGGTGTTCAGCGTCTCGATGGCGAGTTCGTCCGGGTTGGCCTTGGGCGGAGCGATCTGGCCCACCAGAATGTTGGATTGGATAGCACCCGGCTTGTCGATCAGGTACACGACCGAGCGCGGCTGATACCCGACGGCGCCAATGTTCTTCTTGGGAACCTCGCCGGGCTTCCAGGCGGCGAACAGATTCTCCAGCTTGGGCGTGATCTCGGCGAGCGTAATATCGCCCACCACCACCAGGGTAGCGTTGTTGGGCTTGAACCAGGCTTGGTGGAACTTGACCAGGCTCTCCCGGGTCATCGCCGTCACGGAAGTCTCGGCACCCGAGCCGGTTAACGGGTTCCCGTAAGCGTGGCCCTTGCCGTAGAGCAGGCCCGGGAGCACCCGGAGGCCGATGGTCATGGGCTGGGCCTTCTCGCGCTGAATCGCCGCCAGGAGCAGCTTCTGCTCGCGCTTGAAATCCTGCTCAGGAAACGACGGGTTCAGCACCACGTCAGCGAAGATCTCCAGCGAGCGGTCCAGGTTGGCCGTCAACGCCGACAGGGACACCAGCGACAGATCCAGGTTGGAGTTGGCGCTAAGCCGGGCGCCCAGCCCGTCCAGTTCCTCGCTGATCTGGAAGGAGGTCCTGGTCTTCGTCCCTTCATTCAGCATGGACAAAGCCAGGCGGGCGGTTCCGGGCAGCACGGATTGATCCGCCGCGTAGCCGGCATCCACCGCCAGCTCGAAGTTCACCACGGGGATCTCGTGCCGCTCCGCCAGGATCACCCTGAGCCCGTTGCGCAGCGTAGCTCGCTGAAGCTTGGGCAGCTTCAGCTCGGGAGGCGTTCCCATCGGCGGCACCTTGGAGCGGTCTACGTCGGCGCCGGCAGCCTTGAAAGCGGGAAAGGGTCGAACCTCCAGGACGAAGACGCCATCGGAGAGCCAGCGATTGGCCGCCGCTTTCACGTCCTCGACCGTCGCTCGCTGCCGGATGCTAAGGCTTCGCTTGTAGGCCTCCGAGTCGCCCGCGTAGACCTGGCCGGAGGCCAGCACGTCGGACTTGCCGCCGAACCCGCCTACCCGCTCCAGGCCTCTCAGAAAATTGGCCAAAGACCGGGTCTTGACGCGCTGGAGTTCTTCCGCCGTTGGCCCGCCCGCCAGGAACTTCTGCAACTCCTCGTCAATCGCCTTCTCGACCTTGGCCAGATCGCCGCCTGGGCGGGCAGTAGCTTGAATCTGGAACTGGCCGGCGATCTCCCGCGCGGCGGCCCCGGCCGAGGCGTCCGTGGCCACCTGATCGGTGTAAACCAGCCGCCGGTATAGACGCGAAGTCCTTCCCTGCCCCAACACTGCCGCCGCCAGGCCCAGGTACTCGGCGTCCTCGGTATTGGCCTGCGGGGCGTTCCAGACCTTGTAGATTCGGGCCTGCGGCACGCGGTCCTGGAGGACCTCGCGGTGGCTGCCCTGCATCTTGGCTATCCAGGCCCGGTGCTTGGCTACCGGGGGGCCGGGCGGGATGGCGCCGAAGTACTTCTCGACCTTCTCCCGGGCCGTCTTGGCGTCGATGTCGCCGGCCAGCACAATGGTGGCGTTGGAGGGGCCGTAGTAGGTCTTGAACCACTCTTGGGCGTCTTTCAGGCTGGCGGCGCCGAGATCCTCCATCGAGCCGATCACGGTCCAGCAGTAGGGATGCCCAGGCGGATAGGTGTTCTCGGTGAGCAGGTTGTAGACCAACCCGTAGGGCTGGTTTTCGCCCTGCCGCTTTTCGTTCTGCACCACGCCGCGCTGCTCATCGAGCTTGGCTTGGTCAATGGCTCCCAGCAGGTGACCCATGCGGTCGGACTCCATCCAGAGCACGGTGTCCAGGGCCGAAGTAGGCGCATTCTGGAAGTAGTTGGTGCGGTCGTTGTTGGTAGTGCCGTTCAGGTCCGTGGCGCCCAGCTTCTCCAGGACCTTGAAGTAGTCCTGATTGAAGTGCTCGCTGCCGTTGAACATCAAGTGCTCGAACAGGTGCGCAAAGCCGGTCCTGCCGGGGCGCTCGTTCTTGGAGCCGACGTGGTACCAGACGTTTACCGCCACGATGGGCGCTTTGTGGTCCTCGTGCACAAGCAGGGTAAGCCCGTTGCTCAGGACGAACCTCTGATAGGGTATGTCGATGCTGATTTCCTGGGCGCCGGCGGCCCCGCACCAAAACACCAGCAAAACCGCCACGAACGGCGTGACAGGGGAACGCATGTTCTTTCCTCCGGGTCCAGTGGGACGCCTTTCTGCCAGACCTAAGAATTATAGCGCGAGGGCTTCACGGCGTCGCCCCGGCTGAGTTATAATGATTGGTGCGCCGCTGGGTTGGTCGCCGGCGCACTAAAGGAGAGGAGAGCCAAATCAACCACATGCCAAGAAAGAAGTTGTTCGACGCCACCTTGCTTCAAGCGGCCCTGGAAGGACTTGAGCAACAAAGGCAGGAGTTGGAGAAGAAGACCGCCACTGTGCGAAGCATGCTCGGGGTCCGCAAAGGATTCCGCGGCGCCGGGCTGGTAGCGGCAAAGCCCAAGCGGATTCTGAGCGCGGCCGCCAGAAAGAGAATCGCCGACGCCCAGAGGCGGAGATGGGCTTTAGTGAAGGCTAAGGCCGCCAAGAAGGCCGGCAAGGCGGCAGAGACGGCCTAGTAGGACCACTAGCAGCCTACGGCTGAAGTCGGTGGCCGGCCAGGGAGCCTGCCCTTGGCCGTCTGCCCGCTTTGCCGGGAGGTCAAGGTCGGCGGTGTGTCTCCCCGTGCGCCTCGGGGCCGCAGTGTGCCGTGCAGCAGTGCTGCGGATACATGTCCGCGAAACACCGCAAGAGGGTCTCACGAGCCGTGGTGAAGCTCTTCGCCCTCATGTATCCCTCCACTTCCCGGCCCCAGAAGCGCGCGGTCCAGCAACGCGGCGGCGACTTGCCCACCTCCAGGTGCACCAACCCATCCTCGGTCTCGTGGACAAAGTTGAACGATTTGCCTTTCTTGCCGCCTTTATCAGCCATCCACGACTATGTATCGACGGGCGGCGACAAAGGGTTAGGCCCAGGGTCCTATTTGCCGCTCAGAGGCTCGTCAGGACAGACTGTCCCCCGCGCTAGTCGGAAGGTGGAGGGGTAGTCGCCAGCACCCGCGCCACGGCGGCCACCAGCTTGCGGTACGGCAGGCGGTCGAGAGCCGCCAGCCGGACCCACTCGCCATCACGCCAGCTCGAGCAGTACCAGCGCACCAGCAAGCCCAGATGCTCCTGGCGCTCTCGCCCCGCCACTTCGACAGGCTGCAACGCGGAAGCGGCCTCCCGTAACCTGTGGTCCAGGGAGACCGGCTTGCCGTCCACGACCTCGAAGCTGATGCGCACCGGCGCCTGCCAGCCGCCCCGACAAAAGAACCACAGCTCCGCGGCGCCCGCCACGGCCGAGGCCGTCACCGCCACCCCGCACAGCTCACCGACCTCTCCGCCGAGATCATCGCGCAAGCGCAGGACCTGCTGTATCTTCTCCAGCCGCTTGTGCTGGCGCGCCGCTTCCTCGAAGCGGAGTTCTCCGCTGAGGCGATCCCGCGCCGCCCTCACCACCTCCAGCAGGGACTGCCCCCCGGTTGCCAGGAACTGGACCAGACGGTCCACTTCGCTCAAGTATTCCTCGCGGCTCACGGCAGCCTGGCACGGTCGCAGGCACATGTTCATTTCCCCGTAGACGCAGCCGGGATGGAGGGGCGAGGGCTCCAGATCCTCCTGGCAGCGGCGTACCTGGAACAGATCCAAGACCTGGCTGGAGAATTGCTCCGCCACCGCGCGATTGCGGAACGGCCCATAGTAGAAAGCCTTGGCCCCACTAAGCCGGGTGGTAACCTGGGTGCGCGGAAAAGGATTCGACAGAATGGCCTTGAGGTAGGGCGGCAGGCGCAGCTTCAGAAAGCGCGAGTAATCCGCCGGAAAGTGGCGCTTGGCCAGCTCATAGAGCAACAGGCTCGACTCCAGACGGGAGCCCACCGGCCAGTATTCGAGGCGTGAAGCGATGCTCCGGAGGTTCAAGAGCCGCGAAGGCCGCCCGCGCTCCCCCAGCAGCCGCTCCAGCCGGCGCCGCAGCAGGCTGGTCCGGCCCAGGTACGGCGCGCCCTGGCGGACCCGGACCAGGAAAACGGCGGGGCGGTCGGGAATCTGCCGCAGGTCCGTCGGCAGCTCCACAGTCACGGGAGAGCGGGTTTCGAGCACCATGGTGTTGGCACCGCCCGGGCTTAGCGCTGAACCCTACCATTCTGCAACAGAGTCGCCCCCTGGCCCTCCCCCAGTTGGAGCCCCGAACAGGTGGAATAGGCCTCCCGGTCTGTTGGGGGGGCACGCAGCACACAGGCACGAATGCCTATTCCACCCTCGGCCACGCAAAACTGGGGGAGGGCCAGAGTCGCCCCCGCTTGACGGGCGCCCCGCCGGTGTGTGATTATTCATAAGAATGAATAAACATTCACCAACCCGCCCCGGCCGGCGGCTTCCCCAGGCTGCGGCGCGGGACTTCACCTGCGACCTGGACCTGACGCCGGACGAGCTGGTGCGTCTGCTGGAGCTCACGGCCCGCGTCAAGGCCGCGCCCGCCCGCTACGCCCAGGCCCTGCGCGGCCGTTACATCAGCCTGCTGTTCGAGAAGCCCTCCCTGCGAACGCGCGTGACCTTCGAGCTGGCCATCAAGCAGTTGGGCGGAGACTCGATCTTCGACGCCGGCCGCATCGGCGGGCGCGAGCCGCTCGAGGACATCGCCCGGAACCTGGAGCGCTGGACCCAAGCCATTGTGGCGCGCACTTTTTCACAGCAGACCATCGAGGAGCTGGCCCGCTGGGCCAGCGTCCCGGTGATCAACGCCCTGAGCGACCTGTACCATCCCTGCCAGGCCCTGGCCGACATCTTCACGCTGCGGGAGCGCTTCCGAGAACTGCGCGGCCTGAAACTGGCCTTTGTGGGCGACGGCAACAACGTCGCTCATTCCCTGATGCTCACCGCGACGCGGCTGGGCGTCGATTTCGCGCTGGCTACGCCGCCGCGTTACGGCCCCAATCCCGAGATAGTCCGCCAGGCCGAGGGCCTGGCCGCCGCCTCGGGCGCCGGCCTCAAGATTACGCGCCGGCCCGAAGAAGCCGTGGCCGGCGCCAATGCCGTCTACACGGACGTCTGGACCAGCATGGGGCAGGAAAACGAGGCCGCCGAGCGCCGGCGCAGCTTCCGCCGCTACCAGGTCAACGAGAAGCTGATGGAGCTCGCCCGGCCGGACGCTGTCTTCATGCACTGCCTGCCGGCCAAGCGCGGCGAGGAGGTCACCGAAGCCGTCATCGAGAGCAACCGCTCCGTGGTGTTCGGTCAGGCCGAGAACCGGCTGCACACCCAGAAAGCCTTGCTCCTTATGCTGCTGGCCTGACGGCGCGCTACAATCCCAGTTTATGGACCATCCCAAGAAAGTGGCGCTCGCCTACTCCGGCGGGCTGGATACCTCGGTCATCATTCCCTGGCTGAAGGAGACCTATGGCTGCCAGGTGGTGGCCGTCTGCGGCAACATCGGCCAGGGGGACGAGGAACTCGCCGGCCTGGAAGAAAAAGCGCGCAAAACCGGCGCCGCGGAGGTCTACATCGAGGACCTGCGCCAGGAGTTCGTGACCGAGTATCTGTGGCGGCTGGTGCGCTCCAGCGCCGTCTACGAGCACAAGTATCTGCTCGGGACCTCGGTGGCGCGGCCGCTGCTGGCCAAGCTGCAAGTCCAAGTCGCGCTCAAAACCGGCTGCGACGCCCTGGCCCACGGCTGCACCGGCAAGGGCAACGACCAAGTGCGCTTCGAGCTCACTTACAAGGCCCTGGCGCCGCAGCTCCGGGTGATCGCGCCCTGGCGGGAGTGGGACATCCGTTCGCGCGAGGACGCCCTGGCTTACGCCGCCGCGCGCGACGTGCCGGTGGCCGCCACCGCCGCCAAGATCTACAGCCGCGACCGCAACATCTGGCACGTCTCGCATGAGGGCGGCGTGCTCGAAGATCCGGCCACGCCGGCCCCGGAAGATGTCTGGATGCTGACCCGCAGCCCGAAGGACGCCCCTAACGCTCCGGTCGAGGTCAGAATCGGCTTCGACCGTGGCGCGCCGGTGTCGGTGAACGGCCAGTACATGTTCCCGGTCACGCTGCTGGAGACCCTGAACCGCATCGGCGGCGAGCATGCCATCGGGCGCGCGGACCTGGTCGAGAACCGCTTCGTCGGGATGAAGTCGCGCGGCTGTTACGAGACCCCTGGCGGGACGCTGATCACGACCGCGCACCGCGAGCTGGAGGCGCTGACCCTGGATCGCGACCTGCTCCACTATAAGCAGCGCCTGGCGCTGGACTACGCCGAGCTGGTCTACTACGGCTTCTGGTTTACCCCGCTGCGCGAGGCCCTGGACGCCTTCTTCGAGAAAACCAGCCAGGCCACCACCGGCGAGGTCACGCTGTGCTTGTATAAAGGCAACCTCGAACCGGTCAGCCGGCGCTCGCCCTACTCGCTGCACTCGCTGGACATCGCCAGCTTCACCATGGGCGCCGGCTACGACCAGAAGGACGCCGAGGGCTTCATCAACCTGATCGGTCTGCCTATCAAGGTGCGGGCCACCCTTACCGGGAAACCATGAGACTCTGGGGCGGGCGTTTCGAGCAGGGACCGTCGGAGGTCTTCGAGCGGTTTTCCGAGTCGCTGTCCTTCGACCGCCGGCTGCTCGAGGCGGACATACGCGGATCGCAAGCCTGGGCGCGGGCGCTGGAGCGCGTGGGAATCCTGAGCGCGGAGGAGCGCGTGGCGCTGGTGAAGGCGCTCGCGGAGATCGCAGAGCAAGGGGAGGCGGTGTTTGAGGGCGCCACGGACGAGGATGTCCACACGCTGGTGATCCGCAAGCTGAAGGAGCGCGTCGGGGAGCTGGCCGACAAGATCCACACCGGGCGCAGCCGCAACGAGCAGGTTTCCCTCGACGTGCGCCTGTGGCTCCGCGACGAGATCGACGCCCTGCGCGCGCTGCTCGCGGCCCTGATGGAGGCGCTGCTCGATCTCGCCCGCCGCTATCCCGACGCGATAATCCCCGGCTACACCCACCTGCGGCGCGCCCAGGCGGTGCTATGGCCGCATTATCTGCTGGCGTACTTCGAGATGTTCGCGCGGGACTTCGAGCGCCTCGGCGAAGCCCGACGGCGCGCCAATGCCCTGCCCCTCGGCTCCGGCGCTTTGGCCGGCAGCGGCTTCCCCTTCGACCGGCAGGCCCTCGCCCAAGAACTGGGCTTCGAAGCGCTCACCGCCAACAGCATGGACGCCGCCGGCGACCGCGACTTTATTCTCGACTTCCTGTACGCGGTTTGCCTGATTATGCTCCACCTGAGCCGGCTGGCCGAAGACTGGATCCTGTATTCGAGCGACGAATTCGGCTGGCTGGAACTGGCCGACGAAGTAACCAGCGGTTCCAGCCTGATGCCCCAGAAGAAGAACCCCGATTCGCTGGAGCTGATCCGCGGCAAGTGCGGCCGGGTCTTCGGGGCCTTTTCTTCGCTCTTTCTCACCATGAAGGGGCTGCCGCTCACTTACAGCCGCGACATGCAGGAGGACAAAGAGCCGCTGTTCGACGCTGTGGACCAGGTGAGCGGTTCGCTGGAGATGGCGCGGGCGGTCGTGGCCTCCGCCAGACTTCGCCCGGAGAAGCCCGCCGCGGCGGTCGCCGAGAGCTGGGTAGTGGCAACCGACCTGGCCGAGGCCCTGGCCCGCGCCGGCACGCCGTTCCACCGCGCCCACCAGATCGTGGGGCGCCTGGTGCTGGAAAGCCTCCGGCTGCGCAAGAAACCCGCGGACTGGACGCCAGCGGAACTGGTCGCCTTCGCCCCCGAATTCACACCCGAGATGGCCCGCCTGCTGGATGCCGAAGCCGGCCTGCGCACCCGCGAGATTCCGGGCGGCACCGGGCCGGAAACCGTAGCGCGCGCGCTGGAGGAGGCCGGGCAGCGGCTGGCCCGGATGCGCGTATGAACAAGAGCTACCGCCAGGGACAGATTCTCAGGCTCATCCGCGCGCGTGAGATCCACACCCAGGAGGAGCTGGCCCGCGAACTCAGGCAGCTCGGCCTTTCCGCCACCCAGGTGACGCTGTCCCGCGATATCCGCGAACTGGGCCTGGCGAAGACTCCTCAGGGCTACCGCCAGGTGGCGCCCGAGACCGCCGGTCCCGATCTGGCAACCCTGGTCGCCGAGTTCGTGCAGGATGTCCGCGCGGCCCAGAACCTGGTGGTGGTCAAGACCTCCCCTGGCCACGCCAACTCGGTGGCAGTGGCCCTGGACCGCGAGCAATGGGCCGAAATCGTGGGCACGGTGGCCGGCGACGACACCATCCTAGTCGTGGCCCCCAACCGGAAAACCGCCGCGGCGGTGCGCAAAAAGCTGCTGGGATTGCTGGAAGTGCGCCCATAGGAATTTCTTGCTCTTCCCGCATTTCCGTGGGCAGCGCCCGCTGCTCGGCGTGACCTGCCGCCCTCCGGAAGACACCACAGGATCGGAAAGTCCCAAATCTCCTTACATCCGCCCTCTGACCATGACATACGATACGCAGAGGGTACGCGTATGGGTATTCGTTCTTTATCGCCAACGCCCGCAGCGCGGCTCTGACCGTAGGCGACAAGTCATTCGGCAAGCTGACCGAGTCCCAGTCAGTAGGTCGGCAGATCCAGTTCGGTTTGAAGCGAAGATCCCGGGCGACAGAGATCGATTCAGCCGCCGTAGGGCATCGGGGACACTTTTCCGAGCTGGCGGGAGTAGACGGTCAGAGCGCCGCGATGATGCGCGGTGTGCTCGACCATGACCCATACGATGTCGCTGATGGGTTGGCCGCCCATGACCGGGCCGGGCGAGAGTGGCCGCGCGAGATCCTCCGGGCTGCGCGAGCGGAGAAAGTGGATCGCGTTCGCGTATGCCGTTTCGAGCATCTGGCGGGCGGCGGCGAGCGAGGTCACACCCTCGAGGGCCTTGACCTGTTTCTCGAAATCGAGGTCGAAACCTTCGCGTCGGGATGCGCCCTCGATGAACCAGTCGAGAGTCTGAGCCGTGTGCGCGACGTGCTGCGCGACGGTCATCATGCCTTCCTGCGGACGGAACCCGGAGTCGGCCTCATCGAGGACCCCGGTTGAGCGCTCGAAGAATTCCTTGCTTGCGAGCAGCTGGTTGGCGAAGTCGTAGTGTTGCGGTTCTGGGCTCATGGACCTCACTATAGCAGAAGGCGAATAAACCAGGATTTCTTTTTTGGACTCCCGGACAGGTTGATTATATACCCCCCCCCCCGCGTGTCAACCCCGCAGCACGGCTTTCGGCGCCGGAGGGCTTCCCCATTG